>JAJPKB010000172.1 GCA_021323915.1 Chloroflexota bacterium | reverse complement strand
GATTTTGCACTAGGACGCCTTCAACGCCTCCGCGCCAGCCGCGATCTCGAGAATCTCCTTGGTGATGCCCGCCTGTCGGGCCTTATTGTAGCTCAGGGTCAGCTCGCGGACGACGTCACGCGCGTTCTGAGTCGCATTGTGCATCGCGACCATTCGCGCGCTGTGCTCGCTCGCGGATGACTCGAGCACCGCCTGGTACACCTCCACCTCGATGTATCGAGGCAGAAGCATCGACAGAACGCTTGCCGGATCCGGCTCAAAGATGTAATCCACCGGTCTCCCGATCGAGGCGGGCGGCACCACCGGCAGAATCTGCTGCTGGACCGCATCCTGGCGCGTCGTGCTGACGAACCGGCTGTAAATGATGTCCACGCGGTCGAACCGTCCCGCACGGTATCCCTCGATCGCCAAGGTCGTGATCGGCGCGACCTGCATCAGCGTGGGGCGCTCGGGCAGGCCGCTCACCTCGGCGACGAGCTCCCCGCCGTGGCGAGCAAGCCAGTCCCGTCCCTTTTTGCCGATGGCCATCGTCTGCACCGGAACGGTCTGGTCCAGAATGAACCGAGCCGCGCGGCGAATCAAGTTCGCATTCAGAGCTCCACAGAGTCCACGATCGCCGGTGATGACGATCAATCCGGCCCGATTGACCGGACGCTGGGTCAAGAGCGGATCGACCTCATCGCCGTGGGCGGTTACCTGGGCCAGGCCACCGACCAGCTCGGCCATCTTCTCGGCGTAGGGCCGGCTGGCGGACACGGCTTCCTGAGCCCGTCGCATCTTCACCGCCGACACCATCTCCATCGCCTTGGTTATCTGGCTCGTATTCTTGACGCTCCGGATCCGCCGCCGAAACTCGCGTGTGCTTGGCATCGCCCCATCCTCGCATGGGTTTTTCTAGAAAGGCACCGTCTGCTTGAACTCGGCAACCGCGACCTTCAAGCCCTCGATCGAGGCGTCCGACAGCGTCTTCTCGTTGGTGATCGCCTGCAAGATCTCCGGGTGATTGGATCCGAGAAATCTCAGGAATCCATACTCGAAGGAGCGGATCTTCGCGACTGGCACGTCGTCCATATAGCCATTGGTGACTGCCCAGATCGACACGACCTCCTGAGCGAACGACAGGGGCTCGTATTGAGGCTGCTTGAAGACCTCGGTGATCCGGGCACCGCGCTCGAGCTGAGCCTGGGTCGCTTTGTCCAGGTCGGAGCCAAACTGAGCGAACGCCGCCAGCTCACGGTACTGGGCGTAGTCGAGGCGTAGCCGTCCCGCGACCTGCTTCATTGCCTTGGTCTGAGCTTTCGAGCCCACCCGGGAGACCGACAAGCCAACGTTCACCGCTGGGCGGATACCCGCGTAAAACAGGTCGCTTTCGAGGTAGATCTGTCCGTCGGTGATCGAGATCACGTTCGTCGGGATGTACGCCGACACGTCGTTGGCCTGGGTCTCGATAATCGGCAGGGCAGTCAAGCTGCCGCCGCCATGTTCTTTATCGTACTTCGCCGCGCGCTCGAGCAGCCGCGAGTGCAGGTAGAAGACGTCGCCAGGGTAGGCTTCGCGACCCGGCGGGCGACGGAGCAGCAAAGAGATCTCGCGGTACGCCCACGCGTGCTTGGTCAGATCATCGTAGATGATCAGTGCGTCCTTGCCGTTCTCCATGAACTCTTCGGCGATGGCGCACCCGGTATACGGCGCGATGTACTGGAGGGCTGCCGAGTCGGTCGCATTCGCCGCCACGATAATCGTATGATCCATCGCCCCGAGGCGTTCGAGGGTTCCAAGCACCGTCGCGACCTTCGACGCTTTCTGACCGATCGCGACGTAGACGCAATAAACGTCGCCCTTCTTTTGATTGATAATCGCGTCGATCGCCATCGCGGTCTTACCGGTGCTCCGGTCGCCGATGATCAGCTCACGCTGACCGCGGCCAATCGGGATCATCGAGTCGATGGCTTTGATCCCGGTTTGGAGGGGTGTGTCCACCTCCTCGCGCACGACCACGTTCGGAGCGATGCGCTCGACCACGCGTCGCCGCGTCGCTCCGGTCGGTCCCTTGCCGTCGATCGGCTCGCCGAGGGCATTCACGACCCGCCCGATCAACTCCTCTCCGACCGGTACGTCGACGATCCGGCCAGTGGTTCGTACTTCGTCACCTTCCTTGATGCCTCGCTCGTCGCCGAGCACGACCGCACCGACGGTCTCCTCTTCGAGGTTGAGCGCGAGACCGGCGACGCCGCCGCCGAACTCCAGGAGCTCGCCGGCCATCGCGCCGGAGAGTCCGTAAATCCGGGCGATGCCGTCGTGAACCTCGATAACGGTGCCCACGTTGACGGCCATCACCGGCAAGCCAAACTTTTCGATTCGTTCCTTGATGATCGAGCTAATCTCGTCGGCTCGAACTGCCATCTCTTTATCCTCCTTAAGCCATCAGGCTCGCCCGAAGCGCCGAGAGCCGGCCAACGACGCTGGCATCGATCAAGCGGTCGCCGATGCGGGCGACGAAGCCACCGAGCAGCGTAGGGTCGACCGCCAACGTGACGACGACCTTTTGACCGGTGATCCGCTCGAGCCGGCGTCGAACGGTCTCGCTCTCTTCGGACGAGAGAGGTACCGCGGTCGTCACGCTCGCGGTGGCGATCCCTCGCGCGGCATTCAATTCGGCCTCGTATACGGATAACACATCGTCGATCAGGCTCGTCCGCCGGTTTTCCACCAACAGGAGAAGGAAATTGCGCCGTTTAGTGGCGAGGTGACCCAGCGGCGTGCCGTCGATAACCTGTCGCTTCTCGTCGAAGGACACACCAGGATTATCCAGCAGCACGGTCAGGTTCGACTCCCTCAGCACCTCCCGAATCGTGCGAAGGTCGTGCAGCCAACCGTCGAGATCTCGCTCCTCGCGCGCGATGTCGAACACCGCGCGGGCGTAGCGCCGGGCTACTCCGCTCGCCGCCATGGTGCTTTTTGGTTCTCCTTCCCGGTCAATTTAGCTTGAGTTTTTCGGCCTCGGCGAGAGCCTCGTCGACGAGCCGGTAGTGGGAAGTTTGGTCCAGTGATCGACCGACGACACGTCCAGCGGCAAACAAAGCGAGATCCGCAACCTGCTTTCGTAGCTCGGTTACGGCACGCTCGCGCTCCCGCTCGATGTCTTCGAGCGCCTTCGCGCGAAGCTGGTCGACTTCCTGCCGCGTCTTCTCCATTTCCTCTTGACGCAAGCGATCCGCGATTTTCTCTGCCTGGGCGACAATCTCCTGGCCCTCGCGACGCGCCTCGGCGAGGCGTCGCGCAAACTCTTCTTCGGTCCGCGCGGCCTGTTGCTTGACTGCCTCGGCTCGCTCCATGCTCTCACGAATCCGCTCGGACCGCTGATCGAGCATACGCAAGATCGGCTTGTAGGCGATCGCTCTGAGGATCAACAAGAGCAGGATAAAGTTGATGAACTGCGCCAGCAGACCCGTTACCGAAACTCCAAGAGCTTCCACGTCGTCCTCTTTTCCTCTTGCGCGCTTCCCGCCTGGCGGTCGTCCAGCGCGATGGGCGGCGGGACTGACCAGACCGGACACGCGACGTCCGATCTGGTCGGAACACGTCTTAGGTGAACTTGAGAATCAGCGCGACGACCAGCGCGTAGATCGCGATGGCCTCGGCAAACGCGAGCCCGAGCACCATGTTCAGCCGGATCACCGGCTCAGCCTCGGGATTGCGTCCCAGCGCTTCCATGGCGCGGGCGACGAGCAGGCCAATACCGATGCCCGGTCCGATGGCACCAAGGCCGATCGCCAGTCCAGCCGCGAGCATCTTAATGCCTGTATCCGTCACAGCCATTTCCTCCTTCCGCCTCTGTGGGCCTTGAATCGGTAATCTTGCTCGTTCGATTCACCCGAACGAGCAGCCGGTTGTCTAAGCCCAGGGCGACACCGCGGCACTCAGGTTCGGTAATGCGCGGGAAGAGCGTCGTCGACCGGATGGGCCGACGCGTCGCCCAGAGATCTTGAGACAGGGAAGAGAACCTGGGGGATTCGCGGTGCAACCGGTCTGGGAAACGGCGAGTCGTATCACTC
>JAJPKB010000609.1 GCA_021323915.1 Chloroflexota bacterium | reverse complement strand
GGGATAGGATATAGGCCCCGCCAAAAGTTCCGATTTAACACTTTCGTGCACGTCCACGGATCAGCGGCCGCAGCGCCGCCCGACCCGTGCCGAGGGGGACACGGGGGTGCTGCCGAGCGGTGGGCAGAGGGCACGCGATCGGCAGCTCTAGCCCAAAGGTCCACCGCACCGCACGCGGCTACTCACGGTGACCAGTGGCGTTGGTTTTCAGGTACCGATTACCGCGCCACGTCGCGAAGGCGGCTCACGATAGATCGGTCCAAAGCTACCGTCCGGATACAGTTCGTCGCCCGAACTCTCTGTCAGTCTGAAAATCCGGTGGCGTAGAAGGTGACGCTTCGGACCCCACCAAGTGAGGAAGTAAGCTAATGCGCTAACGACCTTACTTGGTGCACAGGTCAGAACGATGATACCGCCGTGAGAATTGGGGAGTCGGTCGTGTCGTAGGAAGTCAAGATCATGGGTCACGAACAAGAATCGCCGCGGACCCATGAAGATCTCTCGGTCAGATGCATCCTTTCGAAAACGGTGCGGCACTCCGGCGTCGCCTACCTGGAGAAAACGTGCCAGCCTGCTGAGACTTGCGGCAACGCCTGATTGAATGTTTCGATCCAAGAGAATAAAGGGAGGCTGCCGCGACTTCTTAGACTGCTTGCGGGCCATCGAACTCTCCGTGGCTAGCCAGCTCAGTCGCCACGGAATCTGCCATCACGTCCGAAGGAATCCTTCTTTTGGACTTTCCCGTCGCGCCCGTGAATAACAACATCCGAGCCTTGTCTCCGCGCAATTCCACGAGCAACCCTGAACGCCTCCGTCTTGGTTTGGGTCAACTTCGTCGCACGTCTATTACCTTCGCCCTTCACAGCCCACTTTTCTCCGTGAGGCACTACGTGCTGGTCCTTGGCCATTCGCAAACACCTCCCCCGTTGAGGGGTAGAATATTAAGTCCCAATCAGCTTTGATGTCAAGAGTAGATCAGCACCGAACACCACTGTACAAGTCACTCTCGCTGACTATCCCCAACCACGGATAATGCTCCGCCAGCATATTTGCCATCTCATCCGGCGGCACTCCTCGCGAACTCCGCAGCGCCCTCGGAATCCGTCGGTACTCCTCGCGGAGGCTGCCATCCTTATGGCGCGAAATTCCGCCGAGTGCCTGAATTGCGCCATATAGATCCCTTCGCCGTTGTCGCCGTGCGTGCACGTTGTCCCGTCGTTCTTCGATTCGTTGCTCGTCCCGCTCGCCGCGGAGCCTATACGTGGCCAGCACCTCTCGATCCGTTGCCGATGTGACCACGAATCCAGTGTTGAGCGTCTCCGCTTGACCTCGCGCCCACTCCGCCGCCACTGCCTGCAGTGTCGCTCGGTGCTCATCGCGCGGCCGATCCAACCCGTACCGCAGCTTGTAGAGCCCCCGCGGTGACAATCCGGTCTGCCGTGCCAATTCCTTCACCGGCATCCGCTCCAGGGCGAACCGCACGTCCTCCCACGGGTCGTCGTAGATGGTGTACACCTCCTCCTGGTCGCTGACGATGCCCGCCTCGACCTGCTCCAGCTTGTTGGCCTCTTTACCCACGTGAACGACGTAGCCGATGCGCAAGTGCCGCCTTTGGAGTAGCCCCACCGTCTGTCTTGAGCACGGCAAGCCGTCGCCTCCCGCGCTCTTGGCCTCCGGGTGCCGCTTGAACTGCTGCAGGTACGCGCCAAAGGTCAGCAGCACCGCCGAGGTCGGGTTGGGCTCATCGCTCACCGTCTCGACGCGGTACCGCGTCCCATCGTACCGGTTGATCCACGGCAGCCGCCGCCAACGGCGCGTATCATCGGTATAGGGCGCGATGAGGATGAACTTCTCCGGATCGGTGCCGACCGGGTGCCCGAAGGGCGCGACGTGGGCCGCCAGCAGGAAGTTGTGTGGCTTGATCTGGCCCGCGTAGGGCTTCTTGCCGTTCAGCCCTTCGAACCAGTCGCGCATCGTTGGCGTGCTGATGCTCAGGCGCGTCAGGATCGGCTGATCGAGCCAGTCCGATTCTGGGACCGCGAGTCCGAGCGATTCCCGCACGATCATCGCCCACACCTGATGAATCCAGTCGTCATTCGGTGCCCCGTCCCTCTTTCGGGGCCAGGGCGGGAGAAGGTGCCCCAAGCCGTGGTCTGACCACTTGCGCAGCGTCGGCTCACCGGGCGCGGTCAGGTTGAACAGGACGTAGCGCTTTGCCGAGATCGCCAGGCACCATAGCTGCTCGCGTCGATCCCGCATCACCCGCTTGCCCTGCGGGTCGTCCGGATCACGGGCGAAGTTCTCGTCTTCCACCTTCAGAACGCTGCCAGGCACAATCGACCGATCGTAGGGGGTGAGCGCCACGAAGCGGTCGACGATCCCCTGCACCTGGTGCCACGACAGGGCGCGAATGGCGGCTCGGCCATCGGGCAGCGTCTCGGGGCCCCCCGAGCACGGGATCAAGCCCCCCTGCTCGCTGGCAACGACGGCCAGGCTGTCGGTGTCCATCATCGCGTAGGTGCCGCCGCGCTTCGTGACCTCGGCTTCGGCCAATGCGAGCATCAGGCGGGCGGCGCCGGTGATGAGGGTCCCCAGGATTGGGAAGAAGAAGCGCCCCGGCTCCTCGACGTGCGCGACGTGACCGGTGAAGTGATCCAACCCGAAGACCTCCACGGCGGCGGCTTGGTCCTCCTGGCGGTTCAGCTCGACGAAGATGCCATAGGCGGTGCTGTTGGCGAGGATCTTCAGGAAGTGCTGGCCGGTCGGGTCGGTCTTCTTGCGCCGTTGCCGCTCCTCGATCACCGTCTGGAAGAAGTCGCCCTTGCGCGGGTCGACGCAGATTGCACCGCGCAACTTGACCGGGCGCAGATCGGCCTGCTGGCCTTCGGGGCGAAACCGTAGCGCCCGGAGGATCACCGGTGCCTGGCCGGTGAGGACCTTGCTGGCGATGACGTCGGCCAGGGTGTACCAGAGCGGGCGGTCGCTGGTCACGTGGTTGACGCCGATCTGGAACGTCGTTCCCGTGGGGTCGTAGCGGGTGCGCAGGGGCAGCGTGTCACCATCGGGCTGAATCTCGACAATGGCCGGCAGGTGCGTCCAGGTCTCCGGGCAAAACAGGTCGTCAGCGGTCAATCCGTCCACGAAGCGGCAGACCGCGTCCGTGGCATCCTCGACGACGACCCTCTCCGCCGTGAGGAAGCGCCAGAGCCCCAGCAGCGTATTGACCGTCGGATACATCGAGAGGAAGTCGCAGTAGACGACCGGGACGGGCACCCTGCGCACGTGGCACTCGGCCCGTCCTCCGTAGTAGGTGATCATCGCCAGGCCGAGGACGGCATCGACGCTCAGGCCGACGTCTGGATTGACGCGAACGTCGGGGAGATGGACCCCCATTGCCGTGAGGTACGCCTTGCCGATCGACGCCGTCGAGTAGGCGCGGTCGGCGGACAGCGCGAGGGGGTGGTGCGCGTACTCGGCTCGGAGCGCGCGGTACAGTTCCCAGGTCGCCCACACGTCGTGACGACAGTAGTCGACCTCCCCCGCCGTGACCTGACCGGTGGGGCGGCGGTCGTCTTTGCCGTACGGCGTCTTGAACGCACGGCACGCCGACGCGAGCGAGAATGTCTGATCGGTCAGGGCGCGGGCCAGGGTGTGCAGGTCCACGAAGGTGCCCCGGAAGCGGTACCCCTTCTGGGGCGTGCCGTTCGGGGAATCCTCGGGGATCCGGTCTTTGGCGTCCGGCTGCCAACTGCTGGTGAAGCCGATCACCGCCCGGTGGTCGCCTAATGACTTGATCGCAACCCTGGGCCGGTGCGGGTTGGGCTTCCAGCGTCCCTCCTTGTCTTGGTAGTCGCTCAGGATCAGGCTGAACCCGCCGGCGAAGCGGCGCCGGGCCGGCTTCGCCGCGACGGCGAGGCGGGAGAGGTCGAAGGGCGGGTTGAAGCCGACGACGGCCCCGCGCCCCTTGACCGCCACCGGCCAGAAGACCTTCTCCAGGAAGTCCCGACGATGCCGCAGCGCCAACGGGTGGCCACGCTTGTCGGGGTGGTCCCGCGCGTAGGATTCGAGGACTCCCCACTGCTCCGGCGGAACGTCATCTGGGGAGATGAGCCCCTCTTCGAGCAGCTCCCCGTCGCGACGCACCTGGTAGACGCCGAAGGTGAGCCGTTGGGTCTGATCCAGCGTCGTCTCGGTGTCGAGGACGAGGGTGAAGGAGGGCCAGCGCGGCGGGTTCGACCGACGCGCCCACTTGGACGTGGCCGTGGGGGGAACGGCGTAGGCCCGGACGACGGCTGGGAGGAATGGAGCGGGAGCGCTCACGCCGCATCACCTCCCATCGTCTCCGGGAAGCCGGGGAGTGCCCAGTAACGGGGGCCGAGCTGCTCCTTGAGCCAGGCGTCGAGCCGTTCCAGGAAGTCCGGAATCCACCCGACGGTGCGGTCGATGATCAGGCGCAAGGTGTCCAACCAGCCCCGGAGCACCGCCGCTGCTTTGAGCACGGGGCTGCCGTCGGGGTTGCGGAGCGTCTCGGTGGGCCAGTTGACTTGGAGGTCGCTGGCGACGCGGTGGTCGTTGCCGGGGATGGGGACGGTGTCGGGCAGGTTGTGCTGGCCCGCGACGTGGTGGAGCTCGACCGACGCGCGGCCATTCTGGCGGTTCTGGCACTCGTAGCAGAGGACGACGTCGCCGACCCGGCTGAGGCAGCGCGGGTCAGTTTCATCGCACGATCCGCACTGTTGGGCCTTACCCAAGGTCCGACGCTTGCGCTCGGCGCGGACGAGGGCTTTGAGATTGTCGTTGCTGTTCATTTTCTTTTCCATCCTTATGGCTGTTGTGTTAGGCCGCGATTCCATCGTCATACAAATCATCAAAGTGCAGCTCGCCGGCGGCGGCCAAGTCATCAAGTAGGTCAGTATCAACAATGAAGGGATATGCTTGCTTATTCACGCGAAAGAACTTCCCCCTGAATCGCTCTAGTTGGCTGGTGTCGCCCGTGGCGAGGTAGTGCTCGACGGCGTTCCAGTACCGGCCGATCTGGGAGGCGGTGCGTGAATCCGCGATCGGCAGGCTGATCTGCCCCTCCGGGGTCAGGACGCGGAGGGTGCGGCTCAGACGGTCGAACGGCTTCGGGGTGTAGCGCCGTCCCTCCCGGTCCAGCCCCCGCCCGGCGTACCGTTTCACCGTCGCCGGGTCGATGCCGACCTGCCGCGACGCCTCGGTCAGCGAGAGGTTCTTGGTCCGCATCAGGCTGACAGCCCGCAAGGCAAACTTGCGCGATTCGTACTCGGATGCCGACAGCTTGCCGATGGGCTTCCTGACCGGGGCCGCGCGCCAGGCAGCGTAGCTGCGGAATCCCTTAGTCCGCGCGAGGGCGTTGTGATAGCCCTGTTGCGTGGCGAAGTACTGGCCCTTGAGCGGGCCGCGGGTGACGGTGTGCGGCTTCCAGCTCATCTGGGCGCCTCAACCGCATCGGACGGTAAAGTGCGGGCAATCGCTCGTGGCAGAAGGCCTTTGTGGGGGGCCCGTCGTCGCCACCGGCAGAACTCGTGGTGCGAAGCGAACTGCAAAACCACGGCGATGGATAGCCGCGGTTGACGTGGGCCTTCCGAGGCCGTAGGATATTCATACACGATCATCTGAGTTCTTACTCCTTACTCTGTATCCGCCGGCCGGGCTTGCATCCCGTGTCGGCGGTTATCGTCGTTCCCACTGGTGAAGACTAGCAATTGCCTGGGAGGGCTTCCGGCCCTCTCTCACGTGGGGCTGTAACCGCTCACGGCGGCCGAGACGGGTACTCCTGCGGGGTCAGCTTCAGCCGCCAGCGCCAGGACGCATCGAGGACGCACAGGTAGCGGTGTTTGCCGGGACGGTGGACCCACCGGGCCTGAGGCAGACCGGTGCGCCGGAGCATCCCGACCGAATTGGTCCCGAAGCGATCGTAGGCTGTCCGACGGTGGACCACGGTGCCGTCGCCAACATCGAGCGCGGCGTCCCCATCGGTCTGCCCCAGGTAGAGCCAGCCCACGGCCTGGTAGATCGTGCCGACGTGGCCGACGAGCGGATCGGCGTAGGAGAGGAGGGCCTTGTGGACAGTGTTCTGGCGCAGCCAGCGGACAAGGTAGCCCAGAACCCGGCTCTCGCTATTGGCGGGCAAGGCATCGCTCAACCAGAGCCGCGCCAGGGTCACAACATCTTGAGGGCGTCCCGTCACGACGTGGTGACCCAGGCGGGCCCCGGCCGTGAAGACGGCCGCGCCCTGGAGGTCGTCCCCGACGTACACCCCGAAGCAGTAGCGGGGGGCGGCCGGCATCGAATGAAGATAGTGCTCGCGGACAATCAGGGAGCGGATGGCCTCGGAAACCACCGGTCGCACCGCGAGCACTTTGAGGGTGGAGCGCGGCGGTCGGTCTCGTACCGCCATCTCGTCGCCGGCTTGCGACGTGTCCTGCTGGTTAGACGAGCCGCGCATCATCCGGTGTTTTCCTCAGCGTCGCCCTCAGCGGACACCTCGTCGCCGAGCAATTCCGCGATGGTGACGACGTTCCGCGCGCTTGGTCCAAGCTGCTGGGCGAGAGTTCGGGCCTTCTCGTCACCGAGGACGAGGCGACAGCCTCGCACGATGTCGCCCAGGGTGGCCTCCGTCCAGCCCGGCACGGCGTACTGGTCGCACAGGGCCGTGGCCAAGCGCTGGAGATAGCTTGTCCACCGCCGCTGCCTAACCCGCTCGGCGCTGCTGAACAGGGTTGCCGCCACGTCGCCCAAGGTCGCCCCGAGGCCCTGGTCAGGAAGCTCGCCCGGCTGGTGGTCGGGCTCCCGGTAGACGTACCCGCCTCGGCCGACCCGCTCGGTCGGCCGCTCAATCTGAGCAGCCGCTTCGAGGGCGCGGCGGATCGCGGTGACGGTGTTTCCTGACAGGGCGGCCATCTCGCCGATGGCCCGATCCGACAGCTCGGGCCGGGTCTGCAGGATGTGCGCGGCGTAGGCGCGGCGGTCGGCCAGGGACAGCGGGCGACCGTGGTGCAGGTTCAGGCGGAAGGCCAGTCCCCGCAGGTCGCCGTCGGCGGGCGGATCGAGTACCTCGGCGGTGATGGATTGCCGGCCGAGATTCTGGGCCGCGGCGAGGCGGTGGAAGCCGTCGATCAGCAAGTAGCCGGATTCGTGGCGGACGACCACGACCGGCGGCCAGGCGTCGGGCGTCTCTTCCAGCGAGCGAATGTGGGCCGGGTCCAGACCCCCAACCCGCGGCTGGAGGTCCGGGTAGATAGTGATGGCTGCGAGGGAGAGTTCAGTTGTCACCGTGACGTTCCTCCCGGCTTTTGACGTTGGCCGTGCAGTGTCTATGATCACTGTAGCGGTGCAGGATTTTCGTGTCGAGGCCTCAGAGGCTTAATTTCGCGGCCATTTTGGTGTAAGATGTAACTCGCCAGTCGGGTTCGGAGGATTAATGGAACGGCGCTACACACGCCAGGATCTCATTGCCGAAGCACAGGCGGCCGGCTACACGATATCCGGACGGCTAATCACCGATTGGGTCCAGCTCGGCCTGCTGGATCAGCCCGAGAGGCATGGCCTCGGGCGCGAAAATGGAAGCATCGCCTACTGGCCCGAACGACAGCACCATCTCTTGATCACCCTTCTTGCCAAGCGCCAGGAAGGAGCACACGTCGGCCCCCTCTGTAACATTCCGGTATGGCTCTGGCTCTGGTTCGGCGATGAGTACGCACCGCTGCGCCAAGTCCGGCGCGCGCTACAAACGTGGGGGGAGTTTCAAGGGATACCCCGCAAGGGTGCATCGTGGACCCGCGCTCGACATGCGGCATCAGAGTTCATCGGTCAGGTTGGACACCCGAAGGCGAAGGTCAAGGACCGCAAGGCGCTGCAGGAGGGCCTCGCCCAGATGCTCAGTCAGGGGAGATTCGACGGAGACCGACTGCTCCCACTAGTACGCCGGGTCTTCGATCCGCGCGGAACGGGAGTGCCGAGGGGTCCCATCGGCGGGCAGTTGTCTCCCGAAGACCTTGTAAACCTGTTCAAGGGACGCTACCTGGTGTTGCAGCACGTCGAAACACCCAGCGATAGCCTCTTCGAGTGGGCGCGGTTCTTTTACCTCAGTAGTCTGCAAAGCTACCTCAAGGACAGACCGTATCTCGCCACGGATCTGGATTTCGGGAAGCTATTCACCGAGCCCGAGTTAAGCGATATCATCAACAATGCGTGCCTAAGCGTCGTGTCAACGCTTGGCCTAGCCTTGGTCATGCTATCAGATTGGCCTATCGGAGCCTTGGAAAACCCGCAAACCTGGATTGCGAACCATCTACAAGGAAGGATCACGCGGACGGCGTTCGAGGGGCAGGGCCAAGTTCACGTCTCTGGGGTCATCCTGACTCCGAAAGGAAACGCGACAAACCCATAAACCAAGGCCCCCGCGACTGCTCGTACCAGTCCGGGGGCGTGGCACAGAGAAAGTGAGGTTCTCTATGCAGAATGAGTCTACCCCGCATCAATCTCCACCGTCTACCCCCGCGCCCATCCCCGTTCACCACGGCATCGCTGTTCTGACCGGCTACAACGTTCGGGTGTGCGTCGAGCACGGCCAGCTCGCGGTGAGCGACGGCATCGGCGCTCAGCGCCGGGCAGCGACCTTCAGCCGGGCGACGAGCGGCCTCAAGCGTCTCGTCATCCTTGGACACACCGGCTGCATCAGCTTCGAGGCACTGCGCTGGCTCCACGACATCGGCGCGGCTGTCGTCCAGATCGACGCCGACGGGCAGGTGATCCTGGACTCGGCCCCCCTCGGGCTGGACAACGCCCACCTCCGACGGGCACAGGCGCTGGCCGCTGGGACCGACGCTGGGCGGGCGATCGTGCGCGACCTGCTCCGCGCCAAGCTCACCGGGCAGGCCCGCGTGCTCCGCTCCCTCGATCAGGGCGAGCTCGCCGACCGGGTGGACGTGGCCGCCGACACCCTCGATGCGGCGCTGACGACGGACGACCTGCGCCAGATCGAATCCCACGCCGCGAGCCTCTACTGGTCGGCCTGGGCGAGCGTCCCGGTCCGGTTCGCCCGCCGTGACGTGGCCAAAGTACCCCCGCACTGGCAGACGTTCGGGCCGCGCGCCTCGCCGCTCACCCGGTCTCCGCGCAATGCGGCAATACCGAGCAATGCCCTGCTCAACTACCTCTACGCCATCCTCGAAGTCGAGACGCGGATTGCCTTGCTCACCGTCGGGCTCGATCCTGGGCTCGGGCTGCTCCACGCCGACCAGCCGGCGCGTGATTCTTTGGCCTGTGACGTGATGGAAGCAGTACGACCCGATGTAGACGCCTGGTTGCTGGCGATGCTGAAAGATCGCACGTTCGCCAAGGCAGACTTCTTCGAGCGGAACGACGGGGTGTGCCGAGTGACTGTAAACCTGGCACGAGAACTTGCCGAGACGGAACCGCTCTGGGCGAAGGCGGTGGCACCTGTTGCCGAATGGGTAGCCCAAACGCTCATCAAGGGCCACAAGCCGAAAGTGGCCCTACCGACGAAGCTGACCGAGGGAAATCGCTCTGCAGGACGGGTGCACGTACGTTCCCAGGATAAGACCGTCGAGGTAGCACGCCACGACGTGGCAGTCGCGGCGAAGACCGTGGAACGGCCACCAGCGGTGTGCCCCGAGTGCGGGAAGGTCTTGCCGAATCGGGAACGGAAGTTCTGCAGCGATGAATGCTTCCAGGCGCACAATGCGGACGTGCTCCTTCCCACCTTCGCGGCGGCCGGACCAGCAGCCCTCGCGCAGGCGCGCGCCGAGGGGAAGGATCCCGCGCACGGGGGCGAGGTGGGACGGAAGCGGGGACAGACGAATGCCAAACGTGCCGAGGAGCGAGCGCGGTGGGACGCTGAGCACGGGGAGACTGCTGCCAGTGAGCGGGAGCGCTTCTCAGGGGAGATTCTGCCACAACTGGCCGAGGTGCCGTTGTCACGGATCATCGAGGCAACGGGGGTATCACTCCGGTACGCCTCGCTGATCCGGCGGGGGCTGTACACCCCGCACCCGATGCATTATGATGCGCTTGCGAGGCTGGCCAACATACCACACCAGCAGGAGCTTCCGTGACCGAACTTATTTGGGAAGGTAAGTACGACCGGGATGGCCGCAAGGTCGCGCCCCTGCGTGTCGCCTTGCCCTTCCAGACCGTCGAAACCGTCAACGAGTCGGCCCAGGAGCGCCAGCGCACGCTCGACCTGTTCACGACGGGACGCGATCCCGACTGGCGGAACCGCCTGATCTGGGGCGACAAGAAATACGTCCTGCCCGCGCTGCTGCCCGAGTTCGCCGGCAAGGTGGACCTGATCTACATCGATCCGCCGTTTGACACCGGCGCCGACTTCTCGCTCCAGGTGCGGATCGACGGCGAGGAGTTCACCAAAGAGCCGAGCGTCATCGAGCAGAAGGCTTACCGTGATACCTGGGGGCGGGGGCTCGACTCCTACCTCCAGTGGTTCTACGAGACAGTGGTGCTGCTGCGGGAGTTGCTGGCGGATAGAGGCAGCATGTACGTGCACGTTGGGCCCAATCTTAATCACGTCGTTCGCTCAGTGCTTGACGAAGTCTTCGGGGTGGATCGACACCTCAACGAGATCATATGGAGGCGGGCATTTGCCCATAGCGATTCTCGGCGATGCGGAATTATCCATGACGTTATCCTTTTCTATGCAAAGTCGGATACCTGGGTGTGGAACGAGGTACGCCAATCGCCAGACCGGGAGTACTTCGAGCTGTTCTTCGACCAAGTAGACGAGGCCACCGGCAAGAGATATCAGCGAGTGACACTCACGGCGCCAGGAGTCACAAAAGAGGGCCCTTCGGGGAAGCCATGGCGCGGGATTGATCCATCAAGCATTGGCAGGCACTGGGCAAAGTCGCACGAGGAGTTGGACCGACTGGACCGGGAGGGGAAAATACACTGGCCGAAGAAAGGGGTGCCGCGACTCAAGAGGTTCGAGGATGAGTACGAAGGGATGGTGCTGCAGGACATCTGGACCGACATCAGCAAGATACACAACCAGTCTCTCGAAGTAACCGGCTACCCCACTCAAAAGCCCGAAGCCCTACTGGAGCGGATCATCAAGGCCTCCTCGAACGAAAGCGACCTCGTCCTCGACTGCTTCGTCGGCTCGGGAACCACCGCTGCCGTCGCCGAGAAGCTGAACCGTCGCTGGATCGTTGCCGACCTGAGTCGCTTTGCGATCCACACCACCCGCAAGCGGCTGCTCTCGATCCCCGACGTCCGTCCCTTCGTCGTCCAGAACCTCGGCAAGTACGAGCGCCAGCTCTGGCAGAAGGCCGAGTTCGGCGAGCACGCCGAGGAGCGGATCCTCGCCTACCGTCGCTTCATCCTCGACCTCTACAAGGCCCGTCCGCTCACTGGCTACACCTGGCTGCACGGCGTCAAGGCCGGGCGCCTGGTCCACGTCGGGACGGTCGATGCCCCCGTCAGCCCGGGCGACGTCGCCCAGATCGCGATGGAGTTTCGCCGCGCAATCGGCACGGGCGCCGATGCCCCCAGTACCAACGGCGTGGACGTGCTCGGCTGGGACTTCGCCTTCGAGCTGAATGAGGTCGCGCGGCAGCAGGCGGCGCTCGCCAGGATTGACTTGCGCTTCGTCCGGATCCCGCGCGAGGTCCTCGAAAAGAAAGCGGTCGAGCAGGGCGACATCCGCTTCTTCGAGCTGGCGGCGCTCGCGGTGGACGTCGCCCAGAAGGGACGGAGCGTGACGCTCACCCTGACCGACTTCGTCATCCCGCTCGACGACGTACCTGAAGAGGTCCAGCGGGCGATCACGACGTGGACGCAGTGGATCGACTACTGGGCGGTCGATTGGGACAACCACGGCGATACCTTCCACAACCAGTGGCAGACCTATCGGACGCGCCAGAGCCGCGCGCTGCAGACATCGGCCTGCGTCACCTACGATCAGCCCGGCACCTACACCGTCGTCGTCAAGGTCATCGACATCCTCGGCAACGACACGACCAAGACCCTGAAGGTCGAGGTGTGCTGAGATGGCGCCCCGCGGTCGAGCCAGTCCGGAGCAACTGAGCCTGCTCGACGCTCGAGTCAAGACGGCCCCGTGCGTGCCGGCGATTCGCCAGGCCGTCGCCGACTGGCGGGACCGGGGCTACCGGGGCATCAGCGACACGACCCGCCTGCTCCTGAACTACTGGTTCCGAACCGACCATCGCCTGCCAAACGGCCGCGCCTTCCGTTACCACGGTTCCCAGCGCGCGGCGATGGAGACGCTGATCTACCTCTACGAGGTCGCTGGAATCCGCCGCCATAAGGCGCTTCTCGAAACGTTCGCAGCGAATGCACCGAGCCTCCGCCTGCTCCAGTACGACGAGTTTGCCCGCTACGGGATCAAGATGGCGACCGGGAGCGGCAAGACGAAGGTGATGGCCCTGGCGATCGCCTGGCAGTACTTCAATGCCGTCGTCGAAGGCCGCGCCGACTTCGCCCAGACGTTCCTCATTCTTGCTCCGAACGTGATCGTCTTTGAGCGGCTCCGGACGGACTTCGCCGGCGGCCGCATCTTCCGCGCCGATCCGGTCATCCCACCCGAGCTCACGGTCTTCTGGGATCTGGAATGTTACCTGCGCGGGGAGGGCGAGCGAGCCAGCTCCGCGGGCGCGGTCTACCTGACGAATATCCAGCAGTTTTACGAGCGACCGGAATCGAACAACGGCAGTGAACCCGACGTCATGACCGCAGTGCTCGGGCCGAAGCCACCGGCCAAAACGGTCGAGATCGGCGACTTCGACCAGCGCATCGTCGCGCGGGGCGCTCCTTGCCTGGTCATCAACGACGAGGCCCACCACACCCACGACGAAGAGAGCGAATGGAACAGGGCGATTCGGCGGATCCACGCCACGCTTGCGGCCGGCTTGGCCGGGCAGCTCGACTTCTCGGCGACGCCGCGCTACAGCAAAGGCTCCCTCTTCACCTGGACGGTCTACGATTATCCGCTCAAGCAGGCGATCATCGACGCCATCGTCAAGCGGCCGATGAAGGGCATTGCCGCCGGGATCAGTGAGGCTCCCTCGGACGTCGCCAGCACGCGGTACCGGGCCTACCTGACCGCCGGCGTCGAGCGCTGGCGCGAGTACCGCGACCAGCTCGCCCCGCTCGGCAAGAAGCCGATTCTGTTTGTGATGATGAATGACACCGCTGATGCCGACGACGTCGGCGACTACCTTCGGAACCGCTACCCGGCCGAGTTTGGCGGTGACCATCTCCTGATCATCCACACCGATAACTCGGGCGAAGTGTCGAAGCGCGACCTCGACAAGGCGCGGAAGGTGGCCCGCGAGGTCGACCTGGCCGAAAGTCCGGTCAACGCGATCGTCAGCGTCTTGATGCTGCGCGAAGGTTGGGACGTCCAAAACGTCACCGTGATCATCGGCCTGCGGCCTTATACCTCGAAGGCGAATATCCTTCCCGAGCAGACAGTCGGTCGCGGCCTGCGGCTCATGTTCCGCGACCTCGCACCCGGCTACGTCGAGCGCGTGGACGTGATCGGCAACAAAGCTTTCATCGACTTCGTCGAGCAGCTCGAAAAGGACGAGGAGCTGGAACTCGAGACCTTCACCGTCGGGAAGGACAAGCTCGTCATCGTCACGATCGCGCCCGATCCGGCCAAGCTCGACCGTGACATCACCATCCCGGTGCTCAGTCCGATTCTCGCCCGCAAGAAAACGCTCGCCGAGGAGATCGCCGCGCTCGATATTGCCGCGCTGGTCTGTCCCAAGCTCCCCCGGAGAGAGGGGGACGCCGCGGCCGAGACCTTCCACTACGAGGGCTACGACATTATCACCCTGGAACGGCTGATCGAACGCGACTACACGATCCCCGAGGCCCAGACCGCCCAGGAGGTCATCTCCTACTATGCCAAGCGGATCGCCCAGGAGGTGAAGCTGCCGGCGCAGTTCGCGGCCCTGGCGCCCAAGGTCCGGGAGTTTCTCGCGACCCGGGCCTTCGGCGAGCCGGTGGACCTCGACGATCCCGCGCTGATCAAGGCGATCTCCAGCAACGTCGCCCAGTACGTCACCGTCCGCACGTTCGTCGGTGCGCTCCGCGACGTTCTGATCGAGGCGCTCACCCCGCGCCTGCTGAGCGAGGGGCACAAGCTTTCAGAGACCCCGCCGTTCCCGTACTCGCGCCCGACGATCTCGGCGAGCCGGACCGTCTTCAACCTGGTCGCCTGCGACAACGAGTTCGAGAGGCGCTTCGCCCGGTTCCTCGAAGACGCGCCCGATGTCGCCGCATTCGCCAAGCTCCCGGAGCAGTTTGGCTTCGCGATCGAATACACCGACGTGGCCGGTAACCTCCGCTACTACGAGCCGGACTTCGTCGCGGTGCACCGGGACGGGACGCACTATCTGGTGGAGACGAAGGGGCGCGAGGACGTGGACGTGGCGCGCAAGGACCGCGCGGCGCAGATCTGGTGCGAGAACGCGACCCTACTGACCGGCATGGCTTGGCGATACGTGAAGGTGCCCCAGCGGGAGTTCGAGAAGCTCCAGCCGTCCGAGTTCACGGATCTGCGGGCGCTGCCGGACGCCGGGACTGAATGAGAGGGCTAGGTGGTTCCAAATCAGCCAGAGCCACAAGCAACGTTTCTGCGTGTGTCGCCGGGGGAAGCAGAACGCCTTCTCACCGAGCAGATCGCAAAAGGTGCCACACTTCTCAGCTCCCTCGACGTCCGGCCCGCACAAGCCGAGGCAATGAGAGACGAGTATCTCCGATGGCTGAACACTGGCGAAGCCGTCCTCCGCCACGTTCTGAGCACCTCCGAGCGCGCACGCGAATTCTCGGGGTTGCACTGGCCTTACGGCGTGTCCCCTCTCGAGCCGGACCTCTTGCGGCGGGGGCTGCAGGAAGGCGTGACCCTACTCTCCTCGGTCCGCGACGCGCTGCCGATCTACGCTCTCCAACACTCAACGGGACAGGAGACTGCAGATGCCCAACGACCAACCGGCGGGGCTGTCCGGCTCTTCTACTCGTACTCCCACAAAGACGAGCGGATGCACGCCAAGCTCGAAACCCACCTTGCCCTTCTCCAGCGCCAAGGGGTGATTGAGTCGTGGCACGATCGAAAAATCACCGCCGGCCAGGAATGGAAAGACAGCATCGATCAGCATCTTGAATCCGCTGACGTTGTCTTACTACTGGTAAGTGCCGATTTTCTCCAGTCTGACTACTGTTACGAGAAGGAGATGCAACGGGCCCTCGCGAGACACGACGCCGGCGAGGCGCGGGTGATTCCGATCATCCTGCGTCCGGTCGATTGGACGGGAGCACCATTCGCGAAGCTCCAGGCCCTCCCGAAAGACGGCAAGGCGATTACCCGCTGGAAGAATCGCGACGAGGCGTGGGAGGACGTGGCGAAGGGAATCCGTAAAGCCGTGGAGGAGTTGGTCACGAGCCCACGGCGCCAGCAACGTACTGGCTCCCCGTCGTCAGAATTCCGTAAAGACGACTTTCCGCTCTCCTCGACCGGGTTCGTGGAGACGGGTTTCGCTTTGCCAGTTCGGCATGCGGGCATGGATGCCCGAGCAGAAAGAGGTGCACTCGCGAAAGGCGAGCGCCTTCTGGTTGTCTTCCAGGACGTCGAGCAATCGACCGAAGGTCTTGGCCTCTGGCTTACTGTCGAGAATCGAGACAATAAGGCCTGCCGCTGGTTTGGCTGTACGCTCACCGCCTACGCTTTTCCGCGCTATGCTGAAATTAAACCCGCATTGCATGCCAAGGGCGGCCATTTGATTATCGATATCTATCCGGGCGAGCAGTTCACGTGCTACTACTTCTTCCCGTTCACGCCAAACGTTCACGGCCCAAAGTTTGTCATGTGTAAGTCGTGGGATAAGCCCCTGACCTTTTGGTGGGCACGTGGTGCCTAGCGAGACGAATTTTTCGCCAGATGAGAGGCTCTCTACGAACGTCCCTCGTCCCGCTGCCACTCAAACCATCCGGTCAGCCCCCCAGCTCCTCCGCCCACCGATTGGCCGCCGGTATGTCGCTCCGGTGCCCCTGGTCCGGCGCCTCGAACACCATCCGCGCGAGCTTCTCGCCGGCGTCGGCCAATTCGTGCCTTTTAAACGGCTCCATCAACTCCGGACGGTTGACCAGTCGCGCGACGTGATACGCCTGGGCCGCCTGTGACACAACGCGCCATGCGGATTCGGGGGCGTGCACGAAACTGTCAAATCGGAACTTTTGGCGGGGCCTATACTCTATCCCCCGACAAGCTTGACAGAGGGAGATTGCCCCACCTATAATTCGGCAACTTCCAATGGCGGAAGAAATCTTCGAGCCGCACGATGAGGTGTGACCACGATGGTGGCGTC
>JAJPKB010000450.1 GCA_021323915.1 Chloroflexota bacterium | reverse complement strand
TCCGCCGCCATCGCCATCGGGACGGGCGGTCCGTTCGGCGCCGAGGGACCGATTATCATGACTGGCGGAGCCATCGGATCGCTCGTCGCCCAGTTCATGCGGCTGACTGACGCCGAGCGGAAGACGCTGCTCGCCGCGGGCGCGGCGGGCGGCATGGCCGCGATCTTCGCCTCGCCGGTCTCGGGCGTGCTGCTGGCGATGGAGGTTCTGCTCTTCGAGTTCAAGCCGCGCAGCCTGATTCCGGTGGCCCTGGCGAGCGGCACCGCCGCGGTGGCGCGTCGGTTTCTGCTCGGCGCGGGACCGGTCTTTCCCGCCCCGCCGGCTCCTACGTTCATCGGTGTCGACGGCTACCTGGGCTGCATCGTCGTCGGCTTGATCGGCGGCCTGCTTTCGGCGCTGTTGACGATGTCGATCTACGCGGCCGAAGACCTCTACCGAAAGCTGCCGATCCACTGGATGTGGTGGCCGGCCCTCGGCGCGGTCGTGGTCGGTATCGGAGGTCTGCTGGTTCCCCAGACCCTCGGCGTCGGCTACGACGTGATCGGCGACCTGATCAAGGGCAACGTGGCAATCGACCTGGTTCTCGGCATCTTCGTCGTCAAGTGGATCATCTGGGCCATCGCGCTTTCGACCGGCACGTCGGGTGGCGTGCTCGCACCGATCTTCATGATCGGCGCGGCCCTCGGCGGCCTCGAGGCGCTCTTCCTGCCGCGCGAGTCGCCCGGCTTCTGGGCGCTGCTCAGCATGGGCGCGACGCTTGGCGGCGTGTACCGCGCCCCCTTCACCGGCATCGTTTTCACCCTCGAGACGACCGGCGACTTCAACGCTCTGCTCCCGCTGCTAGTCACCGTGTTCGTGTCCTACACCGTCATGTGCCTGGTGCTGAAGCGGTCGATCCTGACCGAGAAGATCGCGCGGCGCGGCTATCACATCAGTCAGGAGTACTCGGTCGACCCGCTTGAGCTGATCTTCGTTCGGGAAGCGATGCGCTCCAACATCACCGCCCTGCCAGCGCAGGCCGATCTCGCGGACCTCGCTCGATCGGTGCATGGCGACGAGGATCACCCGAACAGCGGCCAACGGCTCTATCCGGTCGTCGACGACGAGGCTCGCCTGATTGGTGTGGTGACGCGGCGCGATCTTCAGCATCTTCTGCAGGAACGGTCGCCGGGCAGCGGCACTCAGCGCCTTGCCGACGTGATCAGTCGAAACCCGGTCGTCGCCTATCCCGATCAGCCGCTGCGGGCGGTGATGGACCGGATGGCGGAGACCGGTCTGACCCGGTTCCCGGTCGTCGATCGAGCGAATCCACGCAAGCTGCTCGGGATGATCGCTCTGAACGACGTCTTGAAGGCGCGCATGCGATCAATCGACGGCGAGCGCCGTCGCGAGCAAGTACTTCGCCTCCACGTGCTGTTTCCGTTGCGGGGTCAGCAGGTCAAGGAGACGGCGACCGAGGCGGTGCTGTCCGACAACTCCCACGACCGAGTCTGAACGAGGCTTCGTTTCTCTCGAGGGTCGCCCTTCGATCCGAGGCAATGTACAATACCGGTCAACTGAGCACAGTCAAAAGAGAGGCGAGGGAGCGAATTGCGATACCAGGAGCTGATCGGCAAAGACATCGGCGGGGCGATCTCGGGTGGGCTGGATAGCTGCACGGTGACCGCCTGGCTCCGCGAGAAAGGCGCGCGGCCCCACTGCTTTGTCGTCGACCTCGGCCAACCCGACGAGACCAGCCTGGACGACGTCCCGCGGCGCATGCTCGCCTGCGGCGCGCTCGAGGCGGCGGTCGTACCGGGACAGGAGGCGCTCGCCCGGGCCGGCCTCCGGGTGATCCAGGCCCAGGCGCGGTACGAGGGCGGCTACTGGAACACGACCGGCATCGCCCGCTACGTCACGACGGCCCTGATCATCCGGGAGCTGGAGAAGCGTTCGATCGAGGTTCTCTACCACGGGGCGACCGGCCGGGGTAACGATCAGGTCCGCTTTCAATTGGCCACCAACATGCTCGCCCCGCGCATGCAGGTGTACGCCCCGTGGCGTGACCCGGCCTTCGTCGAAGAGTTTGGCGGGCGCGCCGAGATGCTCGCCTTCTGCGCCGCGCACAATCTCCCGGTGCGGGCTACCGTTGAGAAGCCGTATTCGACCGACGCCAATTTCCTGGGCCTGACCCACGAGGCCGGCAAGCTCGAGTCGCTCTGCACCCCGGCCGCGCACGTCGAGCCAGGGATGGGCGTCTGGGCCTGGGACGCGCCGGACCGTCCGACGGTCGTGAGCGTCCGCTGGGAGGCCGGGATGCCGGTCGCGATCGACGGCAAGGAGATGTCTCTCGTCAACGTCTTCCACGCCGCGAACCGGATCGCCGGCGGAAACGGCGTCGGCATCGGCGTCCACGTCGTCGAGAACCGGTTCGTCGGGATCAAGTCGCGCGGCGTCTACGAGGCGCCGGGCATGGAGCTGCTCGGCGCGACCTACAGTTATCTGCTGCAGCTCGTCCTCGACCGCCGCGCTCGCGACCTCTACGAGGGCGTCTCGCGGCAGATCGCGACTCAGATCTATCAGGGCTACTGGTACGATCTCGCCACTACCAGCGCGCTTGCCTCACTCGCGCCGATTCTTCCCCTGCTCAACGGCACCGTCGCGGTGCGGCTCTACAAGGGCAACCTTTTCTTCGAGGGGATCGAGGGCGCGACCCACTCACTCTACAGCTCGGACATCGCCTCGATGGAGCGGGTCGGCAGCTTCGACCACGCCGACGCCGAGGGCTTCCTGAAAGTGCTGGGCGTCTCCGCCCGCAACTTCGCCGAGCACCAATATATGGCCTTGAAGAGGGAGGAGTGAGCGCTCCGCGCTCACTCCTCCCTCTTCAAGGAATTACAGCTTCACCGGCTTGCCGGTACGACCGGATTCGTAGACGCCCTGGATGATCGCGACGACCCGGCGGCCGTCCTCGCCGGTCACCGCCGGCTCGCGGTCGTTCCGGATCGAGTCGATCACGTCGCGAAGCTGATAGGCGTGGAAGTTCGGAAGCTCGCCGCTTCCGAACGACTCGTCCTGCTTGCGCCACTCTTCGAGGCGCGCTTCGTCACCGGGGATCGTCCAGATGTCGTTGCTGGCAGTGGCGAACTCCCAGCAGTCGAGGCTGACCGTGGCGCCGCTGGCGCCGACCAGGGTCACGCCGTGAATCCGTCGGGGTGGGTTCATGCTCACCGTGCCCTTGAGGATGCCCAGTCCGCCACTCTTGAACTTGATGACCGCTACCGCGTTGTCTTCGATCTCGACGTACGGGTGGTTGATGTTGGCCCAGTAGCCGAAGATCTCCTCGGCCGGTCCCATGTAGTACAGCAGGAAGTCGATGTTGTGCGGCGACTGGTTCATCAGCACCCCGCCGCCCTCGGTGTCCCAGTGACCGCGCCAGGCGTCCCGGGCGTAATACTCGGGTCCGCGCCACATCTCGCAGAAGGACTCGCCGAGGACGATCCGGTCGCCGAGCTTGCCGTCGTCGATCGCCTTGCGGATGCGCTGCGCCGCCGGAAGCCAGCGTCGCTGGCTGACCATGCTCAGCTTCGTCCCGTGCTTTTGCGCCGCTTCGAGGACCCGGTCGGCGTCGGCCAGCGTCGCGGTCAGCGGTTTTTCGGAAACCCCGTGGATGCCTCGCTCGGCCGCCAGGATCAGCGGCTCGGCGTGCTGGGGATGGGGCGTGCAGACGCAGACGACGTCGAGGCCGCCGGCGTCGAGCATCGCCCGCGCCGAGTCGTACGCATGGGGAATGCCGTGGGTGGCGGCGAACTCCTGGGCGCGGCCGACCTGGACGTCGGCGCAGGCCACCATCTCGGCCTCGTCACTCAGCGCCTTCAGCGCGACGGCGTGATGCCGGGCGATCCCACCGGTCCCAACGATGCCAAACCGTATCTTTCCCATCGACTTTCTCACTCTCAAAATTTGGGGCTATTGTTTCGCTAGCTCGTCGAGCAGCGCGATGACGGTTCGAATTCCTCCGAAGTAGTTTTCGAGCAGGAAACGCTCGTTCGGCGCGTGGAGGTGGTCGTCGTTGAGGCCGAAGCCGAGCAGAACCGTCGGCGCGCCCAGCTCCCGGGCGAAGGTCGCGACGACCGGAATCGTCCCTCCCTCGCGCTCGTAGACCGGCTGCTTCCCGAATGCCTGCTGGAGCGCCCGCTCCGCCGCCTTGACCGCCGGGTGATCGAGCGGGGTCAACGCGGGATGAGCGCCGGCCATGCGGGTGAAGCTTATCTTGACGGTGGGCGGACAGACCTTCCGCAGGTGGGCTTCGACCAGGTCGCCGATTCGGTCGGGATCCTGGTTGGGAACCAGTCGGCTGCTGAGCTTCGCGGAAGCGCGCGACGGAAGCACCGTCTTCGAGCCCTCGCCGGTGAAGCCGCCCCAGATGCCGTTCAGCTCGAGGGTTGGCCGGGCGCCGCGTCGCTCCAGCGTGGTGTAGCCCGCTTCGCCGAACACCTCCTCGACGCCAAGGTCGCGCTTGAACTTCTCCTCGTCGAACGGCAGCCGGGCAAGCTGCGCGCGCTCGGCCGGGTCGATGTCGCGCACGTCGTCGTAGAATCCGGGCACCAGAATTCGCCCCTGGTCGTCCTTCAGCGTCGCGAGCATGTGCGCCAGCACTTCGATCGGGTTGGCGACGGAGCCGCCGTAGACGCCGGAATGGAGATCGGCGTTGGGTCCGACGAGATCGATCTGCCAGTAGGCGAGGCCACGGAGGGCGTAACAGATGGCCGGAACTCCCCGGTCGAACATGGCGCCATCCGAGATCACGACGAAATCCGCGCGCAGGCGCTCGCGCTCGGCCCGAATCAGCGCCGGTAGATGCTCGCTGCCGACCTCTTCCTCGCCCTCGATGATGAACTTGAGATTGATCGGCAGCCGGCCGACGGTCTTCAGATAGGCCTCCGCGGCCTTCAGGTGAATGTGCGTCTGCCCCTTGTCGTCGGATGAGCCGCGGGCGTACAAATATCCTTCGCGTTCGCTCGGCTCGAAGGGCGGGGTGGTCCAGAGGTTCTCCGGATCCACCGGCTGCACGTCGTAGTGGCCGTAGACCAGGGCTGTCGGCTGGCCCGGCGCGCCAAGCCACTCGGCGTACACCGATGGATGGCCGCCGGTCGGCATAACCTCGACCCGCTGCATGCCCATCCGACGCAGGTCCGCCGCCACGAACTCGGCGCAGTGCCGCACGTCGGCGGCGTGGCGCGACTCGGTGCTGACGCTGGGGATGCGCAGAAATGCCTTCAGTTCGTCGAGGCAGCGTCCTTGCTCGGATCTGGCGAAGGTGAGCGCGCTCTCACGCGCGTTGTTTGACGAGGCCATCGATCTTCCTTTGTCCGTTGATTGCCGCTCAACTGTCTATCGCTTGTTCATTGACGGGGCGGTGGCGTCCTGTCATCCTGAACAGTGATTATAGCCGGTCGAGGGGGTGTCGTCGTGATCTCGAGGCTACGCTGGGTGGTGGCCGTCCTGGCGGTCCTGGTCGGGGCGTGCTCGGCGCCGGCAGCCGTGCCGACCGCGGCGCCGACCGTGATCGCCATGTCGGCTGCTTCGTCGTCGGCTTCGCCCGCCGCGGCCCCGGCCGTGACGCCATCCTCCGCGCCGCCGGTCCTGGCGGCGTCTGCTCTGGCTACCCCCTCGCCGAGCGTCGCCGCGGTCGTTGCCGCTTCGCCGTCGGTCGCACCGTCGGCCGCCGCGTCGCCCACCACGGTTCCCGCCACGCGGATTCCCACGCCAGCGCCGACCGCGGCCCCGATGCGGACCCCGGAATCCGCCAT
>JAJPKB010000650.1 GCA_021323915.1 Chloroflexota bacterium | reverse complement strand
GTCGACCCTGTTGCTCTGCCTCTCGTCCCGGGAAGATTTGCCGGGGTGCTTGGTCTAAAGCCGACCGAATGGATTGCTGTGGGCAGGAGGGCCCGCTATACTTGACGAGTAAGCCACAAATGCCCGCAGCGGGTCAGAGGGAAGCGGGAGAAAAGGTTCCGAGAGTTTGACGACATCCTGACAGCACCGTTTGCCAGGTGCAAACGAAAAAAGCCCTTGATTTTTAAGGGCTTCTGGTGCGGAAGGAGAGACTCGAACTCTCACGCCTTGCGGCACATGGTCCTAAGCCATGCGCGTCTGCCATTCCGCCACTCCCGCGTGGTTGCTTATAATTGTATGGCCTGGATTGGCCCCCGTCAAATGCTGTGAGGTGAAAGGTTTGAGTATCTCACCCGCGAACCAAGCCGGAAGCAAGAAGAGCACGTCGGCGACCGGACCGGTGCGTCCGGCTCCGTGGCTGGCGACCGGACTGGTAGCGGTGGGGATCCTGGCTATCATCGTGGCGGCTTTCCTGCTAGAGATCGGGCCGTTCGGAGCGGCTTCGCCCAGGCTCGCCGGCGCGGTGATCAATCCTCCCGCGCCGGCCGCCAACTTCACGCTGCACGATCAATTCGACCAGCCGATTACTCTCAGCAGCTATCGGGGTAAAGTTGTCGTCTTGACCTTTCTCTACACCAACTGCCCGGACGCCTGTCCGCTGATTACGCAGAAGCTGCACCAGTCGTACGAAATGCTGGGAGCGGACGCATCCAAGGTGGCGATCCTCGCGGTGACGGTAGATCCCGAGCGGGATACGGTGCCGCAAGTCAGAGCATACTCGGCCGAGAAGGATATGCTTCAGAAGTGGCACTTCCTGGTTGGAACGATGGCCGAGGTTCAGCCGGTTTGGGCAGCCTACGGTGCCTCCTCGGCACGGGATACTTTTACCGCAGACCAGGCAAGGGCGACTGCTGTCGCCTCGGGCGCTCCCACCCCGACTCCCATTCCCGCTGGTAGCTACATCGTGGATCATTCGGCGCCGACGTTCGTGATCGATCCGTCGGGAAACGAGCGCGCCATTCTCGACGTCGACTTCTCACCTTCTGACCTCGTGCAGGACGTTCGCGCGTTGCTCAAGCAGTAGCATACCGGCACACGCCAGGTGGGGACGACCGGACGCGGGGTCATCGTCGGCCAGTTCGACGATCTGGCTCTGGCCCAGAATGCGATCGGGGCCTTTCGAGACCAGTTGGCTCGAAGCGCGATCCTGCTCGCCAGGTCGCCTGAGCTGGTGCGGACGCTCGGATCGATGGGCTTGAACCGGGCACGGATCGGCGACCTGGCCTCCGTTCTGCGCCCGGACAAATTCGTCGTGCTGGCCCTGGCACCCCGAGGGCAAGCTGCCTTCGCCATACTCCGGGCCTTCTGGGACGCCGGCGCGCAGAACCTCACCTACCTGCCGGTGGCATCCGGCCGCAGAACGACGCGCTCATCGCCGAATGACCAATCCGAAAACGCCTCGATCTCGACCTCGACGCGGGGATCGAGCGGCGCGAGGTATTTGCTCGCGTGGAGGTCGACCAGGCGGTTATCCTCGATTCGAAGTCCCTCGCAGATCACGTCGATCGCGATCTTGAGCACGTCATCCAGATCGCGGCGGAGCGGGCTGGCGAAATAGACCGAAAGCGCCGCGCTCCAATACGCCCGGCGGGCCAGCCCCAGCGTTGGCTCGAACGTGCCGGAGCCGTCTAATGGATCGAGGGCGGTGAGCGCCGCCTGGCGAAACGTTCTGGCCGCGGTCGACGAGACGCGTCGCGTGCCGGACTTGCCGCGCGTGCGGGTGCGGACGGTGGCGTAAAGCCCGTTGGTGCTCGGCGGAAGGGGAAGTCGAAAGCGAATCGGCGGAGACGTGAGCGCCTCTTCGCCAGGGCTTGCCGGCGGAGGGCTTGGTGCAGGAGGCTTCTCGGAAGCTCGGGTATCCGACGACGAGTCGGAACGCGACGCTCCTACGTCCTCCGTCGCGTCGTTTGGCCTCCGTCCGGCTGAGCGGGCGCGCGGACTCACCGTTGGCCAAGCTTGCGGAGGTCGATCTGCTCGTCGGCCAACTGTTCTCGGGTCACCGGAGTCCGGTTGCGCATGAGTCGACGCACCGCGTTGATATCTTTGAGCCGGTTCACTCCGATCGCGGCACGGAGCTGACCGTCACGTAGATAAAAGGCAAGTAGCTGACGCGGGTCAGGGTTCCCGCGAAATATGACCTCGTCCTGTCCGCTGGCGTGACCGACGTACTGAAGGGTCAGATCGTATTGATCAGACCAAAAATAAGGCACCGGCGCGTATGCTTCGCTCTTTCCGAGCATGCTCTTCGCGGCCGCGATTCCCTGGTTCTGCGCGTTCTCCCAATGCTCGACGCGCAGCCGCTCGCCGAGGATCGGATGCCACCAATTCGCCACATCGCCGGCGGCGAAGACGTCGGGTAGGTTGGTCGCGGCGAATTCGTCGACAATTATTCCGTTTTGTAGCGCCAGACCCGAGCCCTCCAGCCAGCCGGTCGCGGGTTGAACTCCAACGCCGACCACCGCGACGTCGCAAGGAATCCGCTCGCCGGTCGACGTCAGGATTTCTTCGACACGACCGCTGCCCCGAAATTCGGAGATGCCGACTCCCAAGCGCAGGTCGACGCCACGATCGCGGTGAATCCGGGCATATAACTCGCCGATCCGATCGCCGAGAACCCGTTGGAGCGGCACCGGGAGCACTTCGAGGACGGTTACGTCGGCACCTTTCACGCGGCACGACGCCGCGACCTCGGCCCCGATGAACCCAGCGCCGATCACGACAACGCGGCAAGATCGGCCGGTCGCGTCGCGAATCGCGCGTGCATCCTGGATCGTCCGCAAATAGTGAACCCCCGGTAGCCGGATGCCCGGGACGTTCAGCCGGCGAACGTCGGCACCGGTCGCGATCAGCAACTTGTCGTACCTCACTCGCTCGCCGATGTCGAGAGTCACCTGTCGGTCGCTCGGATTCAACCGCGTCGCGGTCGCCCCGAGTCGGAGCTCGATCCCCTGTTCGTCGTAAAATTCCGGGGGCCTCAGGAACACCTTGTCTTCGGAAGCCGCACCCTGCAAGACGTCCTTCGAGAGCGGTGGCCGCTCGTACGGTCGGTCCGGTTCTGCCCCGATGAGAATGACCTTACCGTCGAATCCCTCTTGACGCAGAGTCTCCGCGGCGCGACCGCCAGCCACGCTCGCGCCAACGATCACATATGCTTCCGAAGTTGACACGGAAATGCCCTCCTGAGCACCGACCTGCCGGTATCAAGAGGATAGCGAGTGTCGACCCAAAGAGCAAGGACGGTCGCCAATTTGCTCGCGGAATTCACTCCGGGCCGGGCCCCGGCTGGGTAAGGATGAGCACGGTGCCCATGCCGACCAGCGCGATCACCACGGCGATAGGCAACGGGACGGTGGGAAATGGCAAACCGGGATCAGAGGGTGGCGTGGCAACGCCGGGGCGCGGGGACGCCGCTCGCGGGTTGGTCGCGGAGACCGGCGCGTCCGGCGGGGATGAATGCCTCCATTGGCTCAGGCTCGATTCCCAGCGGGCCGTGGCTGGGCCAGGCGGCGGAGCCACCGTGTTCGCGGACTCCGCGGTCGCCGATGACGTGGGTGATGGTGCCCCGGGAGCGACTCGCGCTGGTTGTAGCTGGAGCGGAGGAGCTGGTAGGGACGTTTCGCTAATCGGAGAAGCTGCGGCCGAGCTGCTCCCCTGACCGAGCTGACCGATTCTAGCGTTCAGCATCGCCAGGCTCGGCTTGCCTGCCGGGGGAAGCAAGGCGACCGCTTGCTGAGGAATACTTGCCGCCCGCCAGGCGTTCATCAGCGCGTCCGGACTAAGTTGGCGGCGGAAGCCACCATTGCCTTCGAACGCCGGATCGTTGATGACCAAACCCTGTCCGTTTACTCCGATCACCACGACGTAATGGTCGCTGGTCGACTTGGAGCCAGCGTGGTCGGGAAGCGTCGCGTAACGGACGAGAGTAATGACTGGATAGCCCCGGCGCGCCTCTCCGATCAGATCGGCTATCGACCACTGTCGGTATTTACCGTTGTCGCCGATCAG
>JAJPKB010000294.1 GCA_021323915.1 Chloroflexota bacterium | reverse complement strand
TACGATCGTTCGACGGGCCGAGCGCCACCTCGCACGGATGGCTCACCGGGGCCAGCTGGCGAATCCGGAGGTTCTCCGCTACCTTAATCGCCTGTCGGATGCCGCGTTCATCCTCGCCCGCTACGTCGAGCGCGACCGTCGCCGCGAGGTGGGTTGAGTGAAGAGGTTAGGCGCCCTCCTTTTCGCGGCCTATCTCGTTCTCGCGTCGGGCTGTGGTCCGGCTCCCCCGACGATCAGCTCCGGAAGTGGCGCTGATGCCGGAAGCGGCGACTCGATCGAAGTCGCCTACCAGCTCATCGTTCAGAAGTCGGTCGATCCGGTCAACGCCGCCACCGTCGCCACGGCCGGCGTGAACGGCTTGCGTGTCGCGCTGATCCAGGACGGAGTCACTCCCCCCGAGGTCGACGTTCCGCATTTCACCAACGATCCGGCTCAGGATACTCCGCTCCTTCACGACTCGGTCCAAACCGCCATCGATCGGTATTCGTCGAAGCTCACGCCGAGCCAGGCCGACGACGCCGTGATCGCGGCCATGGCGAAGAGCGTGGGCGACTGTCACACCACCTACTTCACCCCTGACCAGTTCAAGCAACAACTGGCCTGGGTTCAGGGGCAGATGCAGTTCGGGGGAATCGGCGCGTCCCTGCGAAAAACCAAGCCGAGTGACCCGCTGGTAATCTGGCGAGTGTTCTCCGGCACCCCGGCCGCCAGGGCCGGCCTTCGAGAGGGGGACATCATCAAGGCGGTCGACGGTCACGATATCGGTTCTTACACCGTCCAGGCCGTGGTCGACCTGGTCCGCGGACCGGTCGGGAAGACGGTGCAGCTGACGATCCAGCCGGTCGGGCAACAGACCAGCCGGGTGGTGTCGATCGTTCGCGACCAGATTCAGCCACCGAACGTTGAGTACCGGATGCTTCCGAATCAGGTCGGCTACGTTCAGCTCTACGGCTTTCCGGAGAACGCGGCGGGACAGATGAAGCAGGCCCTCGACGCGCTCGACCGACAGGGCGCCCGAAGCTGGATCATCGACGTCCGGGATAACGGCGGTGGCGCGATCGACTCGGTGACCCAGGTGCTTTCGATGTTCGTCCCGAAGAACACGCTCCTGTTCTATCTGTACGATTCGACCGGCAAGCGGACCGATTACGTCGCCGATGGGTCGGTCCGATCGCACCTGCCGCCGATCACGGTCTTGACCAACGACGGGACCGGCTCGGGCGCCGAGATCTTCGCGGCGACCCTTCAAGACCAGAAGATCGCGAAAGTGGTCGGAACCCAGACCGCCGGCTGCGTCGGAACCGGACAGCTCTTTTCCCTTCCCAGCGGAGGCGGCATCCAGGTCGCGGTTGCGAAATTACTCACCGGTCAGGGGCGCGTCTTGAACCAGATCGGCGTCACCCCCGATGTGACCGTGGACATGACGATTCAGGACTTGACCGCCGGCAAGGATCCTCAGCTTCAGCGCGCCTACCAGCTTGCGGTCAGCGGCCGCTGAGCGGGTCACCAGCTGACCCCGCCGTCGCGGCTGCGGTACACGTTGCCGTTCGGATCCATCACCAGCATCAAACGATCGCCAAGCGTGGACACGGCGAGCGCGGACGCCGCCTGGTGAAACGGCAGCGATCCCCAGCTTTCCCCGTGATCGATGCTCCTGAACACGCCCAGGTCGGTCGCCGCGTACAGCGCGCCGGTCATCGTCTCGCCGGTCGGATTGACGAAGCGGTCGCCGCTGTGCGGATCGTAGGCCAGGGCCAGCACGGCCTGGGTGGGCAGCGCGCCGTTCACGAATCCGTTCGCGTTGCTCCAGGAGCGTCCGTCGGCGCTCGCGAACACCCCGTGGCCACTCGTCCCGACAAAGAACAGCGGCGGCTGACTACCAACCAGGGCGAGGCCGGTCACGTCCGCGGGCGCCTCCGAGCCGATCCGTGCCCAATGGGCGCCGGCGTCGTCGCTCTCGAACAGCCCCCGGTTGGCAACCACCGCATACACCCGCTTCGAATCAGACGGATCGACCGCCAGCGCCTGGACCGACGAGATCGAAAGATCCGTCGCGACTGCCTGGAATCCGTTCAGATCTCCGCGCCAGAGGCGGTCGCCCACCAGGTAGATCGGCGCCGGCGCGTTCGCGCCGACCCCAATCACTCGAACCCCGCCTTGAATCAGGAGCTTGCTCCAGGTGCTTCCCTGGTCCTGGCTGACAAGCAGGCCGCTCGGGGTGCCGATCAGGGCAAGGGGCGACGCTCCGGAGCCGATCGCGAGCGTCGTCGGCGACTGAGCAACGAGGCGCGAGACCGGAGCTGCCTTCTGTCGGTCGGGCGAGGTGAAGTAGATCCAGGCGACCGCGGCGAAGATCGCCAGCAGGCAGACCGAGGCTCCAACCAGCAGACGAAAGCCGCGTCGGTTCCAGGTCGGGATTCGCACCGGCCGGGCGGCGTCGAGGACCGGCACCGGAACCGGCAGCGGTCCGCCGCACTCGGGGCAGACGCCAGCTCCGTCACCAGCCAGCGCGCCGCAGGACGGACAGACGATTCGTCGTGGCGCGCCGCAGGCGGGGCAGAAGCGGTCATCGGGCCCGACATCGCCGCCGCAGCGCGAACACCGGGATGCGGCCGACGGTTCGGCCGAATGAGGCGTCACGGGACGCGCCGCGAGGTTTCAACGGTCGGTCCCGCCACCGCCACCGGCGCGGGAGGCGCCGTCGGCTTTGCCGATTGAGCCACCGTCTGCAGGTAGCCGACGAAGATGACCGCGATGCCGATCATCTCGGTCACGTACAGGAGACCGGGAATCCCGAAGCGGTTCGCCGTTCCGCCGAGCGCGACGGTCAAGCCGCCGATGGCGATCAGCAGCGTTCCGAGGGCGCGTCGCCCCATCGTACGCTTTCTCCAGAACTTGAAGACACTCCAGAGCGCGCCGCCGACCAGGGCGACCGTTCCGTAGGTGTTGAGCGGCACCAGAAGAAGCAGCATGAACAGCGGGAAGCCGTTACCGGTCACCGCGCCGTGATCCAGGGCCCTGGTCAGGTCGACCGGCACCGCCGCCGACAGCCCCAGCCCGACGCCGGCCACGAAGCCGAGGACTCCCATCGACGCGTGGGCGAAACGGCGCGGCGCCATCAGGTAGATCGTCCCCTGTCCCAGGACGGCGGCGGCGAGCATCGCGCCGCTGTAGTACCAGACGCGGTAGATCAGGTCAGTCCACCCGTTTCGCTCGGCGATGAACTGGCAGAACGAGCCCAGCATGAAGACCAGCAGCGCCACGCTCCAAACCAGCTGGTAAGGGCGTCGACGGTCGACGTATTGACGGTAGACGACGAAGGCGAAGATCAGGCTGATCGCCGCCGCGGCGAGCGAAAGTGCGACGTTCAACGATGTCTCCGAGTCAGAGTGCCGCGCCCACCGACCGATCGAAGAGGACGCGGAGCACGACCGACAATAAGTAGACGACGGTTCCGATCTCCAGGATCAGGTACTGCGGCCGCGTCCACCAGCTTGCCCGGAGCCGGGCGAGCCAGCCGGAGCCACCCGGGGCGGTCGGCTTGCCAACCCGCCCGGCGAGCCAGAACATCCAGAGCGAGAGCGCGACCTTCACCGCGAGCACCGCGACGTAGGCGACGGTGACGCGTGGCTGGCTCAAGCGGGTCACCGCCAGGATGACGCCGGTGATCACGAACACCAGGATCGACAGACGCACGACGTCGCGGAACTCGACCCCCACGGCCGCCAGCAGCAACTGACGCTCCGGCGTCCGCCCCACTCGATCCAGGGCCGGGTTCAGCGCCGCCGCGTAGAAGAGGCTCCCGCCGACCCAGGCAACCGCCGCCATCGCATGCGCCCAGAGGATGAAGACCTGAAACGGCCCGGCTAGATCCAATCGACGTCCTCGAGCGTTGACCAGCGGCCTTCGGCTGGTTGCTCACAACCGGGAGCGGCCGAGCCGCTCCTTCAATGCGCCGAGGAGCCATCGTTTCAGCACAACGCGGTACCTGTTCGAAATGACGCCATGATCATAGTCGCATCCGACGCCGAATGTAAAGTTTGGCCAAAAGGTACTACGCACGGTGGACGGATCGGGTGATACACTCAACAAACCGAGGTCGGACCAAACACGTTCGGCGATGCACGATATTTTATCGCGATACAGACGCGGCTCATTGTGCGACGATGGAGGTTGACGATGATCTTGATCGTGGGCGCGAGTGGGCGGTTGGGCAGAGGCGTCGCGGCACTCCTGCTCGCCCGTGGGAAGTCGGTGCGCGTGACGACGCGGACCCTGGAAAAGGTCGACGATCTCAAGCGGCTTGGCGCCGAGGTGGTGGCCGCCGATCTGCGGGATCCCAAATCGCTGCGTCAGGCGCTTCGAGGGATCGATCTGGTGTTCGTGGCCGCGCACGGCTACCCGGGCGAGGACGACAATAATCCGCACACCGTGGACGAGATCGGCATGCGCGGGCTGATCGCGATGGCGCGGGCGGCCGGCGCCGCGCGCTTCGTCTTTACGTCCGCTCTTGGCGCCCGTGCCGATCACCCGGTCGACTTTCTCCGAATCAAACACGGGATCGAGAAGCACCTTCGTGAAAGCGTGCTCGGCTACACGATCCTGCGGCCGGCATCGTTCATGGAATCCCGGATCGACGTCATCGCCCGACAGATCGTCGACAAGGGCGAATTCACCGTGGTCGGGCGCGGCGACAACCCGATCAACTTCGTCTCGGTGGACGACGTGGCCCGGCTGACCACCCTGGTGCTGGACAACCCGACGACGCGCGGCGAGGTCATCGAGATCGGCGGCCCGGAGAACCTGACGCTGCTCCAGGTCGCGGGCATGGTTCAGGACGCGCTGGGTCGCGACGCGAGGCCGAGGCACCTGGCCCTGCCGGTCGCGCAAGCCCTGGCGCTCATCTACCGAGTGATCAATCCAACGCTCGGTCGTCAGATCGCAGCCTCGGTGGACCTGGCGACCGCCGACCACACCTTCGATCCGAGCCAGACCCTGGCCCGCTTCCCGATACCCCTCACCCGCATGGCGGACGTCGTGCGTAACGTCTCTCTGCCCGGGTCAGTGCTTTACGCGGCCAGGGTGCCCGCCTGACCTCGCCCGCCCGGCAAACCCATTGGGCAAAAATGCCACGTGGCCCGATCGGTCGATCGGGCCACGTGAGTCGTTCGCACCGAGGATGGGGAATTCCTCTAGCTTTGAGCCATGACCTTACGCATTTCGAGAGATTCGATCGCCTGCGGGTGCCGGAAATAGGTGATGATCCAATCGATGATGCAGCCGATCAGCGCGGCGATGACCGCCGAGCCGGGATGAAAGTCGAGGAACTTCGGGCCTAGCGGCACGAACGCCTCGGCCAGGACCATGAGGGCGAAGGGATACGCCGCCACGCGCCAGGGCATATCGGGCAGCTTGCCCGGGAGCAAGTCGTACCAGAACACCCCCAGCCCGTACGCGAAAGCCACCATTGTCAGCCAGGTTGCTACTTCCATTGCTTCAAGCCTCCTCGCGAGAAGCTCGGTTAGAGGTCCCCATCCTCGGAGACCTGGTCCAGGCCGACGCCAGCCGTTTGATCTGCCCGACGGACGTCCGCCGGATCAGCTCCACATTCAACATAGCACACCGGGCAGGTTTGTCAATATTTTCTACCTTATATTGTGCCTGCAAATGTCCGGCGGCCGGTCGTCCCCCATGGTACACTTCCGTCGCCGGGGTTCCGGCTGGGAGAGCATCACATGGACGAGATTCGCCTGGGCATGATCGGCTGCGGCCAGATCAGCACCCGCTTCTTCAATCAGGCGAAGCAGCTTCCCGGGGTCCGCTTCGTGGCGACCTGCGCCGCGCACGATGAGAGCGCGCGGAACAAGGCCCAGGAGCAGGGCTGCGAGCGCTGGTACCGCGACTACCGTAAGCTGCTCGACGATCCGAGCGTCGACGCGGTCGTGATCACGACTCCGCATCAGTTCCACGCGCCGATGGCCATCGACGCGCTGCGCGCCGGCAAGCACACCCTGGTGGAAAAGCCGCTCACTACTCGCTGGCCTCACGCGATCACCCTTGCCGACGAGCTGAGCCGCGCCAGGGTGACGTTCATGGCGCTGCCCTTCGTCCACAACCCGGCCTTCCTCACCGCGCTTAAGTACGCTCGCGAAGAGTACCTCGGCAAGATCACCGGCGTCGAGGCCGATCTGAGCTTCCCCGGTCCGCCCCGCTCGAACTGGTACTACTCGCGCGAGGCCGAAGGCGGCGCCATGCTCGACACGATGGTCTACCCGCTCGCCCGGGTCGCCGCGTTGATGGGGCCGGCCCGGCGGGTCGCCGCCTTTGCCAACACCCTGATCCCCCGGCGCCTCTGCGGCGACGGCGGCCGGGTCGAGTCGCAGGTCGACGACAACGTGACGATCATCCTGGAGTACGCGACCGGTCAGCAGGCGGTCGTGCGTTCGTACTGGGCGCAGTCGTTCATGCAGAACGGCACCGTCCTCCACGGCCGACATGGGGCGATTTTCCTCGGCCGGTGGGGGCGACCGCTCGTCGTCAAAAGTGACCTGAAGCCGGTGCCCGACGCGGAGCCGATCGAGTTTCTCGGCCTCGAGCACTGTTACGCGCCGAGGATTCCGGAGCCGCGGGTCGAGGACGACATCGTCGGCCACTTCGTCACCTGTATCCGGTCCGGAGAACGCCCGCGCTGCGACGGATCGATCGGTCTGCACATCGCCGAGCAGCAGATGATGGCCTACCGCTCCGCGCAGATGAAGCGGGAGATCGACCTGGAGACGACGTTCGAGCCGTGGTGGGACCGAGAGCCGAAGATCATGGATCTGAGCCGAGACTGGCTCTGAGAAGCCGTCGGCCACGAGGTTACGAGGGGCGCGCTCGCGCCCCTCGTGGTGTTCTTACTCGGTCGCTGCCGTGGTTGGCGCTTTGGTGTCGGCCTGAAAGCCGATCGTCTTGTGGGTTCCGTCGCAGAACGGCTTGTTTCCCGAGTGCCCGCATCGGCAGAGGAAGATGACCGGTTCGTTCACCGTGAACGCGTTTCCTTCCGGATCCACGAGCTTGATCGGCCCTTCGACGCGGTACGGACCGTTCTTTCGGGGAGTGATCGTCACGTCAGACACTTCGGTGTCGCCTCCAAACGAAAAGACTAGGGTAGCTGCCACGCTGAGTGTACCGCGCGAACGGAAGCGAATGCAACTCTCTATGGACCGGTCGGCTCCGCCGGAGCCAGCGTCTTCCGCCCGTAAAGTATTGACTCGCGGCAGCCAGGCGTGGTATAAAGCAAATAATCTGAATCAACTTAGTAATGAATTGACGGGGAGATCGGAAGCCAC
>JAJPKB010000063.1 GCA_021323915.1 Chloroflexota bacterium | reverse complement strand
TTCCTCGCTGCCCCATCGCCACGCCGATGTCGGCCTCGCGCAGCGCCGGCGCATCGTTGATCCCGTCGCCGGTCATCGCTACGACCTCACCCTGGGCGCGCAGCGCCTGAACGATCCGGTGCTTTTGCTCGGGACGGATCCGGGCGAAGACGTTGACCTGGTGCACAAGACGAGCGAGCGCGGCATCGCTAGCCGCGTCGACGTCGTCGCCGGTCGCGACCGGCGACGCGTCGTCGTGCGGGAGCGCGAGCCCCTCGGCAATCGCGTGGGCGGTAACCGGGTGATCGCCGGTCAGCATGATGACGCGAATGCCCGCCGCCCGGCAGTCGCGAAGAGCGGACACGACCCCTTCGCGCAGCGGATCCGCGAAGGCAATCAGCCCGACGAAGCGGAGATGCTTCTCATCGGCGGTGCGGTCGGCCCTTTCCCCCGGCAGCGTGCCCACCGCGACGCTGATGACCCGCATGCCTTCGGAGGCGAGCTCGTGGTTGAACCTGGTCGCTCGCCGTTGCTCATCGGGTGAAACCTGGCTTCGCTGAAGAATTCCTTCGAGCGCCCCCTTGGCCGCGACACGGACCACGCCATCCAACTTCCAGGTGTGAGAAACGTACTTCAGCTTCGGATCGAATGGGTAATCCGCCACGAAATCTGCCGCGTGCAGGGCATCGACGTCGATTCCGCGCGCCTTCGCATAGGCCAGGATGGCTTTATCCAACGGATCGAACGGGCTTGGCTCCGACGCGAGAACCGCGGCTTCGAGTAATGCCCGCTCCGCCGGTGCCACCAACCTGTCCGGGGTTACGACCTCGGTCGTCGTCGCGGTCGCAACCACTTCCAGTCGGCCACGTGTTAAGGTTCCGGTCTTGTCGGTGCAGATGACGGTGGCGGCGCCGAGAGTCTCGACGCTGGCCAGATTGCGTACCAGGACGCGCTCACGGGCGAGGCGCCAGGCACCGAGGCTGAGATAGAGGGTGTAGACCATCGGGAATTCTTCGGGGATCGCAGCCATCGCCAGGCTGACGCCGGCGATGACCGCCGCGGCCCAGCCATGTCCGGCGAGGAGATCCACGCCAACGACCGCGACGCAAACCCCGCGGCGATTGCCGCGAGCTGCCAGAACAGCCGACGAATCGTGCGCTGCAGCGGCGTCGCCGGGGGACGGACCTTACCGACGAGCTGGCTGATCTGCCCGATCGCGTGCGCGGGCCGGTCGCCGTCACGTCGAAGGTTCCACGTCCGGAGACGACGGTCGTTCCCGCGAAGACCATGCGCTCGTTCGACACGCTGGCCAGATCTTTGGCAACCGGCAAGGACTCGCCGGTAAGCGCCGCCTCATCGACGGTAATCTGAGTTGCCTCCACCAGCCTCCCATCGGCTGGGACCACGTCGCCTTCCCGGATCGAGGTCAGGTCGCCCGGGATAACGTCCTCTGATGCAATGACAACGAGATGGCCGTCGCGCCAGACGGTCGTGGTTGGCGCGGTGAGCTGCTTGAGCCGGTCCAGGGCGCGCTCGGCGCGCGCTTCCAGCAGAAGACCGACCGCGATGATCGGCACGACAGCTACGAGGACGACGACGGCGTCGAAACGATCGCCCAGGGCCAGGTAAGTGGCTCCCGCGACAAGTAGAAGCAACACCATCGGGTCGGCGAAGGCACGGAGGAGCCAGGCGACTAGCGATGGACGCGCGTCGCCGGAGACCAGCCGGTTGGGTTCAACGTCGGTAAGGAGTTGCTGCGCCCGCTGCATGGATAGCCCGCCCGGGCTCAGGGAATTGGAGGTGCCGGCGGTCTCGCCGCGAGGTTCAGGGAGATCGGTGCTCCCGCGAAGACCAAGGCTCATTAATCGCTCCTTACGCGTACCAAGCGTCCTGTCCGGCCCAATCAAGGACATTCTCCGTGTTCAAGGTTGCGGAGCGGGTTAACCGTCGTGAAAGTCGTGGCACGCCCGTGCAGAGGTAATCTCCAGCAACGGGGGTTGCCATCGAGAAGCAGTCACCGTTTGTTCACTCTCGTTTTCCTGTAGCGCAACCCGCGAATGACATCCTGACTTCGTACCACGACGCTCGGGGACGTCACAGGGCGGCCAATCGATCCGCAGCGCCGAATGGGAGACTCAAGTCGCCATGCCTCTTCGATGAGCTCTACGGGGCGATGCACACTACCGCCTTTGTCAGGAGACCGTCGTGGGATACGGCGGCGTTGCCGTGATCGAGACCCTTGGTCATACCGACGTTCACGTCTGTCACCTGAACGAGGGACACTCCGCGCTCCTTACCCTCGCGCTTCTCGAGGCGCGGCTCCGGGAGCGCCAGGCCTCCTCCCCCGACGAATCAGACCGACAGTTCGTCCAGCACCGTTGCGTCTTCACGACTCATAGGCCAGTTCCAGCCGGCCACGACCAGTTTCCCCTGCCCCTGGTCCGTCAGGTGCTCGGCGATGAGCGAGTTGAGATCCTTCGTCGAGTCGGCGTTCAGCAGGGGAATTTGCTCAACATGACCGAGGTCGCTCTGTCGCTCTCCCGCTACACCAATGGCGTGGCGATACGTCACGGCGAGGTATCACGCGATATGTTTCCCGCCTATCCAGTCGACTCGATCACGAACGGCGTCCATGCGGCGACCTGGATCTCGCCACCGTTGGCAATCCTGTACGACCATTATTTGCCGGACTGGCGGCAAGACAATTTCCATCTCCGCCATTCCGTGGGGATTCCCCTGGAGGAAATCCGGGCCGCGCGCCGGGTGGCGAAGCACGATCTCGTCGCCGAGGTTACCCGTCGATCCGGCGCCGCGGTCGATCCGAACGTTTTCACGATCGGCTTCGCTCGCCGCGCAACCGCCTACAAGCGGCCGGACCTGCTCTTTTCGGACCTCGATCGACGGCGCGGGATCGCACGAGCGGTTGGCCCGTTTCAGATCGTCTACGGCGGGAAGGCCCACCCGCGAGACGACTCCGGCAAGGTGGCGATCCGGCGAGTCTTCGCCGCCGCGTCTGCGCTGCGCAACACCGTGCCTGACGAGGCAGACGCTGGTGAGGCAGGCCGCGAGTCCCTACCGACTTGATACACGCGATTCATGTCGCACCGCGAAGTATGGCCGAACCACTTATAATATCTCCCGGCGGCCACCTTGCCGAAGCTCACTCTCCCGGTGAAAGGGGTGAATCATGCGGGTTGCTCTTGCCGGATTCAACCATGAGACCAACACGTTCAATCCTCGGCCAACCACCCTGGCCGACTTTCGGGGGCCGCTCGGAACCTGGTGGGTCGGCGATCAAGTCACCGGCGCCGCCACCGGAACGCGATCGGTCCTGGGCGGAATGATCGACGAGGGCCGCGCCTGGGGCTGGGATCTCATCCCGATCTTCTTCGCCATGCACCCGCCGACAACCGGAACGATTACCGACGAGGCGGTGGACGCGATTCGCGCCAATATCGTCGACCCGATCGCGCGCGGCCGCTTCGACGGCATCCTGCTTCACCTTCACGGGGCGGCCTGCGCGGAGAACGTGCCCGACCCGGAGGCGATCATTCTGCGCGAGGTCCGTTGCGTTGTCGGATCGGACGTCCCGATCGTGGTCGTCTTCGATCTACACGCCAACATTGGCCGAGAATGGGCCGAGCACGCGAACGCCATCATCGGCTACAAGACCGCGCCCCACACCGACTTCTACGACCGTGGCGTCGAAGGCGCGCGCATTCTCGGGCGGGCGCTGCGTGGCGAGATTCGACCGGTGGTCGCCCTGGAGAAGCCGCCGGTGCTGATCAAATCCGGCCTGATGTCGATGACCACCGCCCCGCTCGCGCTGATCAAGCCGCCGATGTTCTGGCTGATGTCGCGCGGCCGCGAGATGGAGCGCGAGACGGGCATCGTCAACGTCTCGATCGCGGCCGGCTTCGGCGACGCCGACTCGGCCACAACCGGCATGACCGTCCTGGTCACCGCCGACGGCGACCGCGACCTGGCGAGGCGCCGAGCCCGAGAGCTGGCCCGGCTCGCCTGGCGCCTGCGCCGTGGCACCCAAACCGAGCTGGTGTTGACGCCGGTCGAGACAGCCATCGACCGGGCGATCCACGCCGCCGAATGGCCGGTGATCCTGGCCGATCAGGGTAACAACACCGCTGGCGGAAGCCCCGGCGACGGCACCGCCATCCTCGCCGGGCTCAAGGCGGCCGGCTGGCCCGACGCCGCCCTCTTCATCGCCGATCCCGAGTCGGTCAACGCGGCCTGGGAAGCCGGCGTCGGCCGCGAGGTCGACCTGCGCGTCGGCGGCAAGAACGAGCCGACCAACGGCGATCCCGTGGCCATGCGCGCCCGGGTCCGTCTGATCACCGATCTGGAGGTCGACTTTGTCACCGGGGATCGCAAGGCGCACCTGGGGCGCGCTGCGGTCGTCCGAAGCGGCCAAACCGACGTCGTGCTGACCCAGTACCCGAGCACTCAGACGACGCCGGCCTACTTCCGCGCGGCCGGGATTGAGCCGCGTGACCGCCGGATCGTCGTCGTCCAGTCCGCCCACCTGTTCCGCGCCGCCTTTGAGGTGCAGGAGCGCATTCCCAGGATGATCATCGAAGTCGACACGCCGGGCATCACGAGTCCCAACACGACCCGCTTCACCTACCGAAACGTCCCCCGCCCAATCTTCCCGCTCGACGACTTCGCGTGGGAAGGCGCCGACGGCGATTGACCGAACCTGGCCGGAAGAGAGCTCCCGCGGTCGGCTAGTTACCATCAGTCCAGTCCGAGCGCGGCCCGTCGCGGCGAGAGGCCTCGGCTACGGCGCGCGCCCTTGCCCGAGCGATCGGGGTTGGGGCCTGGCCAAGAGGGGCGTCTCGACCGGCGTCAGCGCGTCGGCCGCGACGGCGAGGATCAGGTCGTCCGGGAGGGGCCCGACCGTCGCGCTCCGCTGCAGCGGATCCCAGGCCAGCACGCCCTTTTCGAAGACCTGCACCGTCTGCCCCCACGATGCGAACCGACTCGACAGCGGCCAGCCCAAACCGTCAACCCCGCCGAGCCGGCGAAACTCGCTCCAGAGATTGATCCGGTTCTCGTTGGTGACCGCGAAGCCGGTTCGTCCGTCGTTGCCCCCGGTCTGGCTGAAGAAGTGCCCCCGGGGCAGGTCGTAATCCACGGGCATCACCGGCGAGGGCAGCGGCAGGTCGGGCGTGAAGCCGAGGCGACGGATCGGCTGGTAGCGGTCGTCGTAGCCGACGACGTGGTGGCTGACGCCGAAGCCCCAGGCGGCCTCGTAGACCCACATGATCGTCCGGTCGGCGGTCGCCCAGCCGTCGAAGAGCCGGATGTGATCCGCCCGACCGTCGTCAGCCAGGTTCATCGCATCGCCGGGGAGCAACTCGGCCTTGGAAATCCGGGTGGCCCAGCCTCCGATCGTGTCGGTCGTCTGGCGCGGGATCCCCCAGGCCAGCGACACGTAGGCCGAGCAGTCCAGAGCGCGGGTGGGATCGGTGCCGCCGTATTTGTACGGGAGACCGAGGTAGCGCTTTGCTTGCAGGATCACCGTCGACGCGTCGATCGACGCGATGGCCACCGGTGCGGCAAGAACGGGAGGCGCCAGGGCCGGCCCGAATGAGGACGCCAGGAAGCCAGCGGTCACCGTCAGAAAGGTACGTCGCTTCATTCCTCGATCCCTCGTCATTTGCCTCGATCAGGCGAAAAGGATACAGACCGGACCACCGATCTCGGTGACGTCGCCGGTGGGATGCAAGGCGCCAGTCGCCTGATCGATGCGGAACTGCACGATCGTGTGGCTGTTCTGGTTGGCGACGTACATGAACGTGCCGGTCGGGTCGACGTTGAAATTGCGGGGGGTGCGCCCCAGGCTGGGCGCGTGACCGACTGCACTCAATCGGCCGGTTGTCTGATCGATCGCGAAGATCGCGATCGAGTCGTGGCCGCGGTTGGCCACGTAGAGGAAGCGCCCCGACGGCTCGACGAGCAGCTGGGCGGTCGAGACGTGTTCTCTCGCCGCGCCCACGGGCAGCGTCGAGAGGTAGTGAAGCTCCTCTAGCGCTCCCTGCTGCGCGTCGTAGGCGAAGGCGGTTACGGTCATGTCTGCCTCGCCGTTGACGTAGACGTACCTGCCGCCCGGGTGCCAGGCGATATGGCGCGGAGCCGCTCCGGCATGCAGCCGCGCGAACGGCGGGACAGCCGGCACCAGGACTCCGCGCGCGTCGTCGAGGCGGTAGAGCATCACCTTGTCGATACCCTTGTCGGCCACCAGCACCCGCCGCAGCGGCGGGTCAAAGGTGACGAAGTGGGCATGGGGCCCCTTCTGCGAGGGCCCCGGGCCGAAGCCCTCGTGCTTCCGGAGGTCGGTCAAAGGACCTAGCCGCCCCTGGTCGTCGATCGGCAGCACCGCGACGCTACCGTCCTCGTGGTTGGCGACCAGCAGGTAGCGGCCGGCCGGGTCGGTGCACATGTGGCACGGCTCGCCGCCGCCGGTCGGCTGGCGGCTGAGGAACGTCAGGTCGCCGGTCCGCGCGTCGATCGCCCACGACGAGACCGATCCGGTCCTCTCTCTGCCCTCGCTGACCGCGAAGAGAAACCGCCTGGCCGGGTCGAAGGTGAGCCAGGAAGGATCGACGTCGCGGACGAACGACTGTCGGGTCAGGCGGCCGGTCTGCAGGTCACGCCGGTAAACGTAGGTGCCCTCCGACTGGCCAAGGCGGGTGTAAGTGCCGACGTAGACGACGTCCTCGGGTGGTCTCATCATATGTCCGTCTGCTCCGGAATCAGCATGCCGCCGTCGACGAGCATGCAGGTTCCGGTCATGTAGCGTGACTCGTCCGAGGCGATGTAGACCGCCGCGGCGGCGATGTCCTCGGGAAGACCGCGCCCGAGCAGCACCTGTTCGTCGATGATCTCGCTGTTGCGATCGTAGCGCTCGCCGCGCTCGCCCGGGAAAAGGCGGACGTCGATGAAGCCGGGGGCGATCGCGTTGGCGGTGATCCGGTGTGGCGCCAGCTCGCGCCCTTGACTAACGGTCAGCCGGCGAATCGCTGCCTTCATCGAGCCGTAGATCGAGTCCCAGGTCCAGGCCCGAAGCTCCTGGTGGACCGAGGTAATGTTGATAATCCGACCGCCGCCGCCCTGGGCGATCATCTGCCGGGCCGCCAGCTGACCGTTGACGTACGCGGCCTTGAAGCTGGGGTAGAAGCCCTCGAAGAGTTGCTCCTCCGAGACGTCGAGGTAAGAGCGCGAGGCTCCCGGGACGCGACGGCCCGCGTTCGCGTTGTTGACGTAGATGTCGAGCCGACCAAAGCGCTCCACGACCGCGGCGATGATCTCGCGCATGCGCGGCGTGTCACTGGTATCGCCCTGGTACATCTCGGCCTCACCGCCGCCTTCCCGGATCAGGCGCACGGCGTCGGCCGCGTTCTGCTCGCCGGTGAAATAGTTGACCGCCACCTTGGCGCCCTCCTGGGCGAACCGCAGCGCGATGCCGCGGCCGATCCCGTGCGAGGCGCCAGTCACCAGGGCAACCTTGTCTTTGAGCCTCACTTCGCGTCTCCTTGAGTGTGCTGTCGGTGCGGCCGCGGCTCGGCGGTGCCACCGCCGAACAAACCAAGGTCAAACGTATCGGGCATCTCTTTCTCTGACCCTCAAAGCGGGGCGGCGCTAGACCGCGGCGGCGGGAGGGATCGGTCGACGACGCGCGGACAGTCTCCGCGCTGCGACGTCTCGAAGACAACCGCTGTGCGGGCCCGGATGCGTTCCGCGTCCGGATTCCACGAATGGCAACGCCGTTGCACCGGTGGCGGGGATCGTACCAACCGAACTCATGCCTGTCAAGGCATCCCGCGTCCCGCGTTCCGATGCGGTAAAATAGGACTGTTCGATCGCAGACGACGCTGCCCACGTAGCTCAGTTGGCAGAGCACATTCTTGGTAAGAATGTGCTCTATTTGACGCCCGAAACACCCCGCAGACCGCCATTTCTCGTGGTCGAATGCCCGGATTTCTACCCCGTTTTTGTGCTAGTGGGTCACTTGTGTTGCTCATAGACGTTCCTGTAAGCCGTTCTCAATCGACCGAGCGGTTGCCTGGTACAAGCACCAGATCCACCGAGATGGTGGCGACGCGCCCGCGCGCGCTCGCGGCACGCCCGGCGTTTGCCGCCCCAGATGAACGGGGTGGGCGCACGATTCCACCCCCGCGCCGTTGCCTCGAGCCAGGCGATGATCTCGTCGGGTGTCTGGGGATGCTGCCCGGCGAGGGCGCGGCGCGTGAGGATGCGCTGAATCGATTCGGCCATGTTCAACCAACTGCCCCCAAGGGGGGTGTCCAGCGGCATAATGCCATGGGCGAACAACCACAGCACGAAAGCACGCGTCAGGTGCCCGACCAGGTTGTCGAGGACCAGCTACAGGCGCAGCGGCGGCAGTTCGTCGGGGAGCGTAATCCGGACCGTCAGGTCCGCTTGCCACCGCTCCCACTGGGGGCGGTTCTCCCTCGGACTGAGCACGTCGGTCGGCTCAGGCAGGCGGGCAAGGATGGTGCTCAACTCCTCCTGGAGCCAGGGATGGGAGACGGCATTCGTCGCGTGCTCCACCCCTTTGACCCGGACCTCGCCGGTGGCGGGATAAAACAGGGTCAATTGCTTGGCCGTCCCGACCCGGATGTACTCGTGCGGGTACCGAACGGGCTGCCCGGCGGGATGCCAGTGGTCCCCCGGATACGGGAGCGTCTGGTACGGACCGTCCTCGTCTTCGGTCCAGACCGGCCAGACGTCTTGCTGGTAGGACGCTTCGATCAAGTTTTTTCCCCGTGGCGTCGGGATCCTGGACGGTCACCGTGCCGCTCTTGCGCTTGCGTTGGGCGGTTCCCGTCTCGCACCAACTCCGATCTTTGCCCCAGCCGAACCCCGCATCGTGGAGGACCGCCCCGATCGTAAAGGTGCTCACTGTCGGCAAGCCATCGGCGGCCGTGCGAAGCGCGTGCTGCAGCGTGGTCAGCGACCAGGTCGCGGTTCGGTCCCTCTCGCGGTCCGGCTCGCGCCGCACCTCGCGGAGAATCCGCTCTTGTGCCGCTCTCGTCTATCGCTTCGGTCGGCCCCCCGTGGCGCGGCTCGAGCGCGGCAAGCCCGCACTGGTTGAAGCGGGCGACCAGGTGGGCCACCGAATCGCCGCTGCGCCGTCCGACCGTCCGGG
>JAJPKB010000405.1 GCA_021323915.1 Chloroflexota bacterium | reverse complement strand
GTCCGGAACGAAGACTCCGTACGCCTCGTCGAGCAGTACTCCAGAAGAGCCCCCCCGAAAGGATACCAGTTGCTCCATGGCGTAGGCACGGAGCGACCGACGCTCGCAGATCGACGTGACCAGCACGTAGGTGTGAGGAACCAGCGGTAGGTTCGGCACGGTCAGCTCGACCACGCCGGGCCCGTCGATCAGTTCCGGCTCGAGATAGCCCAGCGAAGTATTCGATCCGGCGTGAAGACCATCCGCGCGGAAGAAGCCCGCCGAGAACAACGGCGCCTCGATCCGTCGGTGCGCGACGTAGTGGATGCGCGCCACCAGGGTCTCCCCGATCTCGTAGCATTCCCGTGGATTCCCGTGATCGTCCAGCAATTCCACCCGCACGATGTCGGCCGCCTTGCCCGGATCCCTATCCGGACTGGCTGAGCCACCCTTCAAATCTCTCGCGCTTGTCGGTTGGCTCAGCGCCAGGTGCACGTCAATCGCTTCGCTCGGGCTCCCGAGAAACGCGACTCGCCCATGGTTGAGCAGCAGACACGAGTCGCAGATCGCGTCCACGGTGCGCATGTTGTGCGAGACCAGGATAATCGTCGTCCCTTGAGCCCGAAGCTCTTTCATACGCTCGGCGCACTTCATCTGAAACGAGAGATCGCCGACCGATAGGACCTCGTCGACGAGCAGGATGTCCGGACTCACGTGGGCCGCCACGGCGAAGCCGAGCCGCGCGTACATACCGGACGAGTAGCGCTTGACCGGCGTATCGATGAAACGCTCGAGCTCGGCGAAGCCGACGATCCGGTCGAACAGGCCGTCCACTTCACGCTTCTTCAGGCCGAGAATCGCGCCGTTGAGGTAAATGTTCTCCCGGCCGGTCAGGTCGGGATGAAAGCCGGCGCCCAGCTCGATCAGGGACGACATCCGGCCGTCGACCAGAACGTGGCCGCTCGTAGGTCTGGTAACGCGCGACAGGATCTTCAAGGTCGTCGTCTTGCCAGCCCCATTCGAGCCAATGATCCCGAGCGCGCTTCCCCGGTCGACAGCGAAGCTGACCTCCCGGAGTGCCCAGAAGTCGTCCTGATCCGACGCGTCGCCAGCGCGACGGACCAGCCGACCGGGCAACGAAGAAATCAGCTCGCGCAGGTCGTTTTGTCCGGCCCCCAACCGGTAGCGTTTGGAGACGTTGTCGAATCGGACGAGTGCTGGCACGCTGTGTCCACCCCAGTCTGAGCTCGGAAGGATCGCTAGATGTAGTCCGCGAAGTTTTCTTCGGAGCGCTTGAAATAGTGGTAGCCGAGGAACGCGAGGGTGGCGCTGATTACTACGCTCAGCCCCAGATATTCGGGGCTTGGCGGAAGACCCTGTAGGACAACCCGGCGATAGGAGTCGATAATTCCGACCATCGGATTGATCGCGTAGAGCACGCGAAACCGATCGGGCACGACCGAGACCGGATAGATCACTGGCGTCGCGTACAGCCAGATTTGGAGAACCAACGGGACGACGAACCGAACGTCACGGTAGAAGACGAGCACCGCGGACGAAGGCAGCACGATGCCGAGAATGAGGGCAAACTGCACGACGACGAGGACTGGTATCCACAGAAGCGTTGTCGAGATCGGCACCCGATACCACACGAGCATGACCAGGTAGGGCACACTCGCCAGCAGGAAGTCGACGAACGCCGCGCTGACGCTCGCGACGGGCAGGATTTCACGCGGGAAGTAGACCTTCGTCACGAGATTCAGATTATTGACGAGCGAAGGAACGGCGAACGTGATCGAGCTGGAGAAAAACGTCCAGCCGAGAAGAGCAGTGTAGGAAAAAAGGGGGTAGGGGATGCCACCGCTCGGAAGCCGAATGAAGAACGAGAAGACAAGCGTGTAGGTGAGCATCAACGCGACCGGCTGGAGAATCGCCCAGGCTCCGCCCAGCAAGGATTGTTTATAGCGCACCTTGATCTCTCGCAACGTCCAGACGAACAAGAGATCGCGGTGTCCGTAAAGATCCCGGAGGTTCTGGATCACTTCTACCGCACTTTGACGTATCTGATCGTGCCAAGGGCCACCCCGCCAACCAGAAGAATCGCCGCCGCGACCCCTGGAGCGATCGCCCAGTTGGAGTCGGTCGCCGACCCTGCCGGCGTGAAGCTTGCTTCGGAATCGGCTCTCTTTTGAGGACTCACCGAGGGTGACGGCACGGCACTGGCAACGAGAGTGGGCCGGGTCGCCACGGCTGGCGAGGGCGTCGAAAACGGCGTCGGCGCGGTGGCGGGAGCTGAAAGATCCTTCGACGTGTACCACACGTCGGTGCGATTTTGTCGGTCCCGCTCATCCCAGAAGACTACGTTCAGTCGTCTGCCTTGACTAAGCGCCATGACCGCCTGCTCGATGTGTCGCGTCTTCGCGTCGACCGGCGTGTCCCCGGGGGGAATTCCCGCTTCGTTTCCCGACGGCACGTATTGCGGCCTGCTCCACTGCCCATCCTTCCAGAAGGCATACCACACCCGATTACCGTCCGTGGTCACCAGATGGACCATACCAGATTCATCGACGGCCAGCTGCGGTGGTCCCTCGCTGCCTCCCAGGCCGGGCGTCTTCAGAACGACTGCCTTTGACCACGCCTTCCCGTTGTCTGATGACCAGCGGTCGTAGCGCCACTGGATTCCGGACATGCCGTTCCACGCCACGTGGACCAGCCCGTTGGATCCAGCGGCAACGTTCGCCTGGTCGAATCCCGGACCGGCGATTTGGATCGGATTCGACCACGTCTTGCCGCCATCGATCGAATGAGAGTAATAGACCCCGGTGGGAGGCCAACCGTTGGGTAGCTCGAATTCGGTCCAGACGACGTGGATGGTGCCGTCCGGGCCAACCGCGAGGCGCGTGAAATTGGCCGATTGTTTCGCTCCCGCGGTCGTCGCGACCGTGACCGGAAACGACCAGGTCGCGCCGCCATCGACCGACGTCTGGTAGACCACCCCGGAGGCGCCTGAACCCGGATATACCAGATGCAAGCGTCCGGTCCCGTCGGCAACCACTTGCGCATTTCCGTTGCCGTTTCCGACAAAAGTCGGTTCCGACCACGCGCCGGCCAGGACGGCCGCGTTAACTGGCGCGCTGGCGGTAAACTCCGCGCTGCCCTCGCCGTTCCAGAAGAGGTGAATGGTGCCAAAGTGATCGACCGCCGCGGTCGGCAGGGAGGCCGACTGTGATGCGACGACGTCGCTCGGCCTCGACCAACGTCCATTTACCTCACGCGTATAGTAGATCATCCTTTGAGACGACTGCGCCGAGTTGCCGGATGCGCGTTCGAGCTGCCAGAAGACGTGCACTCCACCCTCCTCGTCCACGGTGATGTCAGGATAGAGGATAGAGTCACTGCTTTGGAACAGTAGCACCGGTTTCGACCAGGAGCTCCCGCTCGGCTGCGCGTGACCGGCCCCGGCGGTCAGCTGCAAAAGAACCGCGGTTAAGAACGCGCAGCCGATCGCGAGGAGCAGAGATCTTGGCGCTCTGATGCCGGCGGTCCGATACGCGGGTTTGCTGGTGGTCATTCCCTCGGTTAGCCTTTTCCTTCCCCGATTGGCAAGGGACGTCCAGCTGAAATCGAGTCGACCGAGAGCGAGTCCGAAGCCCGAGAGCGAGACGCCGCGTGCGCGACGAGTCGCCCGCCGGCAAACATTCCGCGCCCAAGGCGCCGCGGATCCAAGAGGTAGGCGGCGTAGCGGAGCGGCT
>JAJPKB010000292.1 GCA_021323915.1 Chloroflexota bacterium | reverse complement strand
TCGACCTGTTCGTCGACCCGTCGACCGCCGCCACCCAGACCCGTCTCCTTCGCGATGGGGTGACCACGACGGTCGACGTCGCAACAGCCGCGCGGGTGTTACCGGGACTGCTCGTCGCGGTTGGCTGCGCGGCCTCGTTAACCCTCGGCGCGAACGACGTCGCCAACGCGGTCGGAGTCTTCTCGATGGTCAACCTGACGACCACCACGGTCGCCGGCTTCCTCGGCGGCCTGGCGATGGCAATCGGCGCCCTGAGCTGGGGACAGCGTATCTTGAAGCGGGTCGCGTTTGACGTGGTCAAGACCGATCTCGCGATGGCGAGCGCCGCGCAGCTCGTCCAGGCGCTCGTCGTCCTGCTCGCGGTCAGCCAGGGCCTCTTCACTTCGATGAACCAGGCGTTGATCGGCGCGATGACCGGAACCGGGTTCGCCAGGGGGCGCCGTACGATTCAGTGGCCGGTGATCCGGGGCATCGTCGTCGGGTGGGCGATCAGTCCGATCACCGGCATCACGATGTCCTTCGTCCTCTACACCGTCCTTCGGCAGCTGGGGTTGCACTGAAGAAGTCTCCGCGGACGCCGAAACCTTGCACCGCCGGAGGTGGCTGACGTGCCAGAACTCACCACGGACCTCCCACCGACCGCCGACGTGGTCGTGGTTGGCGGCGGTGTCGTCGGAGCGGCGACGGCATTCTTCGCCGCCAGGGTCGGTCTCCGCGCCGTGGTCGTCGAGCGACGGCCGCTTCTCGGGACGCTCACGACCTCGGTCGCCGCCGGCGGATTCCGCGCTCAGTTTGACAATCCCTATGAAACCGCTTTGGTCCTGGAGAGTATCGCGACTTATGAGAGCTTCGCCGAGATCGCTCGCCTGCGTGACTTCGATTTGGGAATCCAGAAACAGGGCTACCTGTTCGTCACCTCCAGCCCGGTGACGGCGAAACGCCAGGCCCAGCGGGTGGCCTCGCAACGGGCCTGGGGAGTGGACGACGTCGAGCTTCTCGACGGAGGCGAAGCTCGCTTTCGGTTTCCGTATTTGAGCGAGAGGGTCGTCTCAGCGCGTTTTCGGGCAAACGATGGCTTTTTGGATCCGAAGCGCTTGACCTACGGCTACGCCCAGGCGAGCTCCGCCACCTTCGTGGTATCAACCGAGGTGAGTGGCTTCTCATTGCAGGGAGGGCGAATCGCGGCCGTTCAGACAAACCGCGGAGCCATCTCGACCGACAACCTGGTCGTCGCCGCGGGCCCGTTCGCCCGCCCGATCGCTCGGCTCGCCGGATTAGAGCTCCCGATCACGACGGTCCGGCGCCAGAAGCTGACCGTGATGAACCTTCCAGAGGTGCCGCTCGACGCGCCATTCGTCATCGACGAGGACAACGGCGGCCACTGGCGCCCAACGTCCCACGGGGCGCAGCTGATGTTCACGGATCCAACGACCCCGCCATCCGATCCGGCCTGGGATGTTCCGGTCAGCCACGACTTCGCCTTCCTCCTCCTGGATCCAAACAGCGAACACGCCGTCGCGCGAGTCTGTCCGTTCTGGCGGACGGTCTGGGAGCGCGGCAGCAACCAGTGGCTTCTTCAGGCTGGGCAATACGCCTACACCCGCGATCACCAGCCGTTCCTCGGTCCGACCCCGGTTCCCGGCCTCCACCTCAACGTCGGCTACAGCGGTCACGGCGTCATGGGAAGCGCCGGAGGAAGTCGACTCGTCGTCGACCTTCTCGTCGGGAAGCTAACGCAATCGGACAACCCGTTCCGGTTCGATCGGCCGATCGCCCCTCACGCCTTCGACGTGATCTAACGGGGTATCGCGGAGACACGTTCACCACGGAGACAGGGAGACGACACGAAGTCCACGGAGAAGAATCCAAAAATACAGCTCCGCGCTCTCCGCGTCGCCTCCGTACCTCTGTGGTGAGCGTCCCCAAGTCTCGCTCGGCTACTCCCACTCGGTGTGGAACGTGCCGGACCGGTCGATCCTCTGGTAAGTGTGCGCGCCGAAGAAGTCGCGCTGCGCCTGGATCAGGTTGACCGGCAGCCGGGCTCGGCGGTAGCTGTCGAAGTAGGCGACCGAGGCATTGAAGGCTGGCGTGGGAATTCCAAGTCCGACCGCCTGTTGAACGACCTGGCGAAGGCTCGACTGACGGCGATTCACCAGGCCTCCCAGCTCGGCATCCAACAGCAGGTTGACCAGATCCGGGCTCCCACGGAACGCGGCCTGAATCGGATCGAGGAGCTTCGCCCGAATGATGCAGCCACCCTTCCAGATTCGGGCGATCTCGGAGAGGTTCAAATCGTAGCCATAGTCGTGCGAAGCGGTACGAAGCAGCGCCATCGCCTGGGCGTAGGAGATGATCATGCCGGTGTACAGGGCATCGCGAACCACCTCGACGAAGGATGCGTCGAGCCGGGCGCTGGCGGCGGGACCAGTCAGGAAATCGGCGGCCTTCACGCGCTCGGCCTTGAGCGCCGAGATGTTGCGTCCCCAGAGCGCGGCGTCGATGTTGGGGATCGGAATCCCGAGATCCGGCGCGTCCTGTGACGTCCACTTGCCCGTTCCCTTCTGGCCGGCCTGATCGAGGATCAAATCGACGAGCGGCTGCCTGGTATCCGGATCGACGTACGACAGAACCTTCTGGGTGATCTCGATCAGGTAGGAGCTGAGCTCGCCCTCGTTCCACCGTCCGAAGACGTCTGCCAGCTGGGCCGCGCTCATTCCAAGACCGCCGCGCAGAATGTCGTACGCCTCGGCGATCAGCTGCATCACCGCGTATTCGCACCCGTTGTGGACCATCTTGACGTAGTGGCCGGCCGAGCCCGGCCCCATGTAGGCGCAGCACGGACCATCGACAACCTGGGCGGCGATAGTCGTCAGAATCGGCTCGACCAGCGGATACGCCTCACGGGTTCCACCGGGCATGATGCAAGGACCGTTCAGCGCGCCGGCCTCGCCGCCGCTGACGCCAACGCCAAAATAATGGAAGCCCGCTGCTTCCAGATCCTTGGAGCGGCGATTGGTATCTTTGTAGAAGGAGTTTCCGCCGTCCATCACGATGTCGCCGGGGGCCAGCAGCGGCTTTAACTGCGCGAGGACCGCGTCGACCGGCGCGCCAGCCTGCACCATCAGGAAGATGCGCCGAGGGGGGGCGAGCGACTTGACGAACTCGGCCATATCATACGTCGGGTGTAATTTCTTGCCGCGCCCTCGTCCTTCGGCCAGCTGACGAGTGCGCTCCGCCGTCCGATTGTAGACCGACACGCTGAATCCATGGTGCTCCATGTTCAGCGCAAGGTTCTCCCCCATGACCGCCAGGCCAATCAATCCAATCGCGCTCTGATCCATTCCTGCCGCCTTATCTTGGCTTTCTGTCTGAAGGGCTCTCCGTCGAATTCGACGGGTTCCCTTTCGAGGAAACAAGCTACGTCTACGAAAACCGGCTTACAGTATAACATCCTCGATGGTGCGAGCCAGGAACGCGGCAGGGAAGGCTTGGCGGCTGCGGAAGAAAGCAAGGCGCTCGTCCGGGGTCGGTACGCCGAGGCACTCAACCAGCCGACAGTCGCGCCAACGCCAACAGTCGGATTGCCGAACTCTTGGGGGAGCGTGAACGTCCTCGAAGATCTTCAGCAGATCAGGGCTTGAACACCGTGTCGTGCGGGCCGGGACCGGGGGGCGACACGTCGGCCGACGTTCGCATGGGAATCTCCGGTCGCTCGAACACCTGCGAGCCAGGCAGATTAAGCACGATCGATCGCGCCGGCATAGCGCGGGGTAGGCAAATCGTCAGCTCGCCGTTTTCGTAGGTGACCAGTGCAAGGTCCGGGCGGACCGGCTGGGCCAGGCGAATGCGTCGAAACCAGTTGCCCTGATATACCTCGTGGGTCACCCGCTGACCCGGCGTGCTCGGCGGCGCGCGATGCGTTCCGATCGTCACCTCGCGCTGGGTGGCCCTCACATCAATCTCGTCCGCCGTAAAGCCCGGAAGGTGAGCTCGAATCACGACGCGATCCGACTCGACGTCGACGTCCACCGGCAGCTGCCGCGCCTGGATCTCGCCTTCCCAGCGAATTGGCCTCAACCAGGAGTGGAGATTCGTTCGCCTTCGGCGCAGGGCCATGACCCACCTCCCTTGCAGTGCGCTCGATCACATCGCGGAAGCTCCGCATTCGTTGTGCCATCGAACACACCAGGGCATCGCGACGGCCCCGGTCTGACCTTGGCCCGCGATCGCTCACCTGGGCACAAGCGGACTAGCGGGCGACGTCGCGGCTCGATTCGAGGGCCTGCGCTTCTTCCCAGGTTGGCAATCCCTCCACGTCTCCACTGACGCTCATCGCCGCGGCGCCAACGATCGCACCGAGGCGCATCGACTCCCGCAAGTCCCAGCCGCGAAGCTGTCCGCTGAGGAAACCGGCCGCGAAACCGTCGCCCGCGCCAACCGGGTCGACGACTCGCTCCAGGTGCAGCGCCGGTACGCGAATCACGCCGTCGTCGCTCACCGCCATCGCGCCCTCCGGGCCACGCTTGACCAGAACGAGACGCGGCCCCAGCCGGTGGATCTCCTGTCCGGCTCGCTCTGGATCCGACTCGCCGGTCAGCAGCTCGGCTTCGTCCGCACCGGGCAGCACCACGTCGCAACGGGGGAGAAGCTGGCGAAGGGTTCGGCGGCAAGTCTCGGCATCCCAGAGCCGCAGGCGCACGTTGGGATCGAACGAGACCAATGCTCCGGCCCGGTGGGCCAGATCGATCGCCGCGAGAACCGTCTCGTGACAGGAAGCCGAAAGCGCAGGGTTGATCCCGCTGACGTGAAAGTATCGGGCGCCGGCGAAGTAGGCCGGATCGAGGTCGGCCGGAGTAAGGTGACTGGCCGCCGAGCCTCGGCGGTAGTAGATCACCCGCCGGGCCCCAAGCTCACGCCGCTCCTTGAAGGCGATTCCGGTGGGATGATCCGGATCGAGGATGACCCGTGAGACGTCGACCCCCTCGCCACGGAGGAAATTACGAATGTACAGCCCGAATTCGTCGTTCCCGAGGCGGCTGATCCAGCCCGGCTGGTGCCCGAGGCGAGCAAGTCCGATCGCGACGTTCGCCTCCGAACCAGCCACGTGCTTGCGAAAAAGGTCGATGTTCCGCAGCGGTCCGTTCTCGGTCGCCACGAGCATCACCATCATCTCGCCCAGGGTCACAACGTCCACGGTACCCCCGATCGCTCATTCTCGGACACAAAAAGGCCCCGGTCGATCGACCGGGGCGAAAGGTATCGACAATCAGGAAGCCTTTTCGGAGACTTCCTTCTTCGCGGCCGAAGAATCCGCCTGGGTCGTCGAATCCTTCTTGTCCTCATCGAGCTCGCTGTTGATCGAAGTCTTGAACTCCTTGATCCCGCGGCCGAGAGCGCCGCCAACGTCGCCCAGTTTCCCTGGCCCAAAGATCACCAGTGCGATAATCAGGATCAGCACCAAATGCCAGGGCTCAATGACGCCCAATCCCATGATCGTTCTCCTCTTCCATAACAATCCTCACCTGGTCGATCAGCAGCACGCTTTGGGCATCGCGGAGACCCCGACGCGCCTGACGCGCTGACATTATCCAGGTGCGATCCGAACCACACCGACGACTATCTTGAGCAGCCGCTTTCATTATACTTCAACGTCTCACCCACGTATAGTATCCGGACCGGAATTTCACGGCACGTCCTCCGGTCCGTGATCGACCCGGCCGTTGTAGAACGCCAGGAGCTTCTGAAGGTCGAACGACGAATACGCCTTCTGGAAGTCCCAGGCCACGGCCATCACCTGAACCCCGTTGGGCAATCCCGAGTACGGCGTCGCGAGCAGCTTGACCTCGCCGTACTTGTCCTTGGGAAACGTCTGATACGCTTGCTGTAGCTCGGCGACGACTTGAGAGCATCCCGCCGGGCAGTCGTATAGCACGACGACACCTCCGTGCTCCAGGTTATGGACCCAGTAGCCGGGCGCGATCGTCGTGGTATAGATGCCCCAGTCCTTCGGCGCGGGATAGTGCGGTCCCGAGGCCGGCGGATTATGGCGGTAATTGATCGCCGACCCCTCGGTCACGTGGACGCGCCCCTCGTCGGGAACCGGTACGCCCAGCAAGTCGCCCCCGGTCGCGCTGCTGGCCGCGCTCGAGGTCACGTTACCCGCGTTCAGCTTCGGGAGAAGGAAGGCGATCCCGGCCCCCCCTACCAGAAGGATGACCACGAAGGCGATGACCGTCCCCACGATCAGACGGCGTGATATCGGTGGGCGGCCCGCGGACGACGGACGCACGGCTTCGGTCCGAGGGCGGGCCCGCGAAGCTCGTCCCGCCGCGACTGGTGGTGCGACCGCCGCTGCGCGGGCCCCTACCCCCTGCGTCTGACGGCTGGGCTTGCCGTGGCGTTTCTTCGCCATCGCTCATTCCGCTCCTGTCCGCCGATTCGTGACCGTACTTTAGCACAGATTGGCGAAGCAGGTACATTATAGCCGCATCTTCGATGGTACGTGACTTGCCGGCTCCAGGGCGCGTCCGGTCTTCAGGAGGCCCGACCCGATGGCTACCCTGCGCAGTGACGCGGAAGTCCGACACGACATCACCGAGGCGCTCGAATCCGACGCCCGCGTCGATTCGAGCAGGATCAGCGTCGACGTGGTCGAAGGCGTCGTCATCTTGCGAGGCGTCGTTTCGACGGACTTCGAGAAGCGCGTCGCCGAGGACGTGGCGCGGCGGATCAAAGGCGCGCGCGACGTCGCGAACGAGCTGCACGTCGTATCGGCGCATCTACGTTCGGACGATCAAATTGCCGCCGACGTCCGGGCGGCCTTGAGTCACGACGTTTGGGTGGACGATCGTCGCGTGAGCGTGGACGTTCGCGAAGGCGTCGTGTACCTGTCAGGTGTCGTCGACGCTTACGCGGCAAAGCCGCACGCCGAAAGCGATGCCTGGGGAGTGGACGGCGTCGTCGACGTGGTCGACGGCATCTCGGTAAAGAACAATCGGAGCCGAGCCGACGACGAGATCAAGCGCGAGGTGATCGACGACCTCGAGCGAAATCTGCGCCTGGCGCCGGACTCGGTCGTCGTCGAGGTTCAGCGAGGAACCGTCTACTTGCGCGGCACAGTCCAAAACGTCGAGCAGAAATGGTTGGCCGAGGAGATCGCCTGGTGGACCGCGGGGGTCCGCGACGTCGTCAACCAGCTAACGGTCGGACAAGCGCAAAATGGCGCGGGAGGCCGCCGATGAGGAGCGAAGATTCCAGAAGCGATGAGACAATCGCCGCCGACGTCCGCGAAGCATTACGCTGGGACAGTCGCCTCACGGCCGATACGATCCGCGTGGACGTTCTCGACGGAATCGTCACTCTATCGGGAAACGTCCGTCTCCTGGCCGAACGTAACCTGGCAGCGGCAGATGCCTGGCGCGTGAAGGGCGTGCGTCAGGTGATCGACGACCTGGCGGTGAGTCCGTCCGCCGAGCGCACTGACGCCGACATCCTGGCCGACGTCGAAAACAGTCTCGCCTTCGACCATCGGGTCGATGCCGGTGACCTCGTGGTCCAGGTCGCCGACGGAGTGATTACCCTCTCAGGCGTGGTTGGCAGCACGACCGAGCGTCAGGCGGCGATCGAAGACGCCTGGTTCACGCCGGGCGTCGTCGCGGTAACCGATCGCCTCGACGTGAACGGATCGCGGATGCGGCCGGAATCCGAGATTCTCGCCTCGGTTCGCGAGGCCATAACCCGCGACGCGCGCATCGCCGACGCGACCCGAATCAGCGTGTCGGTCGCGGGCGATCAGGTAACGCTGAGCGGGGGCGTCGATCGCCCCGAGGAGCGCCGAGCGGCCCAAGACGACGCGTGGTTTACCGCCGGTGTGCGATCAGTGACCAACCATCTGATCATCAGCCCGCTGAATCCGCCTGCCTGAAGCACGCGCCCACTGTGTTATAATCACGACTCGTGAAGCCAACGATGAACCCAGAAAACGTGGGTGGTACCCTGCGAGGATCCAGGCCGATTCCACCTCCCGCCGATAGCCTCGTCGACGAGGAAGCGATCGACGAGGAACAGCGGGTCGCTATAACCGTCGGCGTTGCCGATGGCTTCAAGTTTGGTTGCGGGATGATTCTCGCCGGCATCGCTTTCTATTTCGCGCTCATCATCATGGTGGCCGCCGCGCTTCTTGTCGCGCTGATCTTCAACCTTCCCTTGCCCCTGGGCGTCGCCGGCCGATGAAGCCCTATCCGGAACATCCGGATGAGCAGCTCGTCCGCCGTCCACTCACTCCCGACGAGATCGATCGGTTCCTGGGCCACGAGAGCTGGTTCGTTCGACAGGAGTGCATCCTCTACCAGCATCGATTTCACACCCTCAGCGTCGGGCAGCTGCTTCGGGTCATCGAGTCCGATCCCGAGCCCTTGAATCAGCAGCTCGCCCGGCGCTTGCTCCGGGAGATCCCGCGGGTTCCGGATGACACGGATGAGGATCCGGCGGCCGGCCCGGACAACTGATCCCGAGCCATCCCGGTTTTGGCGACGGCGGGGCGTTCCGAACACGCGCCGCGTCGGTGGGGGCATCAGGAAGAATCGGGAAGCGAGAAGAAGAACGACAACCACCCCGGAGTCTTCTCGATTCTCTCTTCTCGCTTCTGGATTCTCGCCTCAAGATTATTCAAGAAATGAGTGCATGAACGAGCCAGGCTCGCTATAATGGTCCTGGCGGGAACGGTCTCGCCCTGAGGTTGAACGGATGCAGGCTGCAGCTGAAAGGCGGGTCGACCACCCTCTTGTCGACTCGTACGGTCGGCAGATTCAGGATCTCCGCATCTCGATTACTGATCGCTGCAATTTTCGATGCCAGTATTGTATGCCTGCCGAGGGCCTGCCCTGGCTTCCCAGCGAGAAGGTACTCACCGACGAGGAGATCGTTCGGCTCGCGCGAATCTTCGTCCACCACGGGATAACCGAGATTCGACTCACCGGCGGTGAGCCGACCGTCCGTCCCAGCCTCCCCAACATCATCCGACAGTTGAGCGCGCTTCGCGAGGAGGGGCTCGAGAGCCTCAGCATCACGACGAACGGCGTGCTTCTCGACAAGCTGGCGGGCAAGCTCGCGGACGCCGGTCTCACCCGCATCAACGTCAGCCTGGATACTCTGGTCAGGGAAAAGTTTCACCGCGTAACCCGGCGCGATTGCCTCGATCGGGTCTTGAAGGGCCTGGCGACGCTCGAGAACTATCCTTCGATTCGACCAATCAAGGTCAACGCGGTCGCGATGAAGAACTTCACCGAAGAGGAGATTCTGTCCTTCGCCGAGCTCGCCCGCTCGAAGCCCTACGTGGTTCGATTCATCGAGTTCATGCCCCTCGACGCCGACGGAAACTGGCGGCGCGAGCAGGTTCTCACCGGTCGAGAAATCTTCGACGTCATGAACCGGTGGAAGCCGCTGCTACCGATCGAGACCAGGGCAAGCTCGACCTCCCGCCGGTACCGCTTCGTGGACGGCTTGGGTGAGATCGGATTCATCAACCCGGTGAGCGAGCCATTCTGCTCGACGTGCAACCGGGTTCGGCTGACCGCCGACGGGCAGATCCGCACCTGCCTTTTCTCGATCGACGAGTGGAATCTCGCCGGGCCGCTCCGAGCCGGCGCGTCGGACGCTCAGATCTCCGAGATCATGCAACATTCCGTGTCGCACAAAGAACTGAAGCACAAGATCAACGAGGGTCCTGCCTTCCAGCGCGCCTCGCGCAGCATGTCCCAGATCGGCGGCTGAGCGTCGCCCGACCCGATCAGGGACGTTTCCGGCGACCGCCCAAACCGCCGAAGAACCAGCTCGAGAACTGATCGCGCGCGCGCGGCATCTCGACCGGAACCTTCTCCGGATCCGGCCCTTCTCCCGGGCGCCAGCTCGCCCGCGCCTCCCGGGCGGCGCCGAGCGCGTTTCGCAGGCCAGGTGGGTCGTCGTCGAGCAGCTCGCTGAGCTCGGTCATCCGGTCCCGCAGCGTCAGGATCCAGGCCTTGAGCACCTCTCGGTTCGCGACGAAGTGCGCCACGAGCTCATCCGTCTCGTCCAGGCTCGCCGCGGTCGCGGCGCCGAACCGGTGCGTCGCCAGCCTCTGTCCGTCGCGCCACGAGGGGCTTTCGGCCGCCACCGACATCAGCGTCGACGATAGGAACGCGGGAAGCTGGCTCGTCATCGCCAGGTAGCTGTCGTGCTCGATTGGATCGAGGAACATCGGATCGGCACCGAGCGCGTTGACGAACCGGAGCACCTGATCGACCGCCCCCGACGATGCGCGGGGAGCGGCGATCACGCAGTAGGTGCGCCCCTGGAAGAGGGTGGCCGACGGCTTTTCATCGCGGCCAAGATCGACGATCGGGTCACCGCCGACGTAGCTGGCCCGATCACCCCAGGCGGCCTCCGCCCAGGCAATGGTCGGCCCTTTGAGCGTCGCAGTATCGGTGACGATGCAGCCCGGGTCGAGGAATTCCGCCATCTGCGCGAAGAGCTTCTCCATCGAGTGCAACGGCGTCGCGACGACGACCATGCTCGCCCCTTCCAGCGCCGCCGGCAGGTTCCATTCGGCCCGATCGAGCGCGCCCAGCTTCTTCGCGTCCAACGCCCGGGCATGCTCGCGATCGTGTCCGACAATTTCCAGGTTGCTCTGGTGCGCCTTGAGCGCGAGCCCGATTGACGTCCCGACCAGGCCGGTGCCGATAATCGCTATCCTACTCATCCCGCGGCCTCCACGAAACGACCACGTGTCCCGGCTTCTCCGGGCCGCCCACGCTTTTACATTTCACCATCGTACCGGTGCAACAGCGACGAAAGATTATCGTCCGGCGCGTCGTGTCGGCGGATCAGGTGAACGACGCGCTGGTTGCTCCCCGCCCGCTCGGCGGCAAGCGCGCCGATGCCGGCGTGATGGGCGGCGAGGTAAAACGGCCGCACGAGTGACGGTCGTTCGAGTCGCCCCAGCCACCGCGCAAGCCCCGGGCTGATCAGTCGGCAGAGGCCGTAAATCACCCGATAGACCACCGGCAGGGGACCGGCTGCTTTGCCGACATCGTGCAAGAGCGCCGCCCGCAGCAGATCGGGCTCGCCGTGCCCGTCGCAACGTAGCCGGCGGCACAGGTCCAGGCTATGGCGCTGATCCGCGATGCGCATGGAAAGAAACAGATTCCGCTCGGCCGGACCCAGGTAGTCGTCCAGCAAGCACAGCTCAGCGGGGTCGACCCGAGCGCGCATCACCCCAAAGAAGCGACCGGTCAAATGGCGCAGCCGCTCGACACGGTTCACATCGTCCCAACGATCACGTGCAGAATCGGCGATCCGAAGACGGTCAGGATCGACTCCAGGATCCCGGGCGCCATGAAGACGATCAAGATCAAGACGCCGGGTCCCCACGGCTCGAGCCGCGCAAGCTTGTACGCCGGTGCGGTCGGCAGCAGACCGAGCAGCACCCGATAGCCGTCGAGCGGCGGGATCGGGATCATGTTGAAGACCGCGAGGATGACGTTGACGAAGATAAACGTCCCGACAAACTGGCTCAGCACGCCCGGCAAGCCGCCGACGTGCAGAATCTGGGCGCCGATGATCGCCTGGAGAATGTTCGAGACCGGACCCGCCAGCGCCACCAGCGCCATGCCAACGAGCGGCCCGTTCGGGAGGGTCGCGAGTGGCCCGCGGCGCAGGTTGTTCGGATTGACCGGACACGGCTTTCCCCAGCCGATGCCGTAACCGAGGAAGCTGGACGCGATCAGAGCGATCGTGCCGGCCGGATCGAGGTGCTTGATCGGGTTGAGCGTCAATCGCCCCATCAGGCGCGCGGTGCTATCGCCGAGCTGGTCGGCGGCGAAGGCGTGACTTGCCTCGTGAATGCTCAGGCTGATGATCAGCGCCAGGGCAAGGATGACGATGCTTAAAGGGTCGTTGATACGCACAAGTTATCCCTCAAAGGGATGCATTTACACGCTGTCATTATACTACGCGGCAGAATTTCGGTATCCGAGGCTCGATCCGACCCTCGATCCTGGTCAATTCTGCAGCAAGGCGTCGACGAAGGCGCGGGGGTTGAATGGCTCGAGATCCTCGATCTTCTCGCCGGTTCCCAGGAAATAGATCGGAACCTTGAGCTCGCGAACGATCGGAAAGACCGCACCACCCTTCGCCGTGCCGTCGATCTTCGCCAGGATCAGGCCGGTCACCCCGGCCGCCTTCTGGAACTCCCGAGCCTGGATCAAAGCGTTCTGGCCGGTCGTCGCATCCAGGACCAGCAGGGTCTCCTGCGGAGCGCGCGGGTCTTGCTTACCGAGCACTCGGTAGATCTTGCGTAGCTCTTCCATCAAGTTGAATTTCGTGTGCAGACGTCCGGCGGTGTCCACGATCAACGCGTCCGCCCCGCGCGCCTTCGCCGCTTGCCAGGCGTCGTAGACGACCGCGCCCGGATCGGAGCCGGGTTGATGGCTGACGACCGGCACGCCGGCGCGCTCGCCCCAGATCTTCATTTGATCGATCGCCGCGGCTCGAAAAGTATCGGCCGCCGCGATCAGACAACCCCGTCCCCGATCCTCCAGATACTTCGCGAGCTTGGCGATGCTCGTCGTCTTGCCGACGCCGTTGACGCCGACGACCAGAATCGTCGTCAGCTCGCCCGTCGGCACGTCCATCGCGCCGTACCCGCCCTCGGCGTCTAGGATGACAGTCAAAACCTGCTTCAGCGCTTCACGCGCCACGGCACCCTCTTTGATTCGCTCCTGGCGTACCCGGTCTTTCAACGACTCGATGATGTATTCGGTTGTCGGAACACCGACGTCGGCGCGGATCAGGAGCTCCTCGAGCTCGTCCCACAGATCGTCGTCGAGCTGCCGTCGGTCGAACAAATCCGAGACCTGTCCGAACACGGCGTCGCGAGTTCGCTTGACCGCGCCCCCAAAATGGCGAAAAGGATCGAACACCTGGCTTCTCCCGCTCCGGCTGTGAAAGAAAATTATAGCACGATGCCTGCCGCTGATTGACGGGCAGGCGCCAACTCGTTATCTTAAGCGGCGGCGCTTCTCACCCACCTGCTCTCGAGGGATTCGTGTCGACGCCGATTGCCGAGTTTGCTCTCGGTCGCAAAATCGAGGGCTTTTACGCCGTCGCCGATCCGCGCCCATCCCAGCGGCGCGACGGCTCGCCGTTCATGCGCGCCCGTTTGCGCGATGCGACTGGGGTCGTCGACGCCGTCGCCTGGGACAATTTCGACGCGACCCGCGACGTGCTCGTCGCGGGTCGCGTCGTGAAGGTGCGCGGAATCGTCGGCAAGGCGTTCGGGGGCGATGGGATCGAGCTCACGATCGAGCGGATCCGAGCCGCGCGCGACGACGAGTACGCGTCGAGCGACTTCCTGCGACGCTCTCGCCGCGATCCAACGCGGCTGGTCGACGAGCTCCGTAGGCTCGTCGATTCGCTCCAACCGCCGGTGCGCGATGTCGTCCACGCGACGCTGGATCCGGAGATTGATCGATTCGCCTCCTGGCCCGCGGCGGAAGAGCTACATCACGCCTGGATCGGCGGCCTCCTCGAGCATTCTCTCGAAGTCGCCCACCTTGGCGACGCGATCGTTCGTATCCTTCCCGGGCCAGATCGCGATCTGGTCGTGGCCGGCGCGCTGCTTCACGACGTTGGGAAGCTCGATACTTACGCGGTTGGAACGGTGTTCGACGCGACCGACGATGGGAGGCTGTACGGACACATTCTAACCGGCTTCCATCGGGTAAAGGTCGCCTGCGACGTCGTTCGAGTGCCGGATGACCTCGCCCGCCACCTTCTTCACATCGTGGCAAGCCACCACGGGGAGCTCGAGCACGGGGCCGCGCGCGAGCCCTACACCCGCGAAGCGATCGTGGTACACTATGCTGACGAGCTTAGCGCTCAACTCATGCAGGCCGGCGAGGCCATCGCGGCTCGCCGCGGGTCCGGCGCTCGCTGGACCCAGCGAGCCAAGGGCTTGAAGCGCGACATCTTCGTCGGACAAACCTACCAGGAAACGTTGGCGCCGTGACGATTTACGAAGCAGTGGGCGGCGAGCGAACCTTCTTCGAGCTGGTGGACCGGTTTTACCAGGGGGTCGAGAGCGACCCGATTCTCCGACCGATGTATCCCGATGACCTCGATCCCCCAAAGCGCCACCTCGCCCTGTTTCTGATCCAGTACTTTGGTGGCCCTCGGACCTATCTCGATGAGCGCGGGCATCCACGTTTGCGCATGCGGCATCTACCCTTCGCGATCGATCAGGCGGCCCGTGACGCGTGGATCCGGAACATGGAGTCCGCGGTGCGGTCGACCAACCTGCCGACGGCCGCGCAGGACGAATTCATGAGGTATTTCGAGGGCGCCGCCACGTTCCTGATCAATCATTGATCGCTCTCTGGCACCGCTCTTGCGCGCTCGCCTCCAACCTAAGAATGGGAGGCTGTGATGGCAACCGTTCCGGTCGAGCTCGACCGCCTCTTCGGACGCCCGAATTATCTCGATCAGATCGCCGAGCCGGTCCAGCGGGCAGCCCAGCGGCTCTTCGCAAGCCAGGGAACAACCGGCCTGAAGATCCGCGATTTTCTGAACGGAGTCTGGCTCGGTCATCCCTTGCACGCCGCGATCACCGACCTGCCGGTGGGGGCTTTTACCACCGCGATCGCCCTCGATCACTTGGGCCTGTGGGCCGGCGATCGACGCGCCTCGCGGGTCGCGGACTTTTTGACCGCCGTTGGCTTCGGGGGCGCGCTCGCGGCGGCGATCGCCGGCCTGGCGGACTATAGCGAGATCGAAGCCGAGCAGCGACGCGTCGGGATAACCCACGCGATGCTCAACGGTCTGGCCGTTCTCGCCTACACCGCTTCGCTGCTCCGACGCGCACGCGGCCAGCGCGGAAGCGCCGTGGCGCTGGCTACCCTGGGCTACGGCCTGCTGCTCGTCTCGTCCGACCTTGGCGGACGAATGGTGTACCACCTCGGAACGCTGGTCAATCGCCAGGCGTGGACGCAGGGTCCGACCGAATTCACGCCTGTTCTTGCCGCCGCCTCCCTTCCGGAGGGACAGATTCGCTCCGCGAGCGCCGGTGGCATGAGCATTTTTCTGGCGCGGGTGAACGGTCAGGTTTACGCGCTTGGCAACGTCTGCACCCACTGGGGCTGCTCCCTCAGCGAAGGGCACCTGGAGGATACGTCGGTTGTCTGCCATTGCCACGGGTCACGGTTCGACCTGAGCGATGGCGCCGTGATCAACGGTCCCGCCTCGGCTCCGGAAATCAGCTTCGACGTTCGCGAGCGCGACGGCCAGATCGAGGTCCGAATGCGACCGTATTGATGGCGCCTGGGCTTCCCTCGCGGCTGAAGGTTCCCCCTGGAGAAGGAGGTGAGGGGGTAGACAGGAAGGGGTAGGGGATGAGGGCAAAGCCCTGCCCCCCGCATTCCTCCTTCGGGTCTTTAACCGCGGAGCTGACCCGCTCATTCCCTTACCACGTACCGAATCGGTTCCTTGAGCTCCTGGACGCGCTAGCCTCGATCAGCATCTGATGCTTGCCGAAGCATCAGATCCGCGAGCCCGGTCCGCGCGCGATTGCTGGCCACCCGACTCCGCACCAGCGCGCACAGCACGGACGCTTCTTCTGCCGATACCGGAACCTCGATGACTCCGCTCCTTGGGCGCTTGCACGCCATCAGCACCAGATTGGCCAGGTCGTCGGGCGCGTCCTCCGCCAGCACGATCTCGAGCAGCAGTCGGAATTCCTCGACCGACAGTTGAAACGTCACCACGACCGGCTCTCCACGGCGCCCGCCTCATCCACGCCAGCAAACGGATCGAGAGGTTCGGGCCTTATCCCGACTGTTCCGAAGAAACAGAAGGAGGGAGCCACGGCGTGGCTCCCTCCTTACTGACTACTTGATTCTAGCTTCTGGATTCCGCTTATTAGTACTCCGGCATCGGAGGAGCCGCCGGCTTCTCCTTCTCCGGAATCTCGGTCACCAGCGCCTCCGTCGTCAGGATCATTCCCGCGATCGATACCGCGTTCTCCACGGCGGAACGCGTAACCTTGGCCGGGTCGATGATGCCCTGCGAAACCATATCGACGTATTCGCCGGACATCACGTTGTAGCCGATCTTGTTGTTGTTGGCTTCCTTCTGTCGGCGACGCACTTCCGAGACCACCACCGAGCCGTCGAGGCCCGCGTTGGTCGCGATCTGGCGCATCGGCTCTTCAAGCGCACGGCGGAGAATCGCGACGCCAGTCGCTTCGTCGCCCTGCAGCTTGACGTCGTCGAGCGAGGACGCGACGAGCAGCAGCGCGACGCCGCCGCCCGGCACGATCCCTTCCTCGATCGCCGCCCGGGTCGCCGAGAGGGCATCCTCGACCCGATGCTTCTTCTCCTTCAGCTCGGTCTCGGTGCCGGCGCCGACCTTGATCACCGCGACGCCCCCCGACAGCTTCGCCAGCCGCTCCTGCAGCTTCTCCCGATCGTAGTCCGAGGTCGTCTCTTCGATCTGCGCCTTGATCGC
>JAJPKB010000331.1 GCA_021323915.1 Chloroflexota bacterium | reverse complement strand
TGCTCTTCCGATCTCTCGCCCGGCGTCCTCGGGGTGACCGAGCCGATGCCCACCGGCCTCTCCCGTGTCGTTCACGCTCCCCGGGTCTACCTGCGACCGGACGGCGCCGGCCGCGTCCTGATCGGCTGCGAGGAGGTCGACGCCGACCTGCCCGCCGACCCGCGGCCAACCGTGGACGGACCGGAGGCCGGCGAGCTGCTCCGCCGCGCTCGGGAGACCCTGCCGATCCTGGCCGGCGCACGCATCGAGGCGGTGCGCCTGGGCTGGCGCCCCATGCCGGCCGACGGGCTCAGCGCGGTCGGTCCGGTGCCGGGCGTCGACGGCTACTACGTCGTCTTCACCCACAGCGGCGTCACCCTCGGACCGGCGCTGGGCCGCCTCGTCGCCGACGAGGTCCTGGGCGGCGCGCCCAATCCCCTGCTGGCGCCCTTCCGACCGGACCGGCTGGTCGGGAGATCACAGCAAACACGTGAATGATCGAGCTAGCGATCGAGCGCGCCCCCCCCTCTTCCTTTGGGAGAGGGTCGGGGTGTGCGTACTCCTCCCTCTCCCTTTGGGAGAGGGAGGAGTACGCTCGACGGCTGATTGTCTTGGCCGCTGGCTCTGGTGCCGATCCGCCGCGGAGCCCGACGTGCTATACTGCCCGCGAACTTCACGACCCATCCGAGGTATCCGATGCCGGAGCGACCACCACCCCGCTACGTTGGCGTGAGAACGTATCAGGATCGCCTTGGGCGTTACAGCTTCCGCTATCCGACCGGCTGGCAGGAGCTCGACCTCGAAGACCGCGATGGCGCCCGATTTTCGCCGAACCCCGACGATCCGGAGACGTCGTTCACCGGCTGGGCGATCGAGCTCGAGCAGGCGGTCGTCGCTGCGGACCTGGAGGTGCTGCGCGCCGGCGTGAACGAGGGCATCGCCCAGTTGGCCGACTGCCACGTCGAGGCCGAGGTGGATACCGTGATCGGCAACCTGATCCGCTTCGAGCGCGAGCTCACCTTCCGCGATGGCGACGCGATCCGCAAGCGGAAGTTCTGGATGCTCTACGTCGACAAATGGCTAATCATGCTCACCTGGCAGGGATCGAGCGAAGAAGAGTTCAACTACTGGCTACCGATGGCGAACTACTCCTTCGCGACCTTCCAGCTTCCCAGCGCCCTCTGGTTCGCGACCGACCCGGATGTGAACAAGCGGCCCGGAGCAACTCCGGGCCCAGAAGAGTAGACGTTCGCCCAACCAGTAGCGCTTGGTCGTTAGATCGGTCGTTGGCAGTCGGACTGGCCTCACCCCGTCCGCCGCGGCGGCCACCGGGGGTGAGGCCGCGCCGGGTCGGCAGGCAACAACCCTTTCCGAACGCCACCCGAGCCACCGATTCGGATCACCCCGCGCCGACGATAGAACGAAACCAGGCGTGCGCGCTGGCCAGCGAGACCGGCCGCACCTCGTAGCGATCTTCGAGCCGGTCGACGAAGTCAATCAGGTCGTCGAGAATCGCCCGGTAGCGATCGGTCTTGTCGTGGTAGGAAAAGCAGTTTCGCGTGCTGATGCAGAGCGCCCGGAAGGCGACGTCGTCTCGCTCCATGCGCTGGAGCTGTCCATCGATCAGCGGACGGTGCCATTTCTCGAGCGTGCCGTTCTCGATCGTGACGTCCGGCGACAGCCCCCCTCGGTTTTGCTCCGGCGATGCGTCTGCCGTCAATGGCACTTCGAGAAACGGCAGATTGCCCGCCCGCAGCCGACTATCCGGATCGACGTAGTGGGGGTCGGGGACGGCGCCGGTCCAGACCGCCGCGTGCTTGGGAACCTGGCGGCCCGGGCAGGAGACCGACCCCTGGCGGAAACCGAGCTCGTAGGCCATCCCGAAGGTCGCGTCGCTGGCCGAGTACAGCGCCGGCCGTAACGACTGGGGCCGAGTTCCCAGCGCGTCCTGGAAGCGGCGCAGCGAGGCCTCGACGATGACGCGCTGCTGACCTCGGTTGTACTGACCGAGGTGGCGTCCGAAGCCGCCGTCGAGGCTCTGCGGCTGGATCGCGAGGCCGAGCTCGACGCCCGCGCTCGCGAGCTCTTCCAGGCTTGGCGCGTGCTCCTCGGCGCAGCGTGGCGTGACGAACAGCGTCGGAACCATGCCCGCCCGGAGAAGCCGAGTGCAGAAGCCGTCGATCGAGCGCGCGCTCTGCTCCCAGTTCTTCGGTCCCTCCGGCGCTGCCCGGGTCGCCGCCGGCTGGCACTCCATCGTGAACGCGACGTGCAGCGGCGGGTTACCCGAGGACACGGATCAGGTCCGGAACCAGGACGCCCACCGCCAGGAAAACCACCAGCGGAATCGCGACCCGGAGAAACCGCGCCCGCGCTTCCTGACGCCGCAGGCCCTGGCGAAAGTATGGCTCGGCGAGCATCACCACCGCGAAGAGCGCGAAGACGATCAGCACCAGGGTCGTCATGAAAGTGACCGGAATCACCTGGCTGTCTTCGATCAGCACGCCGACGATCAGCAGCGCGGCGGGATACCAGACCACGCAGATGGCGGTGCTAAGTGCGATGACGACGAGCAGCAGCAGGTAGCAGCCGGCGTATTCGAGCAGGCTCGGCTCGTGCGAGAAATAGATACTCTTTCCGGTCGGCCCGCGGCCGCGATGCGCCTTCATCGTCCTCCCAGCGGGGATGGGAGGGGCGTCGCCGGCGCGCCGGCCAGGCGCGGCACGCCCTTGAGCTTGAGCTCCTCGGCGAAGTGGCACGCCGCCCAGTGCTCCGGTCCGACCAATCGCAGCTTGGGGCGCTCGGCCTTGCAGACCGCCTGGGCGTATGGGCAGCGCGGGTGGAAATAGCAGCCCGAGGGCGGGTTCGCCGGGCTGGGCACGTCGCCGGGCAGCTTGACCGGGCGCGTCCGGTTCCGGGGGTCCGGCCGGGGGATCGCGGCCAGCAGCGCCTCGGTGTAGGGCATCTTCGGATTGTAATAGAGATCCTCGGTCGGCGCCATCTCGACGAGATAGCCGACGTACATCACCGCGACCCGATCGGAGATGTGCTCGACGACGCTCAGATCGTGGGCGATGAAGAGATAGGTCAGGTCGAACTGCCGCTGCAAGTCTTCCAGCAGGTTCAGAACCTGCGCCTGAACCGAGACGTCGAGCGCCGAGACCGGCTCGTCGCAGATGATCAGCTTGGGATTGAGGGCGAGCGCGCGAGCGATGCCGATGCGCTGGCGCTGGCCGCCGCTGAACGCGTGCGGATAGCGGCTGGCGTGCTCCGGGCGCAGCCCGACGATCGTCAGCAGCTCGGCCACCCGGTCCTTGATCGTGCGATCGCTCGCCGAGCGGTTGATGACCATCGGCTCGCTGATGATGCGTCCGACGGTCATGCGCGGATCGAGCGAGGAGAAGGGATCCTGGAAGATCATCTGCATGCTGGTCCAAACGTGACGCAGCTGACTCGCCTCGAGCTGTTCGAGATGCACCTTGCCAAGGTCCGGATCCCTGAAGACGATCTCGCCGTCGGTCGGGTCGTACAGGCGGATCGTCGTGCGCCCGGCGGTGCTCTTGCCGCAGCCGCTTTCGCCGACCAGCCCGAGCGTCTCGCCTTCCCGGATGTAGAAGTCGATGCCGTCCACCGCTCGGACCTGGCCCACGAGCCGGCGCAGCAGGCCGCCGTAGATCGGAAAGTGCTTCTTCAGGCCGGTGACCGACAGGAGAATGTCGTCGGAATCGGGGACCTGACCGGTACCGGATTGCTCGCGATCCATTTCTCTTCGCCCCTCAGACGCGTCAGTTAGCCACTGTCTCGACGGTGCTCCCGGGATAAAGGTGGCAGCGCACCGTGTGCCGCGGACTTCCCTCGATCGCCGTCTCCACCGGGGCGAGCCGGTCGCACAGGCCGGCCACGGCGCTCGGGCAGCGCGGATGGAACGGGCAGCCGGACACCGTCGCGTAGGGGTCCGGGATCGTTCCCTGGATCACTTCGAGGTGCTCCTTGCGCCGCGAGCCGAGATGGGGAATCGAGCGCAGCAGCGCGACCGTGTACGGGTGCTTGGGCTCGTAGAAGATCTCGTCGACGCTGGCTCTCTCGACGACCCGACCCAGGTACATCACGACGACGTCGTCGCAGGTCTGGGCGACGACCCCGAGATTATGGGTCACGAACATAATCGACATCCCGATCTCGGCTTGCAGGTCCCGCATGAGATCAAGGATCTGGGCCTCGGTCGTCACGTCGAGCGCGGTCGTCGGCTCGTCGGCGATCAGCAGCACCGGCGTACACGAGAGCGCCATCGCGATCATCGCCCGCTGGCGCATGCCGCCGCTGAGCTGATGGGGATAGCTGCCGAAGATCCGCTCCGGGTTCGGCATGCCCACCTTGCGCAGGATCTCGATCGTGTGGGCGCGCGCCTCCTCTGCGCGGGGCGTTTGGTGCAGCAGGATCGCCTCCATGATCTGGTTGCCGACGGTGTAGCACGGATTCAACGAGGTCATCGGCTCCTGGAAGATCATGCTGATGTTCTTGCCGCGGATCTGGTGCATCTCGTTGCTGTGTCGATCGTAGGAGAGGAGATTCTTCGGCTGATCGTCCTTCTTCTCACGGAACCAGACCTCTCCGGCGACGATCCGGCCCGGGTGCGGAACGAGCTGCATGATCGAGAGTCCGGTGATGCTCTTCCCACAGCCGCTCTCTCCCACGACGCCCAGCACCTTGCCGCGCGGGATGCCAAAGCTCACCCCGTTCAGCGCGCGAACCTCCCCGATCTGGGTGTGGAACCTTACCTGGAGATCTTCGACTCGGATCACGTAGTCGCGGTCGTCGGTTGGCGGCGTCGTCGACCGCTGGGCGACGGGAGCCACGTCGGCCATGGACGTCAGCCCCTCCTTTCTTTATCCACTAACTATACGGGTCCGCGGCATCCCGCAGACCGTCGCCCAGGAACTGGTAGCAGGTGACCGCGATGATCACGGCCACCGCCGGAATAAGCAGCCATGCGTGCTGCTCGACGACCTGAACCTGCTGCGCGTCACGCAGCAGCACCCCCCAGCTCACCGCCGGGGGCAGCATCCCGAGCCCGAGAAAGCTCAGCGCCGTTTCCCCGAGAATCGTCGAGGGAACGGCGAGCGCGGCGACGACGATAATGTGGCTCACCGCGTTCGGCAGCATGTGGGTCAGGATGATCCGCATGTCCGACGCCCCGGCCAATTTCGCGGCGAGGGTGTAGTCCAGCGTGCGGTAGGCCATCACCTTCCCGCGAACCTGCCGCGCCAGGCCGGTCCACTGGACCAGTGACAGAATGAGGGTGATGAAAAAGTACCGCTTCACCACCGACATATCCTGGGGAAGCGCCGCCGCGAACGCGGCCCAGAGCGGAATCGTCGGCATCGACATGATCAATTCGATGAAGCGCTGAATCAGGTTGTCGGTCGCGCCGCCCAGGTATCCCGAGACCGTGCCCAGGACCGACCCGAAAATGATCGCCAGCGCCACCCCGACCAGCCCCACGCTGAGCGAGATGCGCGAGCCTTCGAGCAGGCGCGAGAGCATGTCGCGACCCTGCCCGTCCGTGCCGAAGAGAAACAGCTTGGCCGGCGCGTCCACTCCAAATAAGTGGACGTCGCTCGGGATGATCCCGAACAGGGTGTAGGAATAGCCGTGGACGAACAGCTTCACCGGATACGCCTTGGTGCAGTCGAGGTGAGACACGAAGGTGAAGGTGTTCGTATCCAGCGACTGCGAGACGCTGCAGACCGAGGGGCGACCGTTGACCATGTAGATCGCCGTCGGCGCGGACCAGATCGAGTTCGAGTCGAGCTCGTCGTAGGGATAGGGCGAGAGAAAGGGCGCGAATCCCGCCATCAGATACATGACGATCAGGATGATCCCGCCGACGACCGACAGCTTGTTCTCCATGAACCGCCGGCGCATCAGCGTCCACTGGGAGATCCGCCCGATGTCCTGGCCGGTCCGCGCGAGCTGGCCGACTTCCTCAACCGCGACGCTCTGCGTTGCCATTGCTTACTCCAGTCGGACCCGCGGGTCCACCCAGGCTAGGAGCAGATCGGCGAGCAAGTTCCCGACGATCAGCATCATCGAGAGCAGCATCAAAAAGGTAATGCCGAGGTACATGTCCTTGTCGAGCAGCGCCGAGAAGAAGAGCGGCCCGGTCGTCGGCAGGTTGAGGACGATCGAGACGATCACTTCGCCCGAGATCAGCGCCGGCAACGTCGTCCCAAGGGCCATGATCAAGGGGTGCAGCGCGTTGCGCACCGCGTGCTTCCAGATGACGATCCCCTCGCGCAGCCCCTTCGATCGCGCCGTCTGCACGTACTGCTGGTTCAGCACGTCGAGGAGATTCGCGCGCATCACCCGGGTCAGCCAGGCGGTGCTGCCTGCCGCGATGACGATGACCGGGATCCAGAGGTGCTTCATCAGATCGATCAGCTTCGCCTCGCTGAACGGCGCCGTCGCGTACTTGGTCGAGTAGAGTCCGCCCACGTCGGTGTGCAACACCTGCGAGGCAAAGACGAGCAGCAGGAGCGCGAGCAGGAAGTCGGGGACGGCGACGCCGATGAACTGCAGGATCGTGATGATGTAGTCGGGAACGTTATACCGGTGGGTGGCGGAGTACACCCCGGCCGGGATCGAGATCAGCCAGGAAAAGATCAGCGCCGAGCCGGAGAGCAGCAGCGAGAGCCCGAGGCGTCCCCAGATCAACTGGTTCACCGGAACGTCGAAGGTGAACGATTGGCCGAAGTCGCCGTGGACCGCCCCGGTGGCCCAGCGCAGGTACTGGACGTAGATCGGATCGTTCAGGCCGTAGCGCTCCTTGAGCGACTCGATCTGGGCCGTGGACATGTCGCCGCCCAGGGCGCGCAGCTGCTGGATCTTCACGCTGAGCGCCGAGCCCGGGGGCAGCTGAATCAGCGCGAAGCCGATAAGCGAGATGAAGAACATCGTGACGACCATATAGAGCAGGCGGCGGATGATGTAGTTCAACATCGCGATCCCCTCTTTGGAGCTTCCGGCGTGCGAGCTGGCCCGCGCGGGCCAGCTCGCACGCCGGAAGCCGAAACGCTGACGGACTCTTTGCTACGAGGTGTGCTGATCCGGGTTGTCCCAGTAGTAGGTCTCGGGATCGTAGACCGCCGGCGAGGGGATGATCCACGGCCCGGTGAACCCGAACTGATACCCGTTCTTCGAGCTCAGATCGTCACGGGTCGGCACGTTGTGAAGCCCCTGCTTCGTCAGGATGATCGTCGGCGAGTTCGCGATGGTGCCGGTGAAGAACGGTCCGTCCGAGATGTGAATCTTCTGGATCTCCCAGACGAGCTGGGTGCGCTTGAGCTGGTCCGGCTCGATCTTGGTCTGATTGTAGAGATTCCAGATCTTTTCGATCGGGCCGCCCTTCTCCGGCGCCATTCGGGGCGGGGTGCGCTTGTACGGGTCGAGGTCGAGCTGCTGGTTCGCGGCCGGCGTCCCGAGCACGGCGTACCACTCGCCCTCCAGCGGCGCCCAGCGGGTGTTCTCGATCGGGACCATCCACTGGGGGTAGACCAGACAGTTCGGGCCGTCGCCCACGCCCCAGTCGGCGTCGCACATCACTTTCCCGGCGCCCCAGAGGTCATCCCAGCTGGTGGCGACGACCGGGTTCTGCTTCGCGTTCAGCCCGATCCCCTGCCAGTTCTTCTCGAGAATCGTGTTCTTCTTGATCGGAACGCTGTTGGGATCGTCGGTGGCCTTGTAGTCGATCGTGATCTTCAGCGGGCTGCCGTCGGGCATGGTGCGAAAGCCGCCTGGCCCCATCTTGACGCCGATCTCGTCGAGCATCTTCTTCGCCAGCTCCGGATCGTACGACTTGAAGCTGTCGCGCCACTGCTGGTAGACTTCCTGGCCGCCCTGGACGTGGAACTCGAGCGCCTTGGGGCTCATCGTGCCGGTCGTCTGCTCGCCGGTGTCGTAGTAGACGACTTTTTGCATCGTCGGGCGATCGGTCGCGTGGGAGAGCGCCTGACGGAACTTCGGGTTGCGGATCAGCGCCCGCATCTTCGGCTCGTAGTAGTCGTAGTTGAAGAACCACGCCGAGCCGGACCCGTCTCCACCGTCCCAGAACTCCATGTGCATGTTGCTGGTCGACGCGTTCTGCTTGAGCGTCGAGACGTCGGCGAGGGTGAGCGGGGTGAAGCCCCCGTGGACGTAGTCGACTTTGCCCTGGTTGATCTGGAGCCGCATGACCTGCGGGTCCTGGAAGTTGGTCATGGTGAGCCCGTCGATATAGGGAAGCTGGTTGCCTTCCTTGTCGACGCACCAGTAGAACGGATTGCGCGTCCAGATCGAGTTCTGGCCCTGGTTGTACTTCTGGAGCATCCAACCGGTCATCGTCGGGGAATCGGGATTGGTCTGGAAATCGCGCTTCTGCAGGAACGTGTCGATCCACTTGGTCTTGTCGACGCTGGGGTTGTACTTCGGGTGGAACTGCTGAAGATAGTGCTTGGGATCCATCCAGCGCGGGCCGATGCCGCGCTTGACCCACATCGCCAGGCGGTCGATCGTCAGCGGGGTCGGCGCGTCGTAGGTGAGCTTGAGGGTGTTGTCGTCGATCTTGGTCATCGTGAAGAGGGTGCCCTTGCCCGAGCGCGCCTCGTCCGGCGGCAGCTCCTTGAGCTCCGGCGTCTGGACCTCGTCTTCCCACCAGAAGAGAATATCGTCTACCGACCAGGGCTGGCCATCCGACCACTTGAGCCCCTTCCGGAAGTGGAGGGTGAACTCGCTGAGATCGGCGTTGTTCTCGAAGCTCTCGACGAGTCCGGGTCCGATCTCGAGGCCGTCCTTCAGCCAGCGCAGCAGCGAGTGGCCGTACATGCTCTCCTGAACGTACTGGGTGGTGCCTTTGTCGGTCTTGTCCGAGCAGATCAGCTGGAGCATTCCGCCGTACTTGCCGGTCGTCAGCCAGGGGTGCGGAACGACGTACGGATTGTCGGGAAGGCGCTTGTCAACCGGCGGAATCTTGCCCGCCTGGACCATGGACGCGAGCATCGGCGCTTCTTTGTACTTGGTGGTCTGAGCCGCCACCGCGGTGGCCTGGCCGATCGCGGCCGAGGTGGCCACCGGCTGAGGCGTCGCGGTTGGCGCCGGCGCGGTCGTCGCCTGGGCGGACGGGGCGGTCGTCGCCTTCGCGGCGGGCGTTGCGCCGCCGGTCGAGGCGCTGGTGCTGGTCGTGCTCGTCGTCGTCGAAGACGGCGGCGGCGCGCACGCCGCGACCACGGCCGTGATCGCCGTGACCGCCGAAAGGCGTAAGAATCGGGCTCGGTCGAGCTTAGCTTCTGTCCCCATGGCTGAAAATATCCTCCTCACACGCGTAAAATAACCCTAGATCCAGCGAGCCTGCCTCGATTGCGACCTGCCTCACCTGGGAATCGCTCGGTCTCGGGGACGGAAGGCGCGGAAGCAGCGGGAGCATCCCGGGCCGAGCCTCTCGTCGCATACCTGCGCCCGTCCAAACCCGACTGACCACTGCTCTTCCAACCGGACGCGAGAGCTTTGCCCGTTCTCCTCGTTCCTGGCGCCGTGGCGCTCGTCAAGAGGCACGGAGGCTCAAACGAGGGGACGTTTGCAAGCGCTCCGATCATACAGACGTATGCGTACTCATGTCAATTATCTCGTACACCCACACCAGCGACTGTGTAGGATTCCCCGGCCAGGTATAGTAGGCCGTGGACACGACGGTAGCAAGAGCGTTTGGCCCCGTCCGGCCTCACGGCGGGTAAGCCTAAAAAAGCCTTGACTAGATGCGTGTAGACTGCCGAAGCTGCTACAATAAAGGTGGCGATCAGGAGTGCGACCGGTGGCGACAATCGGCGCGTTGGGCCCAACCAGGCTTCAGATCCTCGACCTGCTGCGGCACGGTCCGCGAACCGTCCACGACCTTGCCGTGGCCATCGGGGTGACCGACAACGCCATTCGCGCCCACGTCACCGCCCTCGAGCGCGATCGCTTGATCGAGCAGCAGGGACGACGTCCCGGCGTCCGCAAGCCGTCGGTGGTGTACGACCTGGCGCCAGCGGCGGATCAGTTGTTTCCGAAGCCATACGCGCGGGTGCTCGGCCTGGTCCTCGACGAGGTCGAGTGGCGACAGGGCTCGGACGAACTGACCAGCATCGCGGAGCGAGTTGGACAGGAGCTCGCGCGCCCCCACGCCGGCGGGCTCGGAAGCCTGCGCGGTCGGGCGCGCGTCGAGGCGATCGCCGGTCTGCTGGGCGAGCTGGGCGGACTCATCGACGTCGAGACCCAGGAAAACGGCTTCCGTCTCGTCGGCTACAGCTGCCCGCCGTTCGTGACTGAGATACGGATTCCGGTGAAGGCCTGACCGATTCGTCGCCGGTGTCATTGCGAGCGTCAGCGAGGAATCTCTGACCCGGTGGAACGGAGACCCCGGCCCGGAGGGCGCCCCGCCTCGCTCACGCCCCGGGGTGACCATCCATCACCGTCCACCCGAATTCGGTATGAGCCACGGGAT
>JAJPKB010000072.1 GCA_021323915.1 Chloroflexota bacterium | reverse complement strand
GGCCTTCTTCCGCCCAGCGCAGCCGGCCGCCGTCAAGGACCTTGAGGTTCTCCACGCCGAACAGCTTGAACGCCCAAAACGCGTACGTTGCCCACCAGTTGTTCTTGTCGCCGTAGAAGACGACCGTCGTGTCCGGTCCGATGCCGAGGCGCTCCATCAGCGCGGCGAACTTCTCCGGTCCGATGAAGTCTCGCACGACCGGGTCCTGCAGGTCGGCGTGCCAGTCGACCTTGACCGCTCCGGGCACGTGGCCGACGTCGTAGAGGAGGACGTCCTCGTCCGATTCGACGATTCTGACGTTCCGGTCGTCGAGGTGCTCGGCCACCCATTCGGTGCTCACGAGCACGTCGGGATGCGCGTATCCGCTGTCTGCCATCTTTTCGCCCCGTTTCTTGAGTTTGACGATGTACTTTTATACTATCAGGTTGGCGGCGAGACCGAAAGAATATCTAATTCCAGCTTCCAGCGCGGCGTCGACCCGCGCGAGAAGATCGTGGCTCTCACGGCGCCGCAGGTACTCCTCGATCGCCCGCGCGAACTGGCCGTCGTCGTCCGACATCGCCGTCTCGCTGCCGGTCAACTGCCGCCTCCGGTGCTATTGATAGTATAACGCCATCGGCGATCGTCGCCGGATCGATACGCGCGGTCGGCGAACCCGTCGCCGGCCAGGGAGTTGGCCATGCGCGGCGCACGACTGCAATCCATGTTCTCGACCGATGAGGTCGGGCTGACCGACCTGCGCCAGGGCATCCTGCTCGGGTGCGGCGCGGCCTGTCTCCTCCTTCCGTACCTGGTGATGCTCGCCTTTTCGCGGACGACCGGCACCCAGGAATGGGTCTCGATCGTCATGCTCGGCCTGGAGCTGGTCGGGATTCTGACCCTCCTCGCCAGCCGCCGGAGTACGGCGGTCGGCGGCGCGACCCTGACGACCGGGATACTCGTGCTGGGTGGCGGAAGCCTTTGGGTCCCCTCGCTGGGCTGGCTGGCCAACCTTCTTCCGGTGGTCGTTCTTCTGGCCAGCACGTTCTTCGAGAACTGGGGAGGACCGATCGCCGCGGGAACGGTCACCGGCATGGTCCTGCTCGGGCAATCCCTGGGACAACCGATCTCCGCGGTGGACGTCCGGACGATCATCATCCTGAGCTGGGCGAACGTGGTTGCCGCCTGGCTGGCCGCCCAGCCGACGCGGATCGCGCTACGCTGGTCCTGGTCGGAGTACGGCCGTGCCGAGTCGGAGGCGGACCGAGCGCGCCGGAAGCAGGCTGAGCTCGCGCGCGTGGTCAAGAGCCTCAACGTCGCCCAGGACCATCTGGAAGAGATGAATCGGGAGCTGGAGCGGGCGCGCCGTGCCGCCGACGAAGCACGGCGTCTGAAATCCGACTTCGCCGCGGCGGTCTCCCACGAGCTTCGCACGCCGCTGAACCTGATCATCGGCTTCAGCGAGCTGCTCGCCGCGGGTTCCGAGGGTTATTCGTCGTCCCCGGATCCGTCGACGATCCAGCGAGATATCGATACGATCTACCGGAACGCGCGGTATCTTTCATCGCTCATCGACGATATCCTCGACCTTTCGCAAATCGACGCCGCCCGGATGGGATTGATCCGGGGAACGGTCGACCTGGCGTCGGTGATTCGCGACGCGATGGCGATCGTCGAGTCTCTCTATACGCGCAAGAATCTCTATCTGGCCCTCGACATCCCACCGGATCTGCCGTCGGTCGTGGCCGATCGGGTTCGGCTTCGGCAGGTGATCGTCAATCTGCTCAGCAACGCCGCGCGCTTCGTCGATCGGGGCGGCGTCCGGGTCTCGGCGCGGATCGAGGAGCGCCAGGTAACGATCGGCGTCAGCGACACCGGTTCGGGTATCCCCGAGGACGATCTCCCGTACGTGTTTGAAGATTTCCGGCAAGTGACCGGAGCGACCGGCCGACCGTTGGGACACAGTGGTCTCGGCCTGGCGATCAGCAAACGCCTGATCGAGATGCACGGTGGCACGATGTGGGTCGAATCGAAAGTCGGCGACGGCACCACTTTCTTCTTCAGCTTGCCCCGCCAGGAGGCCGTGGTCGTCGGCGGTCTCCGGAAGGAGTGGGACACCTGGGCCAGGGTCTCGGGCGAGGGAAACGTTCGAGGCGCCGTCGTCGTGTACGATGCCGACGCTGAGACGAGCCGCTTGATCCAGCGTCACGTCGCGGAGTACGACGTCCTGACCGCTTCCAGTCTCGCCGAGATCCGCCGCCTCCGCGAAGCGCGCGTCGTGTCTGGCGTGCTGGTGACCGGACCGCCGGGGCCACGGACCTGGCATCGCGTTCTCGAGATCCAGGAAGCATTCAGAAATCTACCGGTCTTCCTGTGCCCGTTACCCGGGCAGCGGCTCGCGGATGAGCTGGGTGTCGTCGGTTATCTGGTCAAGCCGGTGATGCGGGACCAGATCGCTCGGAGCCTGCGCCGAGCCGGTCGCACGGTGCACGACGCTCTCGTGGTCGACGACGACCCTGATTTCGTCGAGCTGCTCGACCGCATGATCCACGCGGTATCCCGACGGGTGCGGGTGAGGAAGTGCTACAGCGGAGCCGAAGCACTGGCCTCCCTCCGCGAGCAGAAACCCGACCTCGTCTTGCTCGATCTGAAGATGTCCGGGATGGATGGGTACTCGGTCCTCGACGTGATGCGCGCCGAGAACTGGCTCAGCGGCATACCGGTCGTGGTGGTCAGCGCCCAGGGTAGGCAGGAGGAGATGGTGATGACGGGCATGCTGGGGATCAGCCGGGGGAGCGGGCTAACGGTCGACGAGCTGATGCGCGTCTTCCATGCCAGCGTCAGCGCGTTGAATCCGGGTGCCCCCAGCACCGATCCAGAGCATCCAGTAGCTCGCCCTGGCTGACCGGCTTGGCGAGGAATTCGGTCGCGCCGAGCGCCAGCGCAAGCTCGCGCTGCTTTAAGACGGTGCAAACGACGATGGGGAGGCGACCGGTGGCTGGTTCGCTCGCCAGCGCCTGGAGCACTTCGTACCCGTCGCTGGAGGGTAGCATGACGTCGAGGAGGATCGCGTCCGGGCGTTCTCGCAGCGTCACCTGCAGCGCCTGTTCGCCGCTGACCGCGGTCAGGACGTGATAGCCACGCCCCTCCAGGTACCGAGTAAAGAGGTGGCGGCTGTCGGAATTGTCGTCCACGACCAGGACGCTCCGCCGCTGAAAGGCCGGGAGCGTGATGATAACCTTCGAGCCATGATCGGGGTCAGCCAGGACCGTCCCGCCCTGCAGCTCGATCAGCCGTCGGCATACCACGAGATTGCTGTCGTCGATCGCCGGGAACCCTCCTTGACCCGCCGAGGGGACTTCGACCACGATCCGAGCCTGATCCCCGACAGTGCCGACCTCGATCGCGATCGTTCCCGAGGGCATCGCGCCGATCGCGGACGTCAGCAGCGCCAGGAGAGCCTGACGCAGCGCGACGCGATCCACGGTGACCGGCAGGGCCGCGTGCTCGGTCCGCACCCGAATCTCGCGGCTCAGCGACTGGCACCAGGGGGCAAGGGTCTCTTCGATTCCGTTGAGTACCTCCACCAGGTTAACCGGTGGAGAAGCGTGGGCCATGCCAATTCGATCGACGTCGGTATCGCGCGGGAGCGGTTCGAGATCAGCGCCCGGTCGCTCGGGAGCCGGGTCGGGTGCGGGCTTCGCGCCGTACATCCCATCCAGCGGGAGATGCCGAGCGAGAATCGTCGCGACTGCCTCGAGGGCCTCGTGTTGACGCCGGTAGAGCTGGCGCTCGCTGAGATTGAACCGCCTGGCCATTTCCTCGATTGATTGCCCCTGAACGTAACGCAGGTGGAGGAATTCGTAGCGCGAAGCCGCGACGCTTTCGTGCGGCGATTGGGCAGGCGGTTTGAGCTCCTGAATCGCGTCGAGGAGAAGCCGCCGCAAGATCCGACCGGACGATTCGGCGTGTCCCGAGTCGACGCTGGCCCGGGCCAGGGGATTGTTCAGCAGGTACGGAAGGTCGTAAAGATGGATCAGCGCGTCGTGAAGGTCCTTGATGAGCTGGGTTTGATCGGCCATCGCTCCTGGCATGCTACCTCGGGCGTGGTTCGAGTCAACGTCAGGGTCACGTCAGCAGGACGTCAAAAATCTCCTTGCGTAACTCGTGTACCAGGTCTAGTGTACCATTCTGGACCGGTCCGCGGGTAGGTGTGTCGGACAGACCGCGACGGCGCACCGGTGGCGATAGGCAAGGAGGTAGATCGTGGCCAACACATTCGTATTCTCGGGTCGTTTGAGTCGTCGGAGCTTTCTCACCGCCGCCCTCGCCGCGGGGGCCGGCGGCGTCGTCGTCGCGTGCTCGTCGGGTGGATCTGCCCCGAGCGCCGCCGCGACGAAGCCAGCCGCTGCCGCGGCGCCAAGCGCGCCCCAGCCGGTCCCGACCGCCGTGGCCCCGGTGACGATCGGCCAGGGCTCGAAGAAGCTCACGATCTGGCATTACTACGCCCAGGCGCAGGCTCAGCCGCTCCAGCAGATCGTTCAGGATTACGGAAAGGTCGATCCGAGTCTCAGCTTCGAGTTGACCTACACGCCGGGCGCTCAGCTTCTCGCCAAGATCCAGACGGCGATCGCCGGCAACGCGGTGCCCGATATCGTCCAGACCGACCTGGTCTGGGTCCCGATCATGATCGACACCCAGAAGACGGTCGTTCTCGACGACTACTTCAAAGCGGAGAAGTTCGATATCACCGACTTCTTCGACGCCCTGCTCCAGTACGACCAGGGGCCCGACAACAAGTATTACGCGATTCCGATGGACACCAACAACATTCAATTGTTCTACAACAAGAAGCTGGTGTCCGAGGCCGGCCTCGACTTCGAGAAAAGCCCGCCGCAGACGTGGGATGACCTCACCCAGGCAGCGGTCAAGCTGACCGACTCCTCGAAGCGCCAGTGGGGGCTCGACCTGGGCGCCGAGACGACCCAGGGCGCCCAGGGCGCCCTGGCAAACCGCCACATGTGCATGACCTGGCAGACCGGGAGCAAGTACTTCGACGACAAGGACGGCCGCCCCGAGCGGGGAGCGCCGGTCTTCAACCAGGGCGGCGGGGTGCCGGCCTGGCAGTGGAACGTCGACATCATTCAGAAGCACAAGGCCGTCGCCCTTCAGCCGCCGCAGAACGGCTTCGTCACGGGCCTCGAAGGAATGTGGTACAACGGTCCGTGGGCGATTCCCGACGCGGTGCGCCTGATCGGCAATAAGTTCGAGATGGGAGTGATCTCCTATCCCGGCCAGACCGCCGAGCTAGCCGGTCATAGCTGGAGCGGTGGCGAGCACTTTCAGGTGTTCAAAGGGCCGAACCAGGACGTCTCGGCCAAGTTCATCATCTGGTTGACGTCCGTCCAGAACATCGAGCGGTTCGCGGAACAGGCCGCGTACATTCCGACCCGAAAGTCGGTCATCAACAGCGACGGCTACAAGGCGTGGCTTGACAAGAACCCGCTTTACAAGGTATACGCCCAGAATATGACCAAGGTGCATCCGCGCGTGCCGACGCCGCTGTTCTTCGATCTCACGATCGCCATCTCGAACCACCTGGAAGAGGCGATCTACCAGAAGTCGTCGGTTCAGGACGCGCTGAACGCCGCGGCGCAGGAAAGCCTCTCGATCATGAAGCAGAAAGGCTATCAGCCTTAATCTTTCCTTGGATTAAGGGTTGGGTTGAACGGTCATGGAGATAACGAACGCGCGGCCGGCTGACGCTCGGAAGCCGGCCAGGCTCCCGGGCTGGCGGAAGCAAGAATGGATCTCGGCGTACGTCTTCATCCTGCCGAGCGCGGTTCTGATCGCCGTCTTCCTGGCGTTTCCGGTTATCTACTCGCTCTGGCTCAGCCTGCTCAACTGGAATGGGATGAGCCCGCGGATGACCTTCGTCGGCGTGGGCAACTACGCGCAGCTCCTGACCTCTCACGAGTTCTGGAACAGCTTTCTCGTCACCGGGTACTACACCCTGGGCTCGGTCCCGCTGCGCATGGCCATCGCTCTCGCCCTGGCGATCTTTCTGAACCAGAGAATCCGGGGGCTCGGTATCTACCGAACGTTCTACTTCACGCCGGTGGTGACCTCGGGTATCGCCGTCTCGATCGTCTGGCTCCTGATTTACGATCCCACCTGGGGCATCGCCAACTGGGTCCTCGGTCTGGTGGGCATTCCGCCGCTGCAGTGGCTCTCGTCGCCGAACGAGGCGATGCCGGCGCTGATCCTGATGAGCGTCTGGAAGAGCGTTGGCTTCGACATGGTCATCTATCTGGCGGGTCTCCAGGGCATCCCGAGCACGTACTACGAGGCGGCGACGGTGGATGGAGCCGGTCGCTGGGCGATGTTTCGCCACATCACCTGGCCGCTGCTCGCGCCGACGACGTTCTTCATCCTGGTCACCGGCATCATCGGCGCGAGCCAGGTGTTCGATCAGGTCTTCGTAATGACCAACGGTGGTCCCCTCCGGAGCACCGAGGTGCTCGTCTTCATCCTGTACAACTACGCGTTCAAGTTCTTCGAAATGGGGTACGCGTCGGCGATTGCCTGGGTGATCTTCCTGGTCGTGCTCGTCTTCACGCTGCTGCAGTGGAAGTTCCTGCCCCAAGATGTGACTTAGAGAAGGGAAGGTGATCGGATGGCTGTGCTCGCGACGTCGTCTCGGATCACGCGGCGGCGGCATCGATCGATCGTCGCCGCCCGAGCCATCTTCACCCACGTCCTGGTGCTGTTCGGCGCGGTCTGGATGCTCGTGCCCTTCCTCTGGATGATCGGCGCCTCGCTGGAGCCCGAGGACGAGATCTTCACCTACCCGCCGACGCTCATCCCCCGGCAGCTCGACTTTCAGCACTGGGTCCTGGCCTGGAGCCTGGTCCCGTTTCCGCGCTTCTTCTTGAACTCGGGGGTCATGTCGGTTTGCATCACCGTCGGCCAGCTGATCACCGCCATCTTCGCGGCCTACGCGTTCGCGCGTCTCCAGTTTCCGGGGCGAGATCGCCTTTTCCTGTGCTTCCTGGCCACATTGATGGTACCGGGGCAGGTCTTGCTGATCCCCCAGTTCGTCATCATTCGCACGTTTGGCTGGCTCAACACCTACCAGGCGTTGATCGTTCCCGGACTGGCCAGCGCCTACGCCGTTTTCCTGCTGCGCCAGTTCTTCCTCGGGCTTCCGCGCGAGCTCGAGGACGCCGCCCGGATCGATGGTTGTTCGCCGTTGCGCATCCTCTGGCAGATCATCGTCCCGCTCTCGGGACCGGCGATCATCACGATGGCGATCTTCGCCTTCCTGGGGTCCTGGAACGCTTTTCTCTGGCCGCTGATCGTCTCGACCGGCCAGGACATGTTCACCGTTCAGCTCGGCCTGACGATGTTCCGAGGCGCCTACTCGACGCAGTGGACCTACATCATGGCCGCGGCGTCCTTCATCACGCTGCCGGTGCTCCTCGTGTTCTTCGTCGGTCAGCGCTACTTTACCAGCGGTATCGCGCTGACCGGGCTGAAAGGCTGAACGAGCAACCGCGGAAGAATTCCAAGCGAGGGGGCCATGGAACAAACGTCGCTGTTGATCGTGGGGCTTGGACGGGGCGCGGCCTGGGGCCGCGAGATCCGCAAAGATCCCGAGCTGCGGGTGGCCGGGCTCGTCGACGTCGATCCCGGACGCCTGGAGGCGATCGGGAGCGAGCTTGGCGTGCCCGAGGCGCGTCGATTTCGAGACTACCCGACGGCGCTCCGAGAAGCCGAGGCCGACGTCGTCGTGCTGGCGGTTCCCACCCCGCTCCACCAGGAGATGATCCTCGAAGGCCTCCGGAGCAACCACCACGTCATTTGCGAAAAGCCGCTGGCGATGAGCCTCGCCGAGGCGCGCGAGCTTCGAGAAGCGGTGAAGCGTTTCGACCATCGATTCATGGTTGGCGAGCAGTATCGCTTCGCCGACGGCGTCGAGAATCTCAAGATCGCTATCGGCAAGGAGCTGATCGGTCAGCTGGTCTATCTTTCGCACGAGTTCTTCCGGGGCGCCCGGGTGGGGATGGGGCGCGTGGGACAGCCGGACCACTGGCATCGGACCTACCGGGAGCCGTCGCTTCACGATATGAGCGTCCACCATTTCGATATGTGGTACTACATCACCGGCCAGCGCCCGGTCGAGATCGCCGTCAAGCCCTTCGATCCGGCCTGGAACCAGTCTGGCCGGCGGTTCGGCTACTCGGTGCACGCGACGCTCGAGAATGGCGCCCACGTCGACTACATCACGGCGCGCGCCCTCGCCCGACCCGAAACGACCTGGTACGGCGAGCTGTGGATTGTCGGGGACAAGGGCGCCCTTTATTGGGACGGCGACAGTCTCGGCGTGACCCGCTCCGAGGTGGTGCCGACGGAGAGCTACGCCCAGAAGCTCGCGAGCGAGAAGCTCGAGTTCGTCAGTCGGGGCATCACCAACACCAACCTGCCGCTGAGGCCGCTCATCCACTCCCTGCTCACCGCGATCCGGGAGAGCCGACCACATCCTTGCGATATCGACGATAACTGGGTCAGCTTCGCGACGGCGATGGCCGCCGTCGAGTCGGCTCAGACCGGCCATCCGGCGAAGGTGGCCGTGGAATGACGCGGTTTGAGCCGCTCGGCGGAAGTCACCGCCGGGCGCGCGCCTGGCTCCGCGCGATGCCGGCCCGCACGGGGGCGGAGCGGTTGACCAGAACACGGTAGGCCGTCGGGTCGATCGGGCGCCGAAAGGCGCGCCGGTCGCGCTCACGTCGAGCTGGTCCGAAGGATGGCGCCCGAGACGGGTGTATGATTGATGGCGGACCAAGGGCGAGCGAGCTGCCTGACATGGCCAGCGGCGGCGTCAACAAGCCATTCCCCCGCTTCCACCACGGGATCGCCGTGGCCGACGCCCCCAGC
>JAJPKB010000081.1 GCA_021323915.1 Chloroflexota bacterium | reverse complement strand
TCAAGGACCGGAGCGGCGGAATGCTGCCGGTGGGGCACGACGCCGTCGCCTCGCAAAATAAGGTCTTCGGAATCACCTACGCCATCGACGGCTGGGCGGTCCACCAGCGCAAGAGCCTGCTCGGGCAGGCCAACGACGGAAAGTGGCCGGCCACCTGGGAGGAATACAACCAGATCGCGTCGCGGATGAACAGTCCGCCCCGAGAGCACGCCTGGGGCATGGCGATCGGGCACGAGAGCGATCACTTCAACAACATCATGACGATCGTCTGGAGCTACGGCGGTGCGATCGCGAACGCGAAGGGCGAGCCCGCGTTCAACTCTCCCGACACCCTCAGGGCGATCGACCTGATCAAGCACCAGTACGTCGACCTCAAGATCATCCCGCGACGGGGTTGGGCGGCGACGGTGACCTCCTACAACAACGAGCTTTACCAGACGAAGGCCGCCGCGACGGTCATCAATCCGACTTCGATCTACGGCTGGCTCCAGGTGAACGACCGGAAGCTCCTGGCGGATACCCACCTCTACGCGCCGCCGAGCGGCCCGCGGGGCTCGTTTGCCGAGGCGGGCGTCTGGGCATGGGCGGTGATGAAGCGGAGCAGGGACGTCGACGCCGCCCGTGACGCGATCTGGTACTTCATGGGGCCCGACCGCTACGCGAAGGTGCTCGACGCCGTGCCCGGCCGGTGGGTCCCGGCGTTCCGGGGTATGCTCGACACCGACTTCTGGAGGACCGGCGAGTTCAGCCAGCTCGCCAGGATCGCGATCAACGCGCGCACCCGAGCCTATCCCGTGGGCGCGGCTTCCTGGCGTGACCACGTCGAGAACACCTTCGTCCTGTCCGACATGCTCCACCGGGTGTGCGTGGAGGGAATCGACACCGCGGAGGCGGTCGGCTGGGCCCAGATCCGGTGCGAAGCGGCATACCGGAGGCTCGGAATCTGATGCACGGCCGGTTGAAATGGCGGCTGGCGTCTCAACATCTATTCAACCTCTTCTCAACCAAAATAGCATCGACAAACGTTTAGACTTCCGACCTGGAAATCGGTTCCTCGGACTTGAGGCCCCGTTTAACGAACAACGCCTCAGACGAGGGATGCGTTCAGCCGGACGACGCTGTCTGCTGGAGACACGACCGCCATGCTCAATTTGACGCCGAGGTGGGGGCCGGCTGAAGAGTAGAGTGGCTACAGAATCGGGACCGCGTCCGTCGTTCCGCGTTTGCCTCTCTGCCTGGTGAACGGCCAGGCAAGGCACCACTACGTGTGTGGCCCAGGAACCGAGATGCCCGGCTGCGACGCCGACTATGCGGCGTCAGAGCGTGCCATTCACTCTCCTCCAGTCTTCCCCTCTAGATCGAACGCGATCAATGGTATAGGGGAAGATGATGGATCCGAATAGACTGCGTCTGCTCATCGTGGATGACCACACGATGGTTCGCCAGGGATTGCGGACACTCCTGGAAGAGGCGGGCGATCTGATCGTCGTCGGCGAGGCCGGCGACGGCGTCGAGGCGGTGGACATGGCACGGCAGGTTCAGCCAGACGTCGTCTTGATGGACGCTCACCTGCCCGTCCGCGATGGTTTGGACGCGACGGAGATCATCACCCGGGAGTACCCCGCGGTGAAGGTCGTCATGGTGGCCAGCGACCAGGACGATCCCGACCTGATCTATCGGGCGATCCGGGTGGGCGCGCTGGGGTACGTTTCCAAGAACGGCGGGATCGACGAGCTGATTCAGGCCGCGCGTTCGGTGGCGCGGGGCGAGGCGGTTCTGCCTCAGCGATCGCTCACTGCCCTGATTCACTTTATCCGCGAGATGGCTGATCGCATGAGCGAAAGAGCCGACGCGCTCGATCGGCTCAGCGCCCGCGAGCAGGAAGTCCTCAACCTGCTGACGCAGGGCTGCAGCAACCGCGAAATTGGCGACCGACTGTGCGTCACCGAGAGCACGGTGCGCGCTCACATCCACAGCGTTCTGGAAAAGCTCCAGCTGAACAATCGCGTGCAAGCCGCCACTTTCGCGCTGGGCATCCGCTCGTCGCTGGCCGCGGCGGGTCGCGCGAAGGCGCGGCTCTGACCTGGCACGGCCGAGCGAAGCCAAGGAGATAACTGGGCGGGGCCAGTGCCGAGCTGGCTAGCAAGCTCTGCCTTGAAAGGCAGGAGCATGTCACGGGGCTTGAGCCCCGTGACATGCGAGCCCTTCAGGGCCATCGTCTCTGCTCCCGGCTTTGAAGCCAGAGCCTCCTCAGCAGATACCCGAATATTTGTTGACGTCCTTCAAGCCGGCGCCCCGTCTCCCAACCCACGTCCCGAAATTACGTCGGAGACGACAAGTCGTGGCGCCGGCCTATTTTCCGGACCGGTGTTCAGCAGTCTTCGGGGCGCCTCGGCCCCTCGTCACGACTTGGCGAACTTCGCCGCCGCGCCGTAAGGGCCCTTGCTGTAATCGTACAGGTGGTCGGTGAACCGGCGTGGATCGGCGAAACCCCGGGCCTCGGGCTTGATCTCGGAGATCTGAATCATCAGTCGCGCCGGCCCGTTCCGATAGTGCAGGTACAGGCTCCAGCGCTCGTCGCGCTCCAAGAGGGTGAAGTCCGACTCGACGCCCTTGCCGTGGCGCTGGATGTGCCAGAGGGCGGCCTCGAGGTCGTCGACGACGAAGCCGAGGTGGTGCCACCGCGACGGATCCGGATCGGAGAGCGGGATGCCCGGTCTGGCGTCGAACATAAAGAGCGACGTGTGGCCGGTCGTGAGAACAGTCTGGTGCGGATCGTCCCGAACCACTTGCATGCCGAGCGCGCGGTGGAAGAAGTCGCGGGCTGCCGCGCGATCCGCGACGGCGATGGCCAGGTGGTCAAAGCCGAAGTTGGTGAACGAGCGCGGCTGCCCATCCCCGGGCGGCTCGACGGTGGTGGCCTGAACCACGACCTCGACTCTGCCGTCGACCCGTGGGACGTCGCCGACGAAGACGTCGGCAAAAAGCTCTTCACCCGTCGGCGAGCGGAACACCAGGCGATGGTTGGTCCGAACCGAAGCGGGTAGCGCGCGGTCGAGCGCCTCGTGGATGATCTGGCGCGGGCCGGCGGTTGTCTCGTACCGCTCGTCCCCGACCCGAAAGACGACGGGGATCGCTTCGGTCGATGCTGATGGATCCTCGGTCACCGGCTACTCCTCTTCTGAAGGGCTTTGGATGACGACTTCGGCGCGCGGCCGGTAGCCCTGACGAAAATCCGACACGTAGACGACTTCGCTGACGATCTTCACCAGGGTGTAGCTCGGATGGCCGACGTGCGCCTCCGGCACCTTCGCGGCGAGAAGGGCGCGGGCACGCTCGAATTCATCCGCATCGCCTACCACCGAGGCCCGGCCGATCGCCTGCAAGAAAAAGGTCGGCTTGCGCTCGTCGATCGCGTAGCTGACCCGGGGATTTTCGCGCAGGTTGCGCAGCATGGTGGTGCTGTTCGGCGTGTTGACGTAGAGCACGAAGCCATCTTCGGCGTAGTAGACGCTCGACGCCCAGGGCTGTGAACCGGCGGCGGTCGCGACGACCGCGACACGGTTACCCCGAAGGATGTCGAGGGCGGCGGATCGGGCATCCCAGGCCGCGGCAGAGTTGCTAGCCATCGCGCCCCATGGTATACCGGCTCAGGGCAAACGACAAGTAACGGCGACCGAACCCCTTCGAACAGTACCTCGGGCAGATTGAGCCGCTCGGCGAAAAAAGAGAAGTCTGAGGTCACCGCCGTGAGTCCACCGATCTCTCATATTACGCGCGACTCCTCGCCGCCTCTGATCAGTCGCTGGTGGCGGGCGATTCGGCCGCATTCGCTCGGGACGGCAGTCGCGCCAGCGTTGTTGGCCGGAGGGGTGGCCGTCCACGACGGCACGGTGCGTCCGCTGGCCTTTCTGCTCGCGCTGATCGGCGTGCCTTTGCTGCTGATCGGCGTCAACCTCGGAAACGATTACTTCGACTACCGGAGTGGCGCGGATCCGCCGATCGGCGTCGGGCAGCGCCCTTTGCAGTCCGGTTTGCTTCCGCCGCGCTGGTTCCTCATCGGGAGCCTGACGGCATTCGCCATCGGTGGAGCGATCGGCGTCTTTCTCGCGCTGACCAGCCCGACCGAGATCCTGTTGCTCGGCGTGGCCGGCGCGCTCCTCGGCTTCTTCTACACGGCGCCACCGTTCCGCCTGGGCTACCGCGGGCTGGGCGAGATCGTCGTCTTCCTCCTGCTCGGTCCCGGCGCCACGCTTGGCGCCTACCTGGTCACCGCCGGACGGTTCAGGCCACTTCCGCTCTGGGCGTCGATCCCGGTCGGCCTGGTCGTCGCGGCGCTGCTCCACGCGAACAACCTGCGCGACCTGGACGACGATGCGCGAAGTGGCAAGCGCACCCTCGCGGTGCGCTTGGGACCGCGGTGGGCGATCCGCGAGTTCGCCGCGCTGATCTGGGGCGCCGAGGTCGCGGTGGTCGGACTGGCCGTCGTCATCACCCCGTTCGCGGCGCTGGCCCTGCTCACCCTGCCCCAGGCCCGAGGACTGAGTCGCGGCGCAGGAACCGGTCCCGAGCGCGGTCGCGCGTTGATGCGCAGCACCGCCAGCCTGCACCTGCGGCTGGCAGCGCTGCTAGCGATCGGACTGGCGCTGGGAGGGCTCGCGGCGCGGGTCTGAACGCGCCCGATGCCTCGTGGGGAAAGAACACGAAGCGAGGGGCCGGCGCGCGCCAGCCTCTCGCTTCGTGTTGTGATCGGACGAAGGGTTATCCCTTGCTGCCGGCCGGTTCCAGCGTCTTGATCTCGCGCAGCGGAATCACCTGCAGCGGAGTCGAGCCGACCTTCTTGAACTGGGGCTCGTAGTGCTGCATGGTGATACAGTTGGTCGGGCAGCGGTAGATGCAGAGGCCGCAGCGGATGCAGAGGTCCTCGTCCATCAGCATTGCCGCCCCGGCGCGCCACTTCTTGGTCTCCTGGAGGACCGGGTGGTTCGGGTCGCCGTCGAGAGATTCGAGCTTGTCCAAGGTGACCATCGAGATGACCTTGACCGGGCAGACGTCCACGCAGCCGTTGCAGAGGATGCAGTTCGGACCGTCGAGGAAGATATTGAGCTGACACTGGAGGCAGCGCTTCGCCTCCTCGTAGGCCGAGCCCTTCTCGAAGCCGGTCTCGACCTCGTGGTTCAGATCCCAACGCTCTTCGCGTTCGATCTCGGGCACTTCCTGGCGATCGACCAGGACGTAATCGTCGCCGACCATCAGGCGGCGGCGCATCGCATCCGACGACCACACCGAGGCCGGAACCCGGGACACTCTCAGGGTCGCGTCCTGGGGTGTCACCACCCTGGTCTTGAGATCTTGATCGCGCTGGATGTCTCGGTTGATGCCATCCCAGTAGTCCGACACGTTCTCCAGGTGCGGCACGAAGTTGAACACCGCCTTGTAGGAGATCTGGTCGCGCTCGCCCCGGAGGTACTGGTCGATCGACGCCGCGGCTTTCTTGCC
>JAJPKB010000258.1 GCA_021323915.1 Chloroflexota bacterium | reverse complement strand
CAAAGGCGGCCACTTCGCCGCGTGGGAAGAGCCGGAGATCTTCACAACCGAAGTCCGCGCGGCGTTCCGACCGTTACGCTAACGCCAAGGAAAGAGCCTGTCCGGTAAACCTGGGCAGGAGGACGACGCCCTGACCCTGCGTTCGGGTCAGGGCGAGCACCCTTTCGAGGTAGACCTCGAAGGTGTTGTGCCGCTGATTCGGGATCCCCACCTCATACCGCAGCTTGATAGCGTCGATGGCAGCTTGGTTGGGCTGCTCGGGTCCCCAGGCGTACATCGCCCGCCGCGAGGCGACGCTCGGAGCAGGCCGGACATTTACTTAGGCTATAGCTTATTATTAGTTTTGGTATTACAATTACCGGTAGGAAACCATGTTTCGTGCTCGGCTCGGAGCTTGCGCCCGACCAGGCCGATAAGGCGGGCGTTGTAGTGACCCGGAAAAAGCCCGGCGGGGGAGGCAACATGCGATACGGCGGACAGGGAATGGGGATGGGGAGCGGCTTCGGGGGAGGCGGGGGCATGGGCGGGATGGGGGCCCTGCGGGAGCAGCAGCGCGCGTTACGGGCCCTCGAAGAGGGGCCGCCTCCCAACACCTGGCTTACCCTCCGTCGCGTCTGGGGCTGCTTTCGACCCTATCAGCTTCGACTTGCCCTCGGGACCGTTCTGATGCTCGCCGGCCTCGGCCTGATGCTGCTTCCCCCGCTCCTGATCCGCACCCTGATCGATATTGCCATCCCCGAGCACAACGTCCGGCTGGCCCTTCTGCTGGGAGCCGGCATCTTCCTCCTTCCGATCGGGAGCGCGATCCTGGGTCTCGGTCAGAACATCCTGAGTGCGGTCGTCGCCCAGGGCGTCATCGCCGACCTTCGGGAGCGGCTCTACCGTCGGATTCAGTCGCTCGGGCTCGAGTTCTTCACCTGGACACGGGCCGGGGAGATCCACACTCGCTTCCTCAACGACGCCGGCGGACTCCAGCAGGTGCTGACCCAATCCTTCCTCGGGACGTTTGCCAACCTCCTGACGGTGATCGGAACCCTCGCGGTGATGGTCGCCATGGATTGGCGGCTCGCCCTGGCGGCCCTGGTGGCTCTGCCTTCCTTTGCCCTGCCGGTCCTCCACTTCGGTCGCAAGCGCTACCAGGCAGTCACCGAGGCCCAGGTCGCACTAGGACGCCTCTCGGTGATCCTCGAGGAGACGTTGAGCCTGTCCGGCGCGATCGTCGTCAAGAGCTTCGGCACCGAGGAGCGCGAGGCGGCACGCTTCGACGCCGCGAATTTATCGGTTCGCGAAGCCCAGGTCCGCCAGATCCTGGTGGGCCAGTGGCTCACCGTCGTCGTCCAGGGTCTCGCCGCCCTTGGCCCCGCGGCCCTCTACACCTATGGCGCCTACCTGGTGATCAACGGTCAGGTCGCCCTCGGTACGGTGATCGCTTTCGCGACCTACCTCGCGCAGCTCTACCAGCCGGCCTCCTCGCTGGCGGGCGCCAACACGACGCTGCTTGGCGGTCTTGCCCTCTTCGACCGAATCTTTCAGGTCCTCGACCTCACCCCGGGCGTAGAGGAGCCGATCCAACCACGCCCGCTTCCCCGGTGCCCGACCGGAGGGATCACCTTCGAGAACGTCAGCTTCCGCTACCGGAGCCAGGGCAAGGCGATCTCCCCGGAGGTCCTCCACGCCGTCTCCTTCGAAGCGCCCCTCGGTCACCTGACGGCGCTGGTCGGGCCAAGCGGGTCGGGAAAGTCGACGATCCTCTCGCTCGCCGCCCGCTTCTACGATCCGACGAACGGGGTGATCCGCCTCGACGGCGTGCCTCTGCCCGAGCTGAGCCGACGGGATCTCCGAGACCGTGTCGCGGTCGTCACCCAGGAGGTCTTCCTCTTCCACGCGACCCTCCGGGAGAACATCTGCTACGGTGCGCCCGACGCCAGTCCGGCGGAAGTCACCGCCGCGATCGAGGCAGCCCAGCTGGTCGACGTCATTGCCCGTCTCCCGGAGGGACTCGAGACGATCGTGGGCGAACGGGGATTCCGCCTGTCCGGTGGCGAGAAGCAGCGCGTGGCGATCGCCCGTGCCCTGCTCCGTCAGGCGCCGTATCTTCTCCTCGACGAGGCGACGAGCTCGCTCGATTCCGAGGCCGAGCGACGGATCCAGGTCGCCCTCGGCCAGCTCATCGCCGGTCGGACGGTCATCGCGATCGCTCACCGCCTCTCGACGATCCAGCGTGCCGACCAGATCCTGGTCGTCGACGACGGCCGGATCGTCGAGCGCGGCACCCACGAACAACTCCTTCGGCATTCCGGCGTCTACCAGAAGCTCCACGCGGCACAGTTCGGACCTCAAGCCGAGGCCGCCCTTACCGCGGACGAACGCCAGGAGGTAGGTGAAACGTTTACGCGGTCATAGCACATAGTTGACATATAGTTTACACATTCGACGCCAAATCTGCGTAGATTTGACCTCACGGGGCATAACGTCTGCCAAACGACCCCCTTCGACTCGATTCATCTCGTTCTTCTGAGCCCTGGAGGCGACTGCGATGATCAGAAACCACGATCGCTTTGGCGCTAACCCATCGGTGGAAGATCCGTCGGGCCCTCGCTCGACGGCGCCGAGCGGGGGCCCGCCCGCGCTGGTGGTCGAGCCACCGGTCGTAACGCCGACCACTCGGGTCCTTGCCAGATCCCCGTTCTGGCACCGCGTCGCGCTGGGCGCGATCCTCGCGCTCGCGGCGTTTCTCGACTTCTTCCGTCTGTGGGACGACGGCGACGGCAACCTCTACTACGCCGCCGCTGTGAAAAGCATGCTGGAGAGCTTGCACAACGCCTTCTTCGTGTCGTTCGATCCGGGCGGGTTCGTATCGGTTGACAAACCTCCCCT
>JAJPKB010000505.1 GCA_021323915.1 Chloroflexota bacterium | reverse complement strand
GCCGCACCTTGTGCTACCATGGGGCTGCTCGCTAATACTGGCTGGAGGGAGTTGACCATGCCTCCTCACGTTTGCATGGGCGCGATGATGCAGTGCACCTTCGGCGTTGCCCCGTCGTCGCTGATCGTCTTACCGGAGAACCGCGTTCTCACGAGCAAGGTGCCGGCGGCGACGATCATGGACAACAAGCCGATCGTCAATATCCCGCCGTTTGGCATGTGCACGAGTCTCGCGAATCCGACCGTCGCGTCGGCGACCGCCGCGGCGCTTGGCGTACTAACGCCGATGCCCTGCGTTCCGGTGACCCCGGCGCCGTGGGCGCCCGGCTCGCCCACCGTCCTGGTCGGCGGTATGCCCGCGCTGAATCTGAGCTCGAAGCTCATGTGCACCTGGGGCGGGGTCATCTCGATCACCAGTCCCGGGCAGTTCACCCACCAGATTCCCTGACCCGCGCTCGAGCCGCGACGCCCGGGCTACCAGTAGCCGGGCGCGCGTCGCTGGTAGGCCAGCCGGGCGATCGCCCAGACCAGGCCGACGCCGACGAGGTAATACACGGCCATCGCCAGGATGCTGTAAAGCTCGACGACGTGGCCGGCGATTCGAATCGGCGGAACGAACAGCGCGAAGGGGCGAACGAATGGCGTCGTGAACGCGATTAGCTTCGCGCTGAGCGGGATGATCTGGGTCAGGAATCGGACTCCGACGAAGACGACCACGATCCGGATCAGGATCACGAACTGGGCGAGCTGGCTCGCCAGGGAGACCGTGCCGACGACCAGGCCCACGAGGCCGGTGTCCTCTCGGGCGCGCTGCTGGGGGCTGAGTGACCACCTGGTGAGAGGGGGCGGCGGCGCTTTTGGCATCAGGGTCATGAGCAGCATGCCGAACAGGAATCCTCCGACGTGGGCCCACCAGGCGACGCCGCCCGCGTCGGCGGTGGACGCCTGGAGCGCTGCGACGCCGCTGAAAAGTTGACTGACGAACCAGAGCCCGATCATGATGAGGGCCGGAACGTCGACGACCGTGAAGAGGAAGAAGATCGGGACCACTACTGAGACCGAGGCGCCCGGGTAGGTCACGACGTACGCTCCCAGCACCCCGGCGATCGCCCCGCTGGCTCCGATCGCCGGGACGGCCGAGGTAGGTGACATCGCGACCTGCGCGAGGTTGGCCACGATCCCGCTCGCGAGGTAGAAGCAAAGATACCGGCCATGACCGAGCCGATCCTCGACATTGTCGCCGAAGATCCAGAGAAAGAGCATGTTTCCGCCCAGGTGCAACCAGCCGCCGTGGAGAAACGCCGCGGTCACCAGGGTGATCAGGACCGACGGATGGGCGCCCGGCGCGCCGTGTAGCGCGGCGGTAATCTGGGCGGGAACGACCGCCCAGCGGTTGAGAAAGGCGCCCAGACGCGGCCCGAGGGCGAGCTCGTACAGAAAGACCAGCACGTTGGCCGCGATCAGCGCGAGGTTGACCCACGGCGTGCCCAAGGTCCTCGGACTGTCTTTCAGCGGAAGCATGCCGTCCCCCTTCCGGACAGATTATACTGTTCGGCGGAAACGGAAGGCGCGTCGCGCGATTCAAACGCCAAGGAGACGTGATGGAGATCGGGATTGGCTTGGATCCGACCCTCGGACTGTCGTTCGCCGAGCACCGGGAGGTCGCGCACGAGGCGGTCCGGCTGGGTTACGCGAGCATGTGGACGCCGGCCGGTCTCGGGATCGACGCCTTTCAAGTGTGCGCGCGGTGGTCGCTGACCAGCGCCGAGGTGGTCGAGGGCGGATTGTGGACCGGCATCAGCGTGGTGCCGGTGCCGTACTGGACGGCGCCACTCCTCGCCGCCACGGCGGGCACCCTGGGAATTCTCTCCGGCGGCCGGTTCATCCTCGGGATCGGCTCGGGGCCGATCCACGACAACGACCAGCGGCGCCGGTTTGGCCTGCCGGCGTGGCCGGCGATCGGCATGATGCGCGATTACCTGATCGCGACGCGTGGTCTGCTCGCCGGTGAGGCGGTCGAGCACTCCGGGCCGGCGGTGACGCTCCACGGCGCGCGAATTGGGATCAAGCCTCCGCCGGTGCCGGTCTATCTCGGCGCGCTGGGCCCCCAGATGGTGCGATTGGCAGGACGCGAGTCCGACGGAGTGCTGCTGAACTGGTGCACGCCGGACCAGATCGCCTGGAGTCGACAGGTCTTGGCCGAGGGAGCGCGGGCAGCGGGAAAGGATCCGGGCGCGGTGAGGGTGGTGGAGTACATCCGAGTCTGCGTGGACGAGGACGAGGACCGGGCGCGCCGCGCGTACACCCGCGCGATGATGGGCTACGCCCTCGCCCGGCCGGGGGCCGACAAGCGCCTGAGCTATCGCGGCCATTTCGCCCGAATGGGCTTCGACGAGGCGCTGACCGAGCTCGAGGAGCGCCGCGACCGGGGCGCCGGTCAGGACGAGCTCGTCGAGGCGTTTCCCCGCGACCTCCTCCGCCGGGTCGGCTACTACGGGCCGGCCACCGGCGCCGCGGCCGCTTTCCGGCAGCTCGCCGAGGGATTGGACGTCGCGATCGTACGCGTGGTCGGCACCCGTCCCGGGCTGGAGAGCGCCCTGACAACGATGCGGGCGTGCCGTCCCGAGCTCACTGGCCGCTAGCTGCCTTCAGCTCGTCGCGCGCCGTCTGAATCTTGCTGAAGTCGCCGTTCGCCGCGTTTTGGGCGGTGTTCAGCGCGCCGCGGAACCGATCGGCGGCTGGCGAGTGATCGTCGGCGATCGCGTCGGACGCCTGCTGAATCGCCAGGCGAAGATTTGCTTCAGCGCGCTGCACGTTCGCCTGGTTCTGGTCGCTCTGCTCGTTCTGTAGCCCCTGGAGGCTGCTGTCGACGGCGTTCTGGAGCGGCTGGAGGTCGACGTGCTGGCCGGATGGCGTCACCGTCCCGGGACCGGGCGTCGGGCTCGGCGACGGCGACGCGGTCACGCTGGCGGTGGGAGTCACCGTTGGCGTAGGGCTGGCGGTTGGGCTCGCCGTGGCCGTCGGCGTCGTGGTCGGCTGGTTGAGCGCCCCGGTGAGGTCGTTTTTTGCGTCGGCGAACTTACCGGTGTCGCCCGCCAGGCCGTCGTGGATCGCGGTGAGCGCGGTCTGGATCTGTTGCGCCGTTGGCGAATGGGAGTTCTTCGTCGTCGTCTGCGCGTTGGCCACCGCGTCCAGCAGATCGCGCTGGGCGCGCAGCAAGTCGTCGGAATTGCCGCCGTTGTTCGCCCTGGTGTACTCGTCGATGGCCTGGCTCAAGCTCTGAATGACGTCGCTCAGGCTCTGACTCGACTGGCTGGCCGGGCGCGGCATGACGACCGGCGTCGCGGACGATCCTTCGATCTGGGCGAGCTCCTTGTGCGCGTCGTTCAATTTGTTGAAGTCGCCGGCCGCCGCGGCCTGGGCCGCGTTTAGCGCCGACTGAAGGTCCTGGCCGTAGGACGTCTGATCCGCCTGGGCGATCGGCGCGGCGGCACTCGCGGCGTCGAGGAGCTTGCGCTGGGCGTTCAGGGTTGCCTGAGTATCGCCAGAAGATTGGGCCTGAGCGAAGGCGATCAGCGCCTGGTCGACGTTCTCCGCCGCCTGGAGGGTCGCCTCGCCCGGGGCCGGCGTCGCGGTGGCCGTGGGCGGACCGGGCGTCGGGGTGATCGTCGGAGTTCCGACGACGGTCGGGGTGGTGGGCATTACCGTCGTGGCCGGCATGGCGGTGAGCGACACCGTGGCCACCGCGAGCCGCGCGACGACGGTCGCCCGTTTCGTGGGCACGCGGTTGGCCGAGATCGCCCGGGGCGATAAGACGACGGTCGGAGATGCTTGGGGTGATGAGCATCCGGCGGCGATAACCGCCAGGGCGATCGCGCTGATCGAAAGTCCGACTCGTCTCATCGGTTCGCTCCTAGTTCCATCCTGGTGCTCGGTCAATCCATCTTCGAGGGGGCAGCACCCCTTCAACCCCGCCCCCGAAGAAGCGAACTCGTGGGGGAAACCCCACGCCCCCGCCTTGACGGGCTACTCGGCCGCCGCGGCTAAACCGCCGCGTGGCGGCCCGGCGGCGGGCACAGAGCAGAGATCGTACCAGAAGAAGAGCGGCGGACTATAATAGTGACCGTCAGTCAAAGCATGGAGGTTGATCTTGGCAGCGACGATTCCGGCATCCCACGCCGACCTGCTCCGAAGAGAGAAGAAGGCGTTCGCGGCCCTGGCGCTGGTGAGCAGCAAGGGGCTGCCCCACGTCACGCCCATGTGGTTCGACTTCGACGGCGAGCACGTGATCTTCAACACGGCGCGCGGCCGGGTCAAGGACCGAATCCTGAGCAAGCATCCCACGGTCGCCCTGGTGGTGACCGATCCCGCGAATCCGTACCGCTACATTCAAATCCAGGGGCCGGTCGTGTTCGAGAGCGAGGAAGGCGACTACGCGCAGATCGCCGACCTGAACCTGAAGTACCACGGTAACCGAGACTACCCGAAGCGCCCGGGCGAAGTCCGGATTACCTACAAGGTGCGACCGGAGCACGTCACCACGATGGGCTGAGCCTCTCGATCGAAAATGGGACAATATCCCGCCTT
>JAJPKB010000652.1 GCA_021323915.1 Chloroflexota bacterium | reverse complement strand
GAACGGCGTGCTGACCTGCACCATGCACGGCTGGCAGTTCGACCTGGCCACCGGCCGGTGCCTGACCTCGGACGATCGGCGGCTCTACACCAAGCCCGCCGAGCCCGGGGAGACCCGGATCGCCTGATGGTATCTTGTTGAACCCGCGTCGGCCGCGGGCCGACCGTAGGGGCAGGCCCATGGGCCTGCCCTCGCCCCCGTGTCTGCCCCGGTCCGGGTGCGGTCACGACGAGGAACCTGGGCAGACACGGGGGTCTGCCCCTACCGGGCGCCCGGACGTGGCGCGGGTGCCTGCATCCCAACGACCACGGGCGGTGCCCCGGCGTGAAGCGCGCTGAATTCGCCAGATTCCCGAGTCGAGGCAGCGTGTCACATAACCATGCTAGACTCCCCATGTCCCGACTATCGGGTATACCGCGGAGTCGCGGGAAGGCCGTCAACTTGGGAGCGCGGGCATCTCGCCCGCCCGGGGAAACCGGACGCAGGCGGGCGAGATGCCCGCGCTCCCAGGGAATTCCCTGCTCTCCTGCGTTATACTCCGGTCTATCCCGAAAATTGTGCCGGGGATGCCCGATCGTTTACTCTGATCAGGGGGACGGGACTCGGGGGAGCAAGGTGCCCGATCGCCGCCGGATCGCTCACATTCAGAGGTATCGCCAGATTGCCGAGGTGCTGGTGCACCACGGCCTGGGCTTCGTGGTGGGCATCGTCGGCCTCGAGCGATTCCTTCCCTTCCCGCGCGGGTTGTTCGGCCACGGCGTGCCGAGCGGCAACAGCGGCGCGCCGGTTCGTCTGCGCATGGCGTTGAGCGAGCTCGGCGCCACCTTTATCAAGCTTGGCCAAATCCTTTCGACCCGCGCTGACCTGCTGCCCCCGCACTACCTGGAGGAGCTGGCGCGGCTCCAGGATCAGGCATCGCCGGTTCCGACCGAGGCCATCCGGGCGATCGTCGTCGAGGAGCTCGGGCGACCGATCGAGGAGGTCTTCGCCAGCTTCGACTCGACGCCGCTCGCCGCCGCCTCGATCGGGCAGGTCCACGCGGCCTCCCTGCGCGACGGGACCGAGGTGGTGGTGAAAGTGCGCCGACCCGGAGTGGCTGAGCAGGTGACCGAGGACCTGGAGATTCTCCAGAACCTGGCGGCGACGGCGAGCCGGCACTGGGATCTCGCCGAGCAGTACGACGTCGTCGGTCTCGCCCAGGAATTCACCCAGACGCTGGAGGGCGAGCTGGACTACGTCCGGGAAGGACGAAACGCTGAGCGATTCGCCGACGTCTTCGTCGGCGACCACGACGTTCACATTCCGCGAATCTTCTGGGAGTCCACGACTTCGCGGGTCCTGACCCAGGAGCGCATCCGCGGGATCAAGATCAACGATCTCGACGCCCTCCAGGAGGCGGGGATCGACCGGTCCGACCTTGCCCGGCGCGCCGCGAAGGTCATCCTGCGGATGGTCTTCGAAGAGGGCTTTTTCCACGCGGATCCCCACCCCGGCAACTTCTTCATCGAGCCCGGCGGACGGATCGGATTGATCGACTTCGGTATGGTCGGGACGGTCGACGACCGAACCCAGCGCCAGCTGGTCGACGTGCTGGTGGCGATGACGAACGAGGACGTCGATCGCCTGGTGGACGTGCTCTTCGAGCTGGGCGTCGCCCGGCGCCGGGCGACGCGCGACCAACTGCGCCGAGACCTCGATCACCTCTTCGCGCGCTACTACGGCCGGTCGCTGGGCGACGTCGAGATCGGTCCGATGGTCGAGGACTCTCTGGCGCTGATCCGTCGCCATCGCCTGCGGCTGCCGGCGAATCTTGCCCTGCTGATGAAAACCGTCGCGATGAACGAAGGGCTCGGCCGCCAGCTGGACCCGTCGTTCAATCTGACGACGGTGCTGGTTCCGTACGCGCGGCGGATGGTTCTGCGCCAGTACTCGCCGTCGCTCTGGGCGCGGCGGGTGGGCCGCGCCAGCATGGACATGGCCCGGCTGGGCGTCGAGCTACCGGAGCAGCTTCGCCGGGTGATCGGCGAGGTCGAGCGCGGCGGGCTCGAGGTCGGGATGCGGCCGGAGGGATTCGAGCCGCTGGTCGCGCGGCTGGAGCGGCTGGGGAACCGAATCATCCTCGGCATCGTCGCCGCCGCGTTCGTGAACGGTTTAGCGGTGCTGATCTCGGTGTACAAGCCGCCCGGCTGGGATCAGTGGGCCGGCGTCGTCTTCGGCACCGGCTTCATCTTCGCCGCGATTCTCGGCGTCTACCTCGCCTGGAGCATCCTGCGGTCGGGCCGCCCGTAGGGTATCGCCTCGCGAGATGCGGTCGAGAATCTGCGCGGCTCGGTGCAGCGTCGCCAGCTCGTCGGATGGGAGGGCCGCGAGCAGGCCGGCGAGCTTGGTCGTGCGTCGCGCGCGGCCGTCCTCCAGAACACGCGTGCCGATCGGAGTGGCCGAGATCCGAACCTCCCGATGGTCGTCCACGCTCGCCTCCCGGGTCGCGAGTCCGGCGTCCTCCAGGGCGTCCACGATGCGGCTCATCGTCGGCGGGCGCACCTGCTCGGCTGCCGCCAGTGCGCGCAGCGTCAATGGCCCGGCGAAAACGATCACCGAGAGTGCGGACAAACGAGGGGCAGTCAGCCCGCTGGCCGAGTCCTGCTGGCGGAGACGACGCAGCAAGTGAATCGCGGCGGAGTGGAGGCGGTCGGCCGTCTCCGTCAGCAGGGAGTCGTCGTGCAAGAGGCTCGGTTCGCTCATCGCTCTCCCTTGACAACATTAGTTAGACTAAATAACATTCTAGCACGCCGCTGGAGAGCCCTTGATGCCGGTTCGGTCGAAGGCGCCGCTCACTATCGTCGGCGAGGCACGCAGGCACGGCTCTTCATCTCCCGGAAGGAGAGGAATCTGCCGATCGGCCGACTCGTCAGGAGCTCGACTCGAAGCGAATCCGTCGTTGACCGAGGTGAACTCGCGCGCATGGGACAAGACGCCGTCACCCCTATCGGCCTTTCTCAGATCGGACAGATTGCCCTGGTGGCCCACGACCTCGACCGCGCGGTCGCGTTCTACCGCGATGCGCTCGGCATGCGGTTTCTATTCCGGGTTCCGGGCATCGCCTTCTTCGACTGCGCGGGCGTGCGGCTGATGCTGAGCGCACCGGAGCGGCCCGAGCTCGACCATCCCGGCTCGATCATCTACTTCAAAGTCGACGACCTTCCAACATTCTACTCGGCGCTTCGCGGACGTGGGGTCGCCTTCGTCGATGCTCCTCACCTGATCGCCCGGATGCCAGATCACGAGCTCTGGATGGCCTTCTTCGAGGACGGCGAGGGTAACACCCTTGGCCTGATGAGCGAAGTGCCCCTGCCGGCTTGATCGTCCTGGGCGCGCTGACCATCGCCTGCATTCTTTGGACTTTTTTACGTCAAGCATAAAGAGCGACTGGCCACGGCCCGGGGCCTCGCCTCCCAGCCGGACGCGCCGCCCACCGGAGAATGACCGCGATCGGAACGCCTCGGGGTAGGGTGTCGTGGCGCGGGCTGCCTCTCCGCGACGCCTACCGCGGATCCGACTACCAGTAATCGACCTATCGTACGACTGCCCTGTAGCACGGGAGTTTGTCCCTCAATCCGGGCAACGAGACCGGCTAGGGACAAGCCCCCGCGCTACCGGTTTGCCGAGCATCTGCTTGTTCAAGGCCGGAACTGCCCTACTCGCCGGCGCCGCCAGCCATCCCGGCCACGTCGACGGTCTGATCGAGGCGCGACGCCTCGATCGCGCCGAAGAGCATCGCAGTCGTCTTGATGTTGTCTTCGAGCACGGTGGCCGGCGTCGGTCCGCCGTCAAGCCAGGTCAGGAACTCGTCGATCAGCCAGAGGTGTCCCTCGTAGGTTGGTCGGACGGTCGGCACTTCCTCGGTGGTCAGTCCGCCGCCGCGCTTGAACCGATAGATCCGCACCTGGTGGTCTCGGCCGACCGCGACGGCGCCCCGCTCACACTCGGCGCGGTAGTATTCCTCGTGCCAGGTGTTCTGCTCGCCGCCAGCGGTGCCGGAGCCCTCGTAGCTGGCGTGGACGCCGTTCGACATTCTCATGACGTAGAGGTTGCAGAATTCGCCCTTCGAGGTGCTCCAGGGCGGATTCCATTCCCACCCGGCCATGGTTGCGCAATCGCCGCCGCTCAGATTGCGCAGCATATCAAAGTGGTGGACCGCGCCTTCGACGAGCAGCGCGTGCGGCATCTCGTGACGAAAGATCGCGCCCCAGGCGCCGTACTCGCGGTAATCGGCGGCGAAGCGCCCGACGACGTAGTTGATCCGCCCGAGGTCGCCGCTCCGCAGTACCTGCCGCATCGTCAACATCGGCGCGTTGTAGCGGTAATTCTGGATGACCTGCATCTTGAGGCCGGCCGCGCGCACCGCGCGGTAAATCTCGCGGGCGGCCTGCCAGGTATCGGCGATCGGCTTCTCGCTGAGGATCGGCAGGCGGCGCCGGACGGCGTGCATGACCGCCTGCTGGTGAAAGGCCGGCGGGATCACGACCGCGCAGAAGTCCGCCTCGACGGAGTCGAACGCGGCGGCCATGTCGGCGAAGCGACGGCTCGGGGCCAGGCCGAGGAAGTCGCCCGCGGCTGCCAGCACCTCGGGTTTGACGTCGACCAGCCCGACGACTTCGAGCCGATCGGCGAAAGGCGGAAAGAAACGGCGAATCCAGTTGCCGGCCATGCCGCCGGCGCCGATCATAAGACAGCGTTTCCGGGCCATCACCTACCTCCGTTGGCCGCGACCGCGCGCCGACGGTTCGACGTGGCGGCAACACGAGCACTCTAGCAGCATCGCCGCGATCCGGCAACGGCCGGGGCGAATACCTTTAATGATCTCGCAAGGACGCCGGGGCTTGGAGTGATGCTATCCTGGAGTCCCGATCGTGTCCCCGACCGATGCGGGCTCCCGGGGCTTCCCTCACCCCCTGCCTGGTCCCAGACGCTGGGGCGTTCACACTGGTCCCAGACGCTGGGGCGTTCACACTGGTCCCAGACGCTGGGGCGTTCACACGCCCATCCCAGTGCGCGGGAGAGGGGTCTTCAGGGAGAGGCTATCCTCAAGACCGTCCCCCGCGCACTGAAGGGTCCCCCTGGAAAAGGGGGCTGGCGGGTAGACGAGGAAGGGGTGGGGGATGAGGGAGCCCGGCCCCGCGCCGATCAGGTCGAGGGGCCGGGCGCTCAACCGTTCTCGCGGAGGCGATCCGACAGATGGCGACCATCGACATCGCAAAGACGTTTCCGACGGTTATCGAAGCGGTCGGCGCGTTCTCCGAGACCCTCCTGGCCAAGTCGCCGCGAACCAGGGTGAACTACCTGTCCGCCCTCAACCGGTTTCAAGAGTTCTTGCCGACCGTCGGCCTCGCGCCGGAAACGGCCACGACCGACCAGCTTCCGCGCGACGTGCTCGAGCGCTTCTACACCTGGCTGCTGAGGGTTCACGGCCGCGAGCGCCGGACGACCGCGGTCACCTACGTCGGCGAGACGCGCGCCTTTTTTCGTTTCCTGGATCGCCGGCGCTGGCTCCGCGCCGACCTGTCCTTCGAGCACATCAAAGACGGACTGCGCGAATTGATCGGGCGCGTCCCTTACAAGACGCCGCGGGTCGACGACGCGGTCGCTCTGGTCGTGACCTCGGTGAAAGCCGTGCCGCTGCCGGTCGCCGACGAGAGGAACGGCCAGCGGCGGCTGGAGCTGCTTCGGGACCGGGCGATTTTGACCACCCTCTACGCCACCGGCATGCGCCGCCAGGAGCTATCGCGACTGAACCGGTCCGACGTTCAGGACGGCCGCTCGGCCGAAGGGCTGATCACCGGCAAGGGAGAGAAGGAGCGGGTCGTGTTCTTCGACGACGACTCGCTCGCGGCGATTCGCGCCTACCTTCAGGCGCGCTCCGATACCTATCTGCCGCTCTTCTTGCGTCACGACGACGGCCGGGGCAAGCCGGGGCCGCGCGGCGAGCGCTGGCGCCTATCGCCACAGTCGGTCTGGGCAGTGGTCAAGCGGTACGGCGAGCTGGCCGGCGTCGACGCGACGACCCACCACTTGCGCCATTTGAAGGCGCGCACCCTGCTGAACAACGGCGCCCAGCTTTCCGAGGTCCAGGATCTCCTGGGCCACGCTTCACCCGAGACCACCAAAAAGATCTATGCCCCGTACACCCGTCAGCACCTGCGCGAGGCGTTCGATCGCTTCAGCGTGCCCGCCGAGGAGGTCGCCCGTCGGGCGAGACGGCCGGAAGAGCGCGGGTAGCGCTTCGAGCAAACGGGCCGGTCATTCAGCTGACGACCGGGCATGCTTCTCTGTCTCCCCCTGGGAGAGGGGATTGGACGCTCGCCGGCCGCGGGGTATGCGACTTGCATCACTTCCCATGACGATCCGGGGCCCGCGAGCGGGCCCGGCATCGAGCTTGGCTCGGAGGGATGCGTGTGAATATCACCGGAATGCAGATCCGGTCCGGCATGCGAGTCGTCGGGTCCGACGGTCACGAAGTCGGCACGGTCAAGGAAGTCCGAACCAACGACTTTCTGCTCAATCGACAGATGGCGCGCGATATCTACGTCCCGTTCAGCGCGGTTCAGAACGTCACCGCCGACACGATCTCGTTGAACATCCCGTCGGGCCAGGTCGACAACATGGGCTGGGCGAATCCTCCGTTGATGGGTAGCGCCGGGCGCTGAGCCCGGGCTCTCCGCTGCCCTGACGCCCCGTCGATCCGGCCGGCCGGTCGTCTGGCTCTCTCGGGCGGACGAACGCCCCGAAGAAGGCGCGGCGAAGGCGCGCACGCTCATCCGCCGGCAACGTGTCGGGCCAGGCAACGAGCCCGGTATCGCGCAACACCTGAGATGGTGTGAGATCGTGGGCTGGGAGAAGACGAGCTCCATCACGCCACGAGCTCGCTCACTGGGGTGCTTGTCTCGGCGCCGGCTCGGTGGTGAAGCTGGCGAACCAGCTCATGGTTGGCGCCAACTCGATCGCGGCGCTTGAAGCGGTGACCTTCGCCGAGCGCGCCGGTATCTCGCCCGAGGCCCTCCTCGACGTCGTCACGTACAGTACCGGCGACAGCTTCATGCTGCGCCGTAACGTTCGCGAGTTCGTGCTGACCGGTGATTTCAGTGCGCGGCTCGCGCTGCGCCTGCTCCTGAAAGACCTTCGCCTCTACCAGAGTGAGGCGCGATCGCTGGGTGTCGCGACGCCAAGTGGCGAGCCGACCCTCGAGACGTTCGAGCGCGGCTTCGCCGCCGGGCTCGGCGATCTCGACTTCGCGGCGATCCTGAAGCTGCTGCGGAAATAGGACGGCTCCTCTTGTTCGCGTGCCTCTGTTATCCTTGCCACACCACCGTGCGCGGCCGGCGACGGGCGACGGCGATCATCGTGGGGGGGGTGGATGACGGATGGACTACGGGAGCCTTATTCGCGACGCGTGGCTCATCACCTGGCGACACCGATTCCTCTGGGTTCTCGGGCTCTTCACCGGTACCGCCGTCGGATCATGCTCCGGCTTCGGCGGCAATCCCTTTCAGCTTCCCTCCCGGACGGGCGCCCCCGGCGGGGCGCCGGGCGCCCCGCTCGGCGCGGTCATGACGACGATCACTGATTGGATCCTGGCGCACCCACTGGTCGTCGTCGTGGCGGCGCTCGCGATCATGCTGATCGTCCTGGCCTTCATCGCGCTGTCGCTCGTCGCCCAGGGCGGGATGACCCTGGCGACCGTCCGACTCGGCGAGGACCGCCCGGTCAGCCCGGGCGAAGCCTGGCGCGGCGGCTTCCGCTATTTCTGGCGCTTTCTCGGCCTGGGGGTGCTGGTGGTGCTGGCGGCCTTCGCCGCCGTGATCGTCGTGGCTATCCTGGTGATCGCGATCGTCGCCGCGACCGGGAGCGACCATCCTTCTCCAGTCGCGATCGTGCTGGCCGCGGTCGTCGCCGTGGTGGCGATCCTCGCGGCGATTCCCGCTTTCGTCGTATTGAGCGTTGTCGTGGCCTACGCGCAGCGGGCGATGGTGGTGGACGACGTCGGACCGATCGGCGGCCTGCGCGCCGGCTGGCATCTCACGCGGAGAAATCTCGGAACGAGCGCGCTGGTCTGGCTGTTCGATCTGGGACTGAGCGTCGGGGCGGGCTTCGGCGTGCTGATAGTCGCGGTGGCGGTCGCATTGACCCTCGCGATTCTCGGGGTCGTATTCTGGGCGGTGTTCCAGTTCGCGGCGCCCACGATCGTCTACATCGTCGTCGCCGTGATCGCCTGGATCGGCGCTCTCTGGGCCGCCCAGGCGATCGTCAACACGTTCCTCTGGAACTACTGGACCCTGGCATACCTGCGCATCACCGGCATCGCATCAGGCGTCAGCGCCCCGCGTTCCCCCTGATCCACGCCGCGTGCTCGTCGTAGTGCTCCCAGGTATTATTCCTGATCCAATGGATGATCGGCGAGACCTCGGTTGTCTCGGCGGATGGCTGGAAATAGGAGTACGGGCGAAGCAGGTCCGCGTCGGTCAGCTTTTCCAGCGCCCCGAGCACCCGGGCGTGGGTCTCCTGGAACGTCTCCAGGACGTCCGCCAGGGGACGGTCGCGATGGCGCTTGAGGATCGAAAGATTGACCCGATCGACGTCGAACGTATCCGACGCGGTGCTCGACCGGTCGATGCCGAGCGCCGCGTCGCGGTCGCGCCCCTCCAGGACGGCGATCAGGAACTCCTCCCAGGTCGCCACGTGCGCGAGGTGATCCTTGACCGACCAGTCGTCCGGTCCGATTGCCGTCAGGCCCGCCTCGTCCAGCCGATCGACTTCCTGCTCCAGGCGCCCACGCGACTCGCCGATCTGCCGGAGGACGTCGATCTTTCGGGGAACGGCGAGCTGAATCTGCCGACCGAACGTCGGCGCCAGCTCGAGGCGCTCGGTGTGGACGTGGTTGTTGGTGGCTTGCACGTTCAGCGCGCGAATCGGCTCCGGGCCCACCGCACGCGGCGCGAGGTGCCAGGTATCGACGTGAAAGACGATCGCCGTGCTGCCGTCGGTGACGAAGGCCCGAATGTCTTCGAGGCGCAGCTCGGCGGCGCTCAAGCGCGGCGAAGCGACGACGACGATCATCGGCTTGCCGTCGAACGTCGCGAAGATCTGGTTGTGGTCGTGGTGCCGGTTGACGTAGGTGATCGGCGGGTGATCGGGCTCGAGGGTCGCGACGTTGGTGAAGAAAGGGAACTCGGTGCTGGTCAGCACCAGCTTGCCCGGTCCCACCACCGACCCGAACTCGGCGAACGCCTCGGCGGTGAGCGGCTCGGGCGTCAGTGCGAGCATCTCCGGACTGACCCGCGTGGTATCGGCCATGACCCAACCTCCGGCCAGCGCTGGCTCCCGGCCCGGTCTGGCCACCCAGGTTTATCTTAGCCGCGGGCCGTGGCTCCGGCAAGTGGGCGCCCGGCGCCCAGCTCAGGCCGTGGGAGGAAGATCAGCGAACAGTTGGTCGAGCTGATAGCTGAAGCCGGGCAGCAGCGGCGAGGCGACGGCGTCGGCTTCGCGCAGGGTGCGGGCGAGAACGAGATCGGCGTCGGCGCGCCGATAGACTTCAACCTGCCGGAGTCGCCAGTCGACGATCCAGTATTCGAGCACGCCGCGCCGCGCGTAGAGCTTGCGCTTCGCCTCGCGGTCGCGACGCTCGTTGAGCGTGCCGGGGGAGAGCACTTCGACCACGAGATCCGGGGCCGCGCGGAGGTGGCCGTTTGGATCGACCGCCGCGCCTTGAGCGCGATCGATTCAACCCTCCGATTGGGCATCGTCGAAGGCGCGGCGGTGGGCCTCCTGCAGTCGGCGGGACCGAACCTTCGTGTAGATCCGCGTCGTGTTCGCGCTCTCATGGCCGAGCAGATCCTGGACCGAGGCCAGGTCCACGTCGCGGTCGAGGAGATGGGTGGCGAACCAGGCGCGCAAGCGGTGGGGCGTAACCGGCCACTCTTCGCCGGCCCGCTGGCGCAGACGCTCGACGATGTACCGAACGCCCTGGGTCGAGAGGGGAACGATCTTGTGACGCGCGGCGTCGTTGTGGCGGGCGAAGGCGGGGAACGTCCCGAGGTGACGGCTCACCCGCTCGTCGCCGCGGGCCGCCCAGTAGCGGCGCAGCGCGTCGATCGCCTCGGCGGAGAAGAAGACGACGCGGTCCTTGCCTCCCTTTCCGCGCACCGTGGCGGACCGGTCGATCGGATTGATCTGCTCGCGCTTGAGGGCGACCGCCTCGGAGACG
>JAJPKB010000055.1 GCA_021323915.1 Chloroflexota bacterium | reverse complement strand
GAGGCGCAGATCGCGCTCATCAAGCAGGCCATCGATCTCGCGGCCAGCCAGCGGATTCCCTGCGTCAGCACCGGCCACCGCCGCGACCCGTCGGTATCGGCCGAGGATAACGTTCGGCTGTTCCAGCTCGCCTACGAGCCGCTCGCTGCCTACGCGACCGAGAAGGGGGTGAAGCTGGTCTTCGAGAACTGGCCGAACGGCGGGCGGAATTTTATGATTACGCCCGAGCTGTGGGACCGCGCCTTCAACGCCGTTCCCTCGCCGGCGCTCGGCCTGGTCTTCGATCCGTCCCACCTGGTCTGGCAGGGGATCGACTACCTTCGGGCGGCGCGCGACTTCGGCGCCCGGATCTACCACGCCCACGCCAAGGACACCGAGCTGCTGCCGGAAGGGATGTACCGTTTCGGCATCTACGGGCCGCAGACCGAGGCGTCGCGCGGCTCGGGCGGCTGGTGGCGCTATCGGCTGCCCGGATTCGGGGTCGTGGACTGGGCGAAATACGTCGACGTGCTGGCCCAGGCGGGGTTCGACGGCGTCCTGTCGATCGAGCACGAGGATCCGGTCTGGGGCTTCACCACCGACGCCGAGCGCGCCAAGCGGGGGCTGGTCCTCGCGAAGCAGGTGCTATCGCCGCTGCTGGTCTGACCGGCCCTTGCCTCAACACCGCTCACAACCCGGAGCAAGGTCTGGTCCAAACGGCTGCTCTTCCCTGTCCTATTTGACATATTGACGGCGGATTTCAAAGGCCGTACAATCGCGCCAATCATGTACCCTTGATCATCGGAACGACCGGGACGCGCCGAGGCGGCGACATGGGGGACGCTCGGTTGATTAATTACATACAATCGGATGAGTATGTGTTGAGGAGGATGCATACCGCGTTTCGGGCACAATCGGGGTAATCACTGGGAGCGTTGCGACTAGATGAATGGTCCAGGAGGGTCACCACGATGAGCGACCGATTTGACTCGACGTTCAAACGACGCATTGGACGCCGTCGGCTTCTCGAAGCAGGAGCCATCGGTCTCGGCGCCACGATCATCAGCGCCTGCGGTCCCCCTAGCGTGAGCAACACCGGCGGCCAGGCCGCAGCAACCCCCGCTGCCTCGAGCGGCGCGGCCGCCGCAGCGCCCACCGCCACGACCGCCGCCGTCGCGGCCGGCGCCAACGCGACCCCACTGCCCACTGCCGCCGCCGCGGCCGCGGCAAACACCTCCACCGGCGCGACGGTGAAACAGCCGGTCGAAGTCGTCTTCAACACCTGGTGGCAGCCACTGCAGGATGCCTTCGTCGTCCTGACCAAAGAGTTTCAGGACGCCAACTCCGGCGTGACGATCAAGACCCAGTTCGGCGGCGACGACTACACGACCAAGATGGAGGCTGGCATCGTCGCCGGCGGCTTCGGCGACGCCGCGACCGGCGACAACGGCGTGCAGACCAAGTACATGAGCGCCGGGCACCACTACGATCTCACCGACCTGGTCAAGCAGGACAACATCAACCTGCGTGGGAACTACGCCCTCGGCGGCATCGAAATCTGGTGCGGCAAGGTCCTCCAGATGCCAATGGACAACGACGACCGCGCCATCTACTACAACAAGACGATGCTCAAGGCAGCCGGCGCGCCCGACCCCTGGGACGACCTGAAGGGCAACTGGACTCTCGACGACATGTACGAGGCCGCCAAGAAGGTCGTCAAGACCGACAGCAGCGGCAAGGTCTCCCAGTACGGGTTCCTCGTCGACTACACCGACACCGAGGACAACGAGCCCTACATCTGGTCGATGGGCGGCAACTACGCGAACTGGGACACCGGCAAGTACAACTACCTCGATCCGGGCGTCGTCAAGTGGTTCGAGACGCTCTACAAATGGGCGATCACGGACAAGATCCTGATCACCAAAGAGGCCATCTCGGCGCTACAGGGCTCCGCCAACGTCAACGCGTTCCGCGCCGGCATCGTCGCGTTCTATCATCGCGCGTCCTACGACTCGACGATCAACGAGAAGGAGATCGGCAGCAAGTTCGAATGGGACGCCGCGCCGTCGCCCAAGCCGGGCAGCTTCAACACCTCACTGCCGACCGGTGTCGCTGGCTCGACGGTGAATCCCAACTTCGTCCCCAGCATCGCGAAGAACCCGGAGTGGGGATACAAGTGGATCGCCTATCTCGCCGGCGATCGGGCCGAAACGCTGTACGCGCAGAAGAAGACGATGATGGTCGCGAACAAGGCGGCCTGGAAGACCTACCAGGACACCGCGCCGCCGAAACACGCGGGCTCGTTCGTCTACTACGCCTTCTCTCGCCCGTACGGCTATCACTACTACAGCGACATCATGAACGAAGTGATGTACACGACGGTCCAGCCGGAGCTCGACAAGGCGTTCCTTGGCAAGCAGACCGTCAAGGATGCGCTCACGAACGCCCAGAAGAAGATCGACACCCTGGGCAAGTCTCAGAGCGCCGGGTGCGACAGTCCGTACACCATCGGCGGGTCGCCGCTGCAGGCGATGTCCGACACCGAGCTGCAGAAGTGGGGGGTCCACCCGTACACGTAGACAATCGCCGTCCGCGATCGATCCGGCGACGGGAGGAGGCTCCCTCACCCCCAATCCCCTCTGCCATCCGAGGGGGAGGGGACTCGGCAGGAGTGTCGGCCTTGAGATCCTCCTCCCTCGAAATGGGGAAGGGGTAGGGGGTGGGGGAAACTCCCGGCGCTCCCGAGCAGTGGCCGTTATCCACCGGGTACGGGGAACGGTTTGGATCGTCAACCAGTAGCGCGGGGGCTTGTTCCCCGCTCGTCCGGTTGCCCGAAGCGGGGAACAAGCCCCCGCGCTACGAGACGCCAGGTCGCTGGATTCGTCGGTCGGAACGGGCTAGCCGGGGGCGGAGGGGCGAGGCATGCCTCGCCCCTCCGGGTGCCCTTTCGACGGCCCGCTCGGTCTGGACGCTTCGAATCCGCTCGCGTCGGCGGATGACCGCTCTACGTCGAGTATCGCCACGAAGGATGTTCGTTCATGGCTTCCATCACTCGGTCGTCATTCGCCTCTCAAGGGCGTCGAGGTCCCTTGATCCGACGGAAGGATGTCATCGGTTATCTTTTCATCAGCCCATGGATCATCGGCTTCCTCGCCTTCACGCTGTTGCCGTTTATCGCGTCGTTTCTGCTGAGCTTCACCGATTGGGAGATCGTCGGTCGCTGGAGCTGGATCGGCCTGGCAAACTATCAGAAGCTGCTGAGCGGGGTCGACGACAACTTCGTGACGTCGCTCAGTAACACGCTGTTTTACGCCGTCGTCAACGTTCCCGGCACCCAGATTATCGCGTTGACGCTCGCCCTGTTGCTCAACAAGAAGTCGCCCGGCATCGCATTGTTTCGGACCTTGTTCTACATTCCCGCGATCGCCACCGGGGTGGGCACGACCTACCTGTGGGCGCAGATCTTCTCGGCCCACGGTGGCTTGCTGAACACGGTGCTCGGCTTCGTCGGAATCTCAGGGCCGAACTGGCTCTACAGCCTCACCTGGTCGATGCCAGCCGTCATCATCGTCGGCCTCTGGAATGTGGGCACGTCGATGCTGATCTATCTCGCGGCGCTCCAGGGCGTGCCGCAATCGCTGTACGACGCGGCGTCGGTCGACGGGGCCAACTGGTACTGGAAGTTCTGGTCGGTCACCGTGCCGATGGTCACGCCGGCGATGTTCTTCAACGTCGTGCTGGGCGTGATCGGATCGTTCCAGGTCTTCACCACCGTCTACGTGCTGACAGCCGGGGGTCCAGCGAACGCGACCCTGGTCTACAGCCTGTACCTGTACCGCGTCGCCTTCCAGAATTTGCGCATGGGTTACGCCGCGGCGCTCGCCTGGATTCTCTTCCTGATCATCCTCGCCATCACGGTCGTTCAGCTGGCGACCGCGCGGCTCTGGGTCTACTACGAAGGAAGCTCGACGGGCAACGTGGCCGGTCCGCGCTAAGGGAGAGGAAACGTGACGATAGCAGACTCGACGCTGTCTCCGCGTTCCGTCGCCTGGTATCGGCAGATCAGTGCCGCGATTGTCGTGCGGTATATCGGCCTGATCGCGCTGGCGGTCCTCTACGCGATGCCCTTCGTCTGGATGGTCTCGATCTCCCTCAAGCCGTTCACCGACCTGAACCAGGTTCCGCCCCTGCTGATTCCGACGCGGCTGGCCTGGGAGAACTACCCCGCGGCCCTCTTTCAGCCGATGCTCTACTTTCCCCAGTTCTTCATCAACACCATCTATTACGTGGGATTGTCGACTCTGGGCGAGCTGCTCAGCTCGGCGATCGTCGGGTACGGCTTCGCGCGGATCGACTTTCGGGGGAACAACTTTCTCTTCGCGCTCGTGCTCAGCACGATGATGCTGCCATCGCAGGTGACCCTGATCCCCGAGTACGTGATCTTCAAGCAGCTGAACTGGATCGATACCTATCTGCCGCTGATCGTGCCGGCCTGGTTCAGCGTCGCGTTCTACGTCTTCCTGTTTCGTCAGTTCTTCATGACGATTCCGACCGAGATCGACGACGCCGCGATGATCGACGGAGCCAGCCATCTCGACATCCTATTCCGAATCATGATTCCGCTGTCGGTGCCGGCGGTCATCACGTGCGTCGCGCTGTCGGTCGTGAACCGCTGGAACGACTTTTTCGGCCCACTCGTCTACATCAACACGACAGCCAAGCAGGTCCTGGCGGTCGCGCTGACCTATTTCAACGTGCCGAACCAGGCCACCTACGAGAATCTCCTGATGGCCGCGGCCGTGGTCACGGTGATTCCGATCATCGTATTGTTCTTGTTCCTTCAAGATTATTTTGTCCAGGGCGTCACTCTGACCGGTCTCAAAGAAGGATAAATGCCAAAGCCTCCGTCGAAGCGCTCGCGTCAGGCCAGGCTGCGCCACGTTCTCGATCGTGGCCGCCTGGTGCTCTCGCCGCGCGCTCGGGTTCTCCTTCGGAGCGGCTTCGACACGATCGGCGACGCGCTGCGTCCGACTCTCGGTCCGACCGCGCGCACCGTTCTCGTCGAGCCGTTGAATCGCTCCGATCGTCCGGAGCTGATGGACGACGCCGCGACGCTTGCCCGGCGGATCGTTGAGCTGCCGCTCTATCGCAATGCCGGCGGAATGCTCATGCGCCACGTAGTTTGGCGAGTCATGGACCAGGTCGGCGACGGCACGGCGACCGCCGCGGTGATCGCCCAGGCGCTGGCTCGCGAGGCGACGCGACAGATCGCGGCCGGCGCCAATCCGGCCATCCTCCGCGACGGTATCGAAGACGGGCTGGTGGAGGCGCTGGAGGCGCTCGACCGCTTCGTCTTGCCGATCGAGCGCGACACCCACCTTCGCCAGATCGCCCTGGCCGCCGGCCACGACGAGCCGGTCGCGGACAAGATCGTCGAGATCCACCGCGAGCACGGCGACGACATCGTCATCTGCACCCAGGAGTGGATGGCGAACGAGCTGAGCTACGAGGTCGCCGACGGGTCGAAGTGGGACGCCGGCTTCGCGTCCTCCGGGTTCATTAACGACCCGGAGCGCAACCTCGCCTGGTCGTTCGATCCGTACGTGCTGCTGACCGACGTCTTCGTCGAGACGGCGGAGCAGATCGTGCCGATCATGCAGCAGGTCGCGAACGCCGGTGGGCACGCGCTTGTCGTGATCGCGCCGAAGATCTCCGACACCGCCCTCGCCACCCTGCTCGTCAACAACCAGCGCGGGACCGTTCATTCGCTCGGGATCCTCGCGCCGGGGGTGGGCGCGCACCGGGTCGGTGTGCTTCAAGACCTCGCCGCGCAGACCGGCGGCCGTTTCCTCAGCGCGGATGCCGGGGACAAGATCGACCACGCCGACCTTGACGATCTCGGACAGTGCGACCGGGTGTGGGCCAGCCGCGACTTCTTTTCGGTCATCGGAGGCCAGGGAGACCCCGAGGCGATCCAGGAACAGGTCGCGACCGTTCGGGCCGCGCTGGAGACCGTCGAGATTCCCTTTGATCGGAGAAATCTCCGCCGCCGCCTCGGCCAGCTCACCGGCGGTCTGGCGATGCTGAACGTCGGCGCCGCCACCAAGACGGAGATGGCCGAGCGCATCGTCCGAGCCGACCGCGCGATCAAGGCGGTGGAAGCGGCCCGCAAGGAAGGGGTCGTCCCGGGCGGCGGAGTGGCGCTCGTCGCGAGCGCCCAGGCGATTCGGGTGGACGATCCGTCCCTCCCGTTCGAGGAGCGGCTTGGCCGCCTCGTCCTCGCTCGATCGATGGAAGAGCCGCT
>JAJPKB010000493.1 GCA_021323915.1 Chloroflexota bacterium | reverse complement strand
CGGGGGTAGGATCTTGACGATACCAAAAGCATTGACGATCGCGGGCTCGGATTCAGGCGGCGGCGCGGGAATTCAGGCCGATCTGAAGACGTTCGCGGCGCTCCGGGTGTACGGTGCGAGCGTGATCACGGCGATCACCGCCCAGAACACGCGCGGTGTGTTCGGGGTCCAGGAGATCGAGCCGTCGCTGGTCGCGGCGCAGATCGACGCCGTCGTCGAGGACATCGGCGCGGACGCCGCGAAGACCGGCATGCTTTCGAGCGCGCCGATCATCGAGGCCGTCGCCGGACGGATCCGACACCACCACCTCGAGAAGCTCGTGGTCGATCCGGTCATGGTCGCGAAGAGCGGCGACGCCCTTCTCCGACCGGAGGCCGTCGCCGCTCTTCGCGACCTGCTGTTGCCACTGGCGCTGGTGGTGACTCCGAACCTGCCGGAGGCCGAAACGCTGGTCGGAGGCGGCCGGCTGGAGACCGACCTGGACCTGCGGCACGCGGCCGAGGTGATCGCCCGGCTTGGACCGAGGTACGTCGTGATCAAGGGTGGCCACCGCGGCGGGGATGCCGACGACCTGATCTTCGACGGAAAAGAGTTTCGGACGCTTCACGCCACCCGCATCAACACGCCGCACACCCACGGGACCGGCTGCACCTTTTCGGCGGCGATCGCGGCGGGATTGGCAGCCGGTCAGGAGCCGCTGGCGGCGATCGGCGCGGCGAAGGACTACCTGACCGGCGCGATCGCCAGCGCGTACCCGATCGGATCCGGCCACTCGCCGGTTCACCACTTCTACCGCCTCTGGCAGGGCTCGTGATTCTTCTCGTGATGCTTATAGGAGACGGCGCATGACGACCGTACGCGTGAATGGACAGGAATACGACCTTGGCGGTGCTCGGACGGTCTCCGAGCTGATGGCGAAGCTTGGTGCCGGCCAGTTGAGCGCGCCGGCTGGCCTGGCCGGGCCCGGGATCGCCGTCGCGGTGAACGGCCGGGTCGTGCCGCGCCGGGAATGGGAAGAGACGTCGCTCGCGGCCGACGACGACGTGCGGCTGGTCAAGGCGGTGGCTGGTGGGGCGGCCGATCTGACGATAGAAGATCCGAAGCCGCTGGTCATCGCGGGGCGACGGTTCGATTCGCGCCTCTTCGTCGGCACCGGACGGTTCATCTCGCCAGCGGTCATGCGCGCGGCGCTCGATGCCTCCGGCGCCGAGATGGTGACGGTCGCGATCCGCACCACCGGCGTCGACGGCAGCGGTCCGGACGCCGGCATTCTCGCCGCGCTCGATCTGGCCCGATACCACCTGCTGCCGAACACGGCCGGCGCCACCAGCGTGCGCGAAGCGGTCTTCATGGCCGAGCTTGCCCGCGAGGCGCTCGGCACCGAATGGGTGAAGCTCGAAGTGATCGGCGACGAGCGTACCCTCTGGCCCGACGTGACCGGCACCGTCGAGGCGACGAAGATCCTCGTCCGCGAGGGATTCGTCGTCCTGCCCTACACGACCTCCGATCTGGTGACCGCGCTGCGGCTGGAAGAGGCGGGCGCCGCGACGGTGATGCCACTTGGCTCGATGATCGGCTCCGGCCAGGGAGTGAACGATTGGAATGGAATCCGCCGCATCGTCGAGCGGGTGAGCGTGCCGGTGGTCGTCGACGCCGGAATCGGCACTCCGTCGGATGCCGCGCTGGCGATGGAGGCGGGCGCGGATGCCTGCCTGATCAACACCGCGATCTCGCGCTCGGATAACCCGACGACGATGGCGCTGGCGATGCGGCGGGCGGTGGAGGCGGGACGGCTCGGCTATCTCGCCGGTCGCATGCCGCGCAGCGACCACGCCATCCCCTCCAGCCCTCCCACCGGCGTCGTCACGGTTGGACGTTAAGGGGTGCGATCTTTTCCCGGCCGCCCGACCGCCGAGGCGATACCCGACGTGCTGATCGTCGGAGGGGGTGTCATCGGCTGCTCGATCGCCTATCATCTCGCGCTGGGCGGCGCGCGCGCCCAGGTGCTCGAGCGCGACTACCTGGCCGCCGGCGCCTCCGGCGTCGCGGCCGGCATGCTGGCCCCCCAGGTCGAGGCGCCGTTCGACGATCCCTTCTTCGCGCTAACCCTGCTCGGACGCGCCGAGCATGCCCCGCTGGCGGCGGCGCTGCTCGACGACGTCGGGCTCGACGTCGAGTGTCGGACGAGCGGCATCCTGCGGGTCGCCATGGACGAGGCCGAACGCGTCGAGCTGCAGCGCCGGATGCGCTGGCAAACGGCGCGCGGACTGCGGGCCGAATGGATCGAGCCGACAGAGCTGGGCGATCGCGAGCCGCTGCTCGCCGGCGTCGCCGGGCGCTTGCTCGCCGGCGGACTCTGGCTACCCGACGAGGGGCACGTCCGCAGCCCACGACTCGTCCAGGGACTGGCCACCGCCAGCGTCAAGCGCGGCGCACGAATCGCCGAGGGAGCCTGGGCGACCGCCTTCGAGCTGGACGGCGACCGAGTCGTCGGTGTCCGGACGCCGACCGGCGTCATGCGCGCCGGCACGTTCGTCCTGGCGGCCGGAGTCTGGAGCGGGGACCTCGCCAGGAGCGCCGGGCTGAGCCTGCCGGTCGGGCCGGTCAAGGGACAGATCGTGACCCTCCGCGCCTTGAACCGATCCCCGCGACAGGTGATCTGGTCGGGCGAGTGCTACCTGGTACCGAAGGTCGACGGCCAGGTGATTCTCGGGGCGACCGAGGAAGATGGAAACTACGACCGCCGACCAACCCTGGCCGGCATGGGGCACCTGGCCGAGGCGGCGCTAGAGTTTCTGCCGCTCGCCGGAGGGTTCACCGTGGAAGGCATGTGGGCGGGACTGCGGCCAGCCGCGCCGGACCGCTACCCGATCGTCGGCCGGGCGCCCGGTCGCGACAATCTGATCCTGGCCACCGCCCACTTCCGCAACGGGGTGCTGCTCGGTCCGTTGACCGGCCGCTGGATCGCCGATTTCATCCGCGGCGGCACCCTCGCCTCGGAGCTGGCGCCGTTCGGGCCGGAGCGATTCGCGGGAGCATCCCCAAGTCAGGGGCTGGAAGCCAGACGAGCGGATCTCCCGGGCCGGGCGGAGTGAGGGCGACCGGTGCCGCCAGCGTCGCGCCCTCAGCTTCACCTCGTCGTGGGCTTGTCGCTCCCGCCCGCTGGCCGAGAGCTGCTGCCAGATCCGCTCTCGCCGGGTGAGGATCCACCTAGGATGGGAGAGGGGGTAGGGGGTGAGGGAATCCAGACGCCCCGCGAATGGGTAGTCACCCCTTTTGGCGACGTTCTCGCGGCCGTCCGCGCGGCGGTCAAGAACGGTGTGGACTGGGTTCAGGTGCGCGACCACCGGGCGTCGGCGCGAGACCTGTACGAATTGGCGTGCGCGGTCGTCGAAATCTGCCGCCCGCGCGGGGTCCGGGTCGCGGTGAACGACCGCCTGGACGTCGCGCTCGCCGTCGGCGCGGACGCGATTCAGCTCCGAGAACGAAGCCTGCCGGTCGCGGTCGTTCGCGAGATATCCGGTACGACCTCCCGTGGATCCCCGCTCGTGATCGGCGCATCCATCCACGACCGGGATGCCGCGCGTCGGGCCGAATCGGTCGGAGCCGACTGGGTTACCTTCGGACACGTGTATCCAACGGCCTCACACCCGGGCGAGCCGTCGCGGGGCGTCGAAGAGCTGGCCCGGGTCGTCTCCGTCGTCCGGATTCCGGTCATCGCGATCGGCGGGATCGATCGGTCGAACGTCGGCGAGGCGCTGGCGGCGGGCGCGGCCGGCGTCGCGGTGGTCTCGGCGATCCTGGGCGCTCCGGACCCCGGGGAAGCGACGGCCGAGCTGCGACAGGCGCTGGACCGTCTCGTGCTCGATGGATGATCGGTCAAGAGGTGTACAGTGGCACCAAAGCGCATTCTGGTCGTCTACGCCCATCCCGACGACGAGAGCTTCGGACCATCCGCGGTCCTGGCCAAGTATGCCCGTCGCGGCGCGGTGATCGCCGGCCTTTTCGCGACGCGTGGCGAGCACGGGAACACCGGCGCGCAGCCCGCCCCCTCGCCCGTTGAGCTCGGACGGCTTCGCGAGTGTGACCTTCGCGATGCCGCCGCGGTGATCGGCTTCCGCCATCTCGACGTTCTCGGCTACGAGGACGGCACCCTTGCCCGGGTGCCCGAGCGCGAGCTGGAAGATCGAATCATGGAGGCGGTTCGCCGGGACCGGCCGGAGGTGATCATCACCTTCGGACCCGGCGGAATCACCGGCCACCCGGATCACCTTGCGATCCATCGCGCGGCGACCGCCGCGTTCTACCGAGCGCGGGATGAGGGGCTCGGCGTTCGCGAGCTTTACTACGATGCGGTCGGACCGGAAGCCGCTCGTGAAATGCAACTGGAAAACCTGCCGGACGGTTGTTCCAACACCTGGATTGACGTCTCCGAGACCTATCCGGTCAAGATCGAAGCGCTGCGCATTCACGGCCGCCACGTGCTCGACGCGCGCGAGATGGCCGAGCGCCTCGAGCAAAATCCTCAACTGGTCGTGCCGCTGCACCGCGCCTGGCCGGACGTTTTGCCGGACGAGAAGGTGACGGATCTCTGATCGAGCCGCCCGGCTTGCTCCTCGCGATCACCGAATCGGGCTAGTGCCCTGGGAAGCGGCGAGAGATCGCACCAGCCGGTCGACCCGTGGGGCGCCGAGGCCAGTGGCGCGGTCGAAGCTGACGGGCGCCACGTCGGCTGGGCGGAAGTTGATCCAGTGGAGCGGGCCCTTCGCCGCGTTGTAGATCGGGGATGACTCCAGATTGTCGCTGGAGAGCGGATGGGAGGGGCGGCGCTGGTCGATCAAGGCGATCACGCCGGCCCACTGAGGAACGCCCACGCTGGTGCCACCCAGCTCGAGCCAGCCCGCGTCGGCCATCGGTGAGTCGGGATCGTACACGGCGAACCCGAACTCGGGATCCGCGGCGTACGCGACGTCGGGCACCGCGCGGCGGTGCTGAGGATCCGGGATCTCCGCGCTCGCCTGATAGGCGGGCTCGGGCTCGTAGGCGCTGTAACCCCAACCCGCTTCGCGCCAGGCGCGGTCCGAGAGAACGTTGCCGTTCCTATCGAGGCGCAGGGTCGATCCCCCGACCGAGATCACGTAGGGGGACGAGGCCGGCCATTCGACGACGCCGCCTTCGTCGCCGGTCGCGGCGACGAAGGCGACACCCGGCCGGCGGAAGTGCGGATCGTAGAGGGCCTCGTCCGGAAATTCGGGGCCGCCCCAGCTCATCGCGACGACTCGGGCCCCGCGACGAACCGCGAGATCCACGGCGTCGAGCATATCCATCACGTCTTCGCGGACGGACTCGACGACCAGGAGGTCGGCCCCGGGGGCGATCGCGTGGGCCCAGTCGACGTTGAGGCAGGTCTCGGTCACCCAGCGACCCTGGCGCGAAGGGCGGCCGGGGGCGCCGACGATCTGGAGGCACGGATGCGGACCGTCGCGGACCGAGCAGCCAGGCGTGCCGGGTAGACCGTTGAGCCGGGGCAGATGGTAGGCCTCGATGAATTGGAGAACCTCGGGCGGGATGGCGGAGTTATCTCCGACGCTGACGATCGCGATGATCTGACCGGCGCCATCTTCGCCGATCCGGTCGATGCCGTAGGCGTGGCGGATCTGGCTGGGCGAATATCCATCCGGCGGAGGCGTGCCGGGGCTGGCCCAGGTGCTCGCCGGCTGAACTATCCGGCGTGCGCCCGATCGATCGGGATAAGCCGATCGACACGGCGCGATCGCGCTCACCAGGACGAGGGCGAGAAGCAACAGGCACAGACGCTCAAGGTGACGGCGCTTGGTGCTGTCCATCTGTCCTGACGTCCCCCGGGCCAGGAGGACGAAGGATCGGCCCGGCGGGAAATCGCGTGGAAAACGTCAAACCGAACCGGCGTCTGTGCAACTGGCGTGCCAGCTTTACGAGCGAGGGGAATGTGGGTCGCTTTTGGCGGCGGACGATCCGACCTCCGAGCCGTGTTTGCTGTAGACTTCTGATTGGGATTCAGCCGAGAAGATGCCGAGAAAGAGCACGTCGAAACCAAATCCGACTCACCTGAAACGTCGGCGATTGGCGGGTGGAGACCACGGAATGTCGTCTGCTCCGTCGGCGAGCGGGGCGCTGTTGGAGACCGACACGGCGGTCCAGCGGATACGCCGGCGGCGTGGCCGCGCCGAGCGCGAGCGCACCGGCGCCTGATACATCGAAGGCGCGAGGATCGTGGCGCAGGCGTGGCGCGCCGGATTCGCGATCGAACGGTGCGTCGTCGCGCCGGACCTGCTATCGGGCAATTTTGGCTGGCGGATAGCTCGGGAGCTTCGGGAGGCCGGGGTGCCGATCCTGGAGATGAGTTCGACCGCGTTCGGCAGCATCTCATTCAAGGAAGACCTCCAGGGCATCGGCGCGGTCGTTCGAACGCGCACCGATTCGCTCGGCGAGGTCAGTCTGGGCGACGGTCTCGGCTGGGTGGCGCTGGATGCGATCGGCAATCCGGGCAACCTCGGCGCGATCTTGCGAACCGGCGACGCGGTGGGCTGCGCTGGCCTGATCGCGCTTGGCCAGACGACGGACCCATACCACCCCACGGCAGTGCGCGCGAGCATGGACGCGGTTTTTTCCCAGCGGCTCGTCCGCGCTAGCTTCGACGAGTTCGTCCGGTGGAAGCGCGAGCGCGGCTACGTGGTGATCGGCACCTCGGGAAGCGCGGAGCGCGAGTACCGCGACGTCGCCTACCACGCGCCGGTCGTGCTGTTGATGGGGAGCGAGCGGCTCGGACCGTCGGACGAGCGGCAGGCGATCTGCGACGAGCTCGTGCGAATCCCGATGGTCGGGACCGGCGATACGCTCAACCTGGCGGTTGCGACCAGCCTGGTGCTCTACGAAATATTTCAGCAGAACCGACGATCCCCTTAAGCCGCGGCGGGCGATCCGGGGGGCAGGGGAAGGATCTCGCCGCCGTGGTGGAGCACCAGCACCTTTGCCCGGGGGCCGCAGCGCTGGAACGCCATGCCAAGCGCCTCTTGCGCCGTGGCCGCGGGCTCGAAGCCGATCGCCCGGCGCTGATCGGGCGGGATTCCCGGACTGACCATGATCGCGTGGGCGCGCTCGCGGACCACCCAGGAGGTGAGCGCGGCGATGCCGGCGGCGACGATATCCTGGTAGGTGCCCTGCGCCACCATCTGGCGAATCTGACTGAGCGGCGGGACCCCGTACTGGACGAGCTCGGGATGCTCGTGGGCGACGCCCTGGGGGCACGGCGTCACCAGGATCACCACGCCGCCGGGTTGAACCGCCAGCTCGGCGGCATAGCCGGCCTTCGCGGCCTGCCAGTAGTCGACGTCCGAGGGAAACGAATCCAGGAGAACGATCGGCGCCAGCTCCGGAATCGGAACGCCGTACACGTCGCGCGAGCTGGGGCAGCCGTCGCGGTGTGCCTCGTCGGGGTCGCCGGCGACGACCCGGATGACCTGCCCGTGGTTATCCTGGATCACGTTGACGATGAAGCGAAGGCCAGTGAGTCGACCGACCTCGTTGACGATCCGTCGGATCGGGTTGTCGACGACGCCAGTGATGTCGCGCGCGGGATACTGGGCGGCGAGCCAGTGAACGTCCTTCGCGTCCGGAGGCATGCCGGTCACCCCGGGGGCGACGATCTTGGCGCCTCCGCTGAACCCGGTGATCCGATGCGGCACGATGTGTCCGACGCCGACGATCAGGTCGGCCTCTTTCAGGCGGCGGTTCACCAGGACCGGCATGCCATCGGCGGTGGTGCCGAGGTCGACCATGTCCTGCCGATCGCGCCACTGGTGGCAATAGACCGGGAAGTGGTTCAGCACGTCCGCGCCGAGCTTGCGCTCGAGCTGCGCTTGACTCATGCAGCCGTGAGTGCCGTCGGCGGTTAGAAAGCTGATGTTGTTCAGCTGGACGCCGCCGGCCTTCAGCTCGTCGATCAGGACCGGCAGGATCCGGGCGGCCGGGGTCGGACGGGTGAAATCGTCGACGAGCACCAGCGCCCGGGTGCGCGCGTCGACCTGATCGCACAGCCGCCGCGTGCCGATGGGTTGGGAGAGCGCGTCGGCGACGAGCTGCTCGACCGGCGGGGCCGAGGGCACCGATCGAGGAGCGAAAACACCCAACAGATTGGCGTCGGGCACGTCGACCGGCGCGATGTTGGGATAGGGGAAAGTCACCTGCATGGGGATGCCTCGTCGAAGCGGGGAGTTGAGCCTACCTCCGGAAGCTACGCCGTCGGGCATAAACGAGGCAAGAACAGATCGTCAGCCTCGGTTAACAATACATAAAATCGCAGGATCGGGGTGCTGCAAAGCAGACGCACGCACGGCAACATAATCGTCAGTCTGCCTTGACAATCAGGCCGCGCACGGGTAGGATTATTCAGGTCAATGCCGGATGGTGTAGCGGTAACACGTCTGACTCTGGATCAGAAGATCCTAGGTTCGAATCCTAGTCCGGCAGCCACAAGACCCGCCGAAGAGGCGGGTTTTCCATTTCACGTCGCGTGGAATTTCTCGCCAAATGCCGCCGTCATTTGTTGCCTATTGAGGCAAGTATCTCTTGCAGGTCGCGGACAGAATTACTGAGCTGGGCAGCCCCAACAGTGACCCGGTCAACGGTTCGTAGGTGGCTTGAACGGTCACGAGGACATAGGGAGCCGTATCCGAAGGGGTGCAGCTCGAAGAGTTCGACGTACAAAAGACGACGTTCGTGACT
>JAJPKB010000468.1 GCA_021323915.1 Chloroflexota bacterium | reverse complement strand
GCTCGGGCGAACCTGCCCGAGGAGCAAGCGATCGCTGTCATCGTTCAGCAGATGGTGAGCGCGGAGAAATCGGGCGTCCTCTTCACCGTCGATCCAGCCACCGGCAACCCGGATCACATCGTCGTCGAGGCCGCCTGGGGTCTCGGTGAGGTCGTCGTCGCGGGCCAGGTCACCCCTGACCGATACGTCGTCGACAAAAAGGATCTGCGCATCCTCGAGCGGGTGGTCAGCCGCAAGGAGTTCATGCTCGTCCGCGGGGCCAACGGGCAGAACCAGCGTGTCGACCTCGACGAGGCAAAGGCAACCGAGCGAGTCCTCTCCGACGCCGAGGTGCGCGAGATCGCGCGGCTCGCGCTAAAGGACGAGGCCCACTACGGGGCGCCCCAGGACGCCGAGTGGGCCATCACCGGCGGCAAAGTCTATCTCGTCCAAACGCGACCGGTCACGGCGGTCGCCCGACTCCCGGCACCGGTGGCCGGCGTCGCCGGGGAGGTGCTCGTCCGGGGACTCGGGGCCAGCCCGGGCGTCGCCTCGGGATCTGTCCGGGTGCTGCGAACCCCCGAGGATGGCACGCGGTTTCAGCGCGGTGACGTCCTCGTTGCCGAGATGACCTCGCCCGACTGGGTGCCGTTCATGCGGCGGGCCGCCGCGATCGTGACCGATGGCGGGGGCATGACCAGCCACGCTGCGATTGTCTCCCGTGAGCTTGGGGTGCCGTGCGTCGTCGGGACCGGCCGCGCCACGCGCATCCTGCGGGATGGCGAGGTCGTGACGGTCGACGGACGCGAGGGCGTGGTGCGAGCAGCGACCGGGCAGGCGGCCGCGGCCCAGGTTCCCGCGCCGGCTCCGACCGTTGTCACGGCCTCGCCGGTGACCGCGACGCGCCTCTACGTCAACCTCGCGGAACCCGACCGCGCCGAAGCGGTGTCACGGCTGCCGGTCGACGGCGTCGGCCTGCTTCGCGCCGAGTTCATGATCCTGAGCGCGCTTGACGGCGAGCATCCTCGTCTATTGCTGGAGCAAGGGAAGGGCAACGAATTCGTGGAGCGCATGGCTGCGGACCTTCGAAAGTTCGCGGCGGCGTTCGCGCCTCGACCGGTGATCTATCGCAGCACCGACTTCAAGACAAACGAGTTCCGGGGACTGAAGGGAGGCGATCGGTTCGAGCCGGTCGAAGCCAATCCGATGCTGGGTTACCGCGGCTGCTTCCGCAACATCAGTGAGCCAGACCTCTTCGCCCTGGAGCTGCGCTCCCTCGAGCAGGTTCGACGTGAGTTCGACAACCTCCACCTGATGATCCCGTTCGTCCGAACCTGCTGGGAGTTCACCGAATGCAAGCGGCTCGTGGACCAGAGCGGCCTCACCCGTTCGAAGAGCTTCCAGCTCTGGATCATGGCCGAGGTCCCGTCGGTCGTCTACTGGCTCCCGTCCTACGCCGGCGCGGGCGCGACCGGCGTGTCGATCGGCTCCAACGACCTCACCCAGCTTATCCTCGGCGTCGATCGAGACAGCAAGACCGTCGCGCCGCTCTACGACGAGCGCGACCCGGCCGTCCTCGACGCCGTCGAGCGGATCATCCGCACCGCCCACGAGGTCGGCATGACCTGCTCGATCTGCGGACAGGCGCCCTCGGTCTACCCGGAGTACGCCGAGCTGCTGGTCCGTTGGGGAATCGACTCGCTCTCGGTTTCGGCGGACGTCGTCGATCAGACGCGGCGCAATATCGCCGCCGCCGAGCAGCGCGTTCTCCTCGACCACGCGCGCCGAGTCGAGATCCCGGGAAAACCCGCGCCTCTTCCGGCAACCCGCCTAACCCTGGCGTCGGCCCGGGCGGACGACGTTTCGGATTGGGACGGCGCCATTCGTAACGAAGCCGCAACCTCGGGCAACTTGCGTATTCACTCTTCCGACGTACGCTGAGTCCAAGTGGCCCCCATGGGCGGTCATGGTGTCGATCGGCGAGTCCCTCGTCTCGATGGGGGATTCGCCGGCACGTCCGAGGAAAGGGGTGAGTTCCATGGCGAATCGCTTGTACGTGGGGAATCTTCCCTACGATGTGAGCGCCGACGATCTCAAGAACCTGTTCAGCAAAGTCGGGACGGTCAAGGCGGTTGCCTTGCCCCTGGATCGGCAAACCGGGCGTTCGCGCGGCTTCGGCTTCGTCGAGATGGCGAACGATCAGGAAGCTAGGAAGGCGATTGAGACCTTTGACGGCTACGTTCTCGACAGCCGGCCGCTTCGGGTGAACGTCGCCCAGGAGCGCGACCTGGCCGCCGGTGGCTACGTGCGGCATGGGCGCTAGCGCCTCGTCGGAGCGGGGGGTTGGAGGGGTGCTAACCCCTCGAAGATCGTTTGGCAGACCACCAGAGCGGGTAGTAAAAGGACGTGGAGATAGGCAACGAAGGGCGGGCGCCGCCCCGGACGATCTGGCAGCTCGACCCGGCGCACACGCTCGTCGAGCTGGCGGCGCGGCACATGACGTTCACGACGATGAAAGGTCGCTTCCGATCCATCCGGGGCACGATCCTTCTGGACTCGGCCGACCCCTCGCGTTCCACCGTCGAGGCCGAGATCGACGCCGCCAGCCTGGACACCGGTGTGGCCAGCCGCGCGATCGTGCTCGACGTTG
>JAJPKB010000371.1 GCA_021323915.1 Chloroflexota bacterium | reverse complement strand
GAGATCGATGGACCGAGCGGGAGTCCGAATTTCGAAGAGAAGAGAAGGGCACGAACGTGGGAATCATCATCGGATCACTGGCGGGGCAGAACTGGCATCGCCAGGTTCGGCGGCAGCACCTCAGCCCCGCCGACGCCTTCGAATACGCCTTCCAGAAGACCGCGAAGATCGGGAAAGAGTTCGGCTTCAGCCCGATGGGGATCGACTTCGGGGTGCGCTCGCTGCCGGACACCAGCCGGGGCTACCTCGACGAGCTGAAGGCGCGGCTGAAGGAAAACGACATGATCGCGATGGTCGGCTTCGGCGGCGTCGCCGTCCACAACGACGCCGAGGTGCGGGCGGCCTCGCTCGCCGAGGCGCGGCGCAACCTGGAAACGGTGGCCTACCTCGGCGCCCGAACCTCGAACTTCGGCTGCGCCCGAAACGGTCGGATGACCCGCGAGGGACAGATCAAGTGCGCCGTCCGGATGCTGACCGAGATCGGACGGATCGCCCGCGACCTGGGCATCCGGATCTGCCAGGAGAACTACGACTACTGGACCTCGAGCGAGCTGATCCGGATCTGCGATGAGACCGGGTTAGACAACGTCGGGATCCAGAGCGACACCGGCAACTGGCTGATCCTCGGCGAAGACCCGGTCGCGGCCACCCGCGCCTGCCTTCCCTACACTATGCACGCGCACGTCCGCGACTACGTCCTGGAGAACGACACCTACAACGGCGTCGCGGTCGGGGCCGGGCTGGTCGACTTCGAGCGGGTGCTGCCGCTGCTGGCCCAGGCGGGCGCGAAGGAGGAAGTCATCTTCTCGATGGAGGTCGATACCGACGACCGCGACGAGGACCAGTGCGCCCACGATAGCTACGTCTACCTGAAGAGCTGGCTGATCAAGAACGGCCACACCGAGCATCTGAAGTAGTGGCAGGCGATGGGCCAGCGGCGACGCCGCTGGCCCATCGCCTGCCACTGTCACCCGAAAGGCGCTCAGAAGGTCGTCGTCAGGGCCTGCGCCTGGCCGGTCTCGGCCGAGCGGTACGCGGACTCGATGATGTCGACCACGTGGCGCCCGTGCTCGGCGGTGACGATGGTTGGCTTGTCCTCGCGGATCCAGTCGACGAGTTGCATGATGTCCTCGTAGACGTGCTGCTCTTCGATCTCCCGGTGCGGTCCGACCACGTGGGGAAGCAGCCACTGGTTGCCCCGGCCGGCCGGCGCCTGGGCGGCCAGGTCGCGCCCCGGATAGTCGAACGGCTCGCCGTTCAGCTTCAGGCCGACGATGCTGCCGCCGGTGCCGAAGTAGCTTCCCATGAAGCCCTCGGTCAGCCGTCCCGCCGCCATTCCGTAGGCCAGGCCGAAGAGGCTTCCGCCGAAGTCCAGCAGCATCAGGGTGTTGTCGTCGGCGTCGCAGGGGACCATCTGGCCGCGAAACTCGCGCTCGCGGATCCGGACGCCGGAGAGGGACGTCACCCGCCTGGCCGGGCCGAGGATGCCGGTGATCCCGTGCAGGGCGTAGACGGTCATGTCGTAGAGCGGACCGCCGCCCGGCTTGCGGTAGTACCACGACGGGTCGATGTTCGAGAGCACGTCGCTGCCCTGGCGAACCCGCTCCTTCTCGTGGTAGGTGCCGAAGGCGGCGCCGCAGGCCGCCCAGCAGAGCGTTCCGAGCGCGCCCTCGGCGATCAGCTTCTTGATCTGCTGGTTGTGCGGGCGCAGCATCTCGCCCGGCGAGGCGACGATCTTGAGGCCCTTTCTGCGGGCGGTCTCGATCAGGTCGGTCGCTTCCGCCACCGTCGTGGTCATCGTCTTGTTGAAGTGGATGTGCTTGCCGGCTTCGAGCGCTTGCCGTCCCTGGGCGTAGTGCAATCCGATCGGCGAGGCGATCGTCACCGCGTCAACCTCGCCCCTGGCTAGCAGGTCCTCGTAGGAGACGAAGGCCCTCTCGACGCCGAATCGCTCCTTCGCCGCCTCGGCCCGTCCCGGAACCGGATCGCACACCGCCGCCAGACGCACCCGATCGCGCAGATCCTCCTGGCTCAGGTGCGGCATGATCCCGCGGACCGCGATGCTGCCCGCGCCCACGACCCCGATGCGAACCACGTCTGCCATTGCGTCCATCCTTTCCATTGAGATGAGGGAGCCCTCGCTACCCCTGCTTCGGCGCCTTCCAGCGGTCTCCGGCGCCGTCGAAGCCGGTGAATCGCTCGCGCACCTCCTGGTTATCCGGATCATTGAGATACGCCTGGAGAACCTCGACCGCCTGGTTGTAGCTCCGCGTCTGGTGGGACTGCAGGACGTTCCAGAGGAGCATCGACCGGTCGCCGGACCGGTAGGCTTCGAGGGTGCGCTCCATGTCGAGCCAGTACGGGAGCACCTGCTCCAGCATGATCTTGCGCGGCAGCGGCGCCGGTTTCAACGGATGGACCCCGCTCGCGTCGATCAGCGCCGGGAGCTCGGCGACGACGTCAGCCGGAATGCCATCCAAGACGCCGCGGTTCGGCCAGTTGATCTGGAAGCGCCCCTCGGCGTTGTTGGTCAGGGCGTCGATGATCGGCACCTGCTGCTCGCGCGTCCTGGTCGTGCCGAAGATGTCGGTCACCCGGGCCCGGGGATCGTGCGCGGCCTCGCGCATCTGCTCGAGCCGCTTCTCGAGGCCGGCGACGTAGAAGGGGCGGGCGATCTCGGTGTCCGGCCCGCCGAAGCGCTCGCCGAACCAGAATTTCTTCGTCGCCAGGTCGGTGTGGTACCACCAGTTGGTCGTGACCGGCTGGGTGCGCGGGGTGTCGCCGATCGGCATCTTCCCGTAGATCTGGTACTGGTGGATCGTGCCGCGCGACATCTGGGTGTCGTGGGTTCGCTCGGCGACGTGGCTGTGCCAGTACTCCTCGGCCTTCGTCGCGATCCACTCGTCGAGGATCGGGTAAGCGTTCTCCCCGTCGTAGAGGAAGTGGTTCAGCCAGATGCAGTGGTTGAGGCCGGGTGCCTCCCAGGTCACCCGCGCCGGATCGAGGCCGAGCTCTTTGCAGATCTCGAGGTAGCCGTAGTGGCCGTGGCAGAGGCCGATCACCTTGACGCTCGTCTCCCGGTGCATCAGGGTGCAGCCGTCGAAGACCGGATTGCCGGACTGGATCAGCCAGGCGCGTGGGCAGATCCGCTCGATGTCGTGGGCGACCGAGAGCATCAGGTCGAAGTTCTCGTGGCGCTCGTGAAGGTTGGTTCCCCCGTAGTAGTAGCCGTGGGCGGCAACCATCTCGCGCGCCCGCCGCTGAGCGCCGTGGCTCGACGCCGAGGCGGTGTTGATCACGAAGTCGGCGTCCTTCAGCGACGCCGCCCGATCGGTCGTCGACTCGAAGCGGAGGCGCGCGCCCAGCTCGTCGGCGTAGCGCGTCGCCAGCTTGTGGACGGTCTCGAGCCGCTCCGGGGCGATGTCCATGAACGAGACCTCGCTCTCGCGCAGGCTCTCGGTCAGGCAGAGATCCTTGACGAGCCCGAGCGAGAAAACCCCGCTTCCGGCCCCGATAACGCTGATCCGAACGGGTTTAGGCATTTCATTCCTCCGGTCACTTTTGCCAATCGTCGCTGGCGACGCCGGCGTCGAGCCCCCAATCGCCAAAGCGAAACGTGCGCATCGATTCGTAGAACATCGGAAGCCAGTACTCGAACTGCTCGACGCTGGCGGCCTGGGCGATCAGCCGCACCTGCACCGTGCCCTGGTAGAGCAGGCGAACCCAGCGGGCCCGGACCGCCTCCCCGTCGCGGTAGGTGTGGCGCGCCTCGATCGTGATCAGGCGGCCGATCGCCTCGGCCTCGAACTGGGTGATTCGGGAGCCGGGGAGCTTGCGGATGCCACGCCGCGCGCCCTCGCGCAGCGCCGGCAGGTCTTCGGCCTTGACCTCGACGCCGAGGTCCTGCCCCTCGGCGGAAAAGCTGGTAAACGCATCGTCGGTCGACGGCGCGTAGAGAACGCTGAAATCTCCCCCGCCCTCGATCTCGCGTCGGTGCCAGCCATCCGGAACGAAGAACGAGTAGCCGAGCGTCGGCTCACGGTGCAGCATCAATCCTGTAAAACTAGGCAAGGCGGCCGACTTGGCCATTGATTCCTCCAGTAGTAGGCGGACTCATTATAGCCATCCGCCGCCGGCCCGGCTAGAACCGGCGACGAACGCCACTTTGCTATACTCGATTCATGGTCGCATCTTCTCCGCGATGATGACACATTCCAACGGCCGGGCGCGCCGAGCGCTCGCGCCGGACGGTCGACCCGCCGTGGCGATTCGCACGGTGGAATGGCGCCGCCTGTTCGGGTACCTCCGACCGTACTGGCGTCGGCTGGCACTCGCCATCCTGGCGTTGTTGCTGTCGAGCGGCGCCGCGCTGACTTTCCCGCTGGTCATCGTCCGTCTCCTCGACTCGGTCACCCGAACCGGGAGCCTCGGCTCGCTCGACGCCCTGGCCCTCCTTCTGGTCGGCATCTTCCTGCTCCAGGCCACGTTCTCGGCGCTGCAATCGTACTTGCTCGCCTACATCGGCGAGAGCATCGTCTACGATCTTCGGACCTCGCTCTATCGCCAGCTTCAAAGTCTCTCGCTCGACTTCTACGCCAACCGGCGGGTCGGCGACGTCGTATCGCGGCTGACCAGCGACGTGACCCAGATGCGCTCCCTGTTGACGAACAACCTCACCGCGTTTCTCAGCCAGGTGGTGATCCTGGCCGGCTCGATCGCGATCGTCCTGACGATGAGCGCTAGTCTGACCCTCTTCATCCTGGCGCTGGCGCCGGTGCTGATCGGGGTCGGCGGAATCTTCGGGCGGCGGGTGCAGAAGGTCAGCCGCCAGGTGCAGGACCAGCTGGGCGCCGCGACTGCCGTCGCCGAGGAGGGCCTGCAGGGCGTCCGGGTCGTGAAGAGCTTCGTGCGCGAGGACTACGAGACGCGACGCTACGGCGACGCGGCCGAGCGAACTTTCCAAGCGTCGCTTCGCCTCTCGGTCTACCAGGCCCTGTTCATCGCCCTGATGACCTTCCTGGGCTTCGGGGCGATCGCCGCGATCATGTGGTACGGTGGGCGCGAGATCATCGCCGGCCAGCTGAGCCTGGCGATGATCACCGGCTTTCTGATGTACGGCGTCTCGATCGCGGCGAGCCTGGGCGGGCTGGCCGGCCTCTACGGACAGTTTCGGGCGGCGATCGGGGGCGTCGAGCGCGTCTTCGAGATCCTCGACAGCCGGCCGAGCGTCCAGGACGCCGCCGAGGCGATCGACGCGCCCCGGATCGAGGGACGGATCAGCTTCGAGAACGTGTCGTTCGCCTACGAGCCGAAGACGCCGGTGCTCCGGAACGTCTCGCTGGAGATCACGCCCGGAGAGATCCTGGCGCTGGTCGGGCCGAGCGGGGCCGGCAAGAGCACCATCGTCAATCTGGTCGCGCGCTTCTACGATCCCACCGTCGGAGCCATCCGCGTCGACGGCCGGGATCTCCGCTCGCTCACCCAGGCAAGTCTGCGCGCCCAGATCGGGGTCGTCGCCCAGGAGACGATCCTCTTCGGCGGGACGATCCGCGAGAACATCCTCTACGGCCGGCTGGACGCCGGCGAGGCCGAGCTGGTCGCGGCGGCGCGCGCCGCCAACGCGCACGACTTCGTCATGGCCTTCCCGGCGCGCTACGACACCGTGGTCGGCGAGCGCGGCATGACCCTGAGCGGCGGCCAGCGCCAGCGGATCGCGATCGCCCGGGCGATCCTGAAAGATCCGCGGATCCTCCTCCTCGACGAGGCGACGAGCGCTCTGGACAACGAGTCCGAGCGGCTGGTCCAGGACGCGCTCGACGAGTTGATGCGGGGCCGAACCACCCTGATCATTGCCCACCGCATGAGCACGATCAAGGTGGCGCACCGGATCGCCGTCCTCGACGGCGGCCAGCTCGTCGAGCTGGGCACCCACGACGAGCTGATGGCGCGCGAGGGCCTCTACGCTCACCTGTATTTGGAGGTTGCGCACCCGACCAATACACATACATCGAATATTGCGCGGGCGGCGCGCGATGTGTTATACCTACACCCGTGACTGACGACGCTTGTCAGCTCGTTGCGAGCCCGCGCTCGTCGTGAGACAGCCGGCACGAACCGGGCGCGCCGACGGTGGGGTCGGCGAAACCGGGTGGTTGAGGAAGGAGTTTTCACATGGAGACCTTCGCGCGACGTCGTTTTCTGAAGCTCGCCGCGATCGCCGCGGCCGGCGCGGCGGTCAGTGCCTGCGGCGGACAGCCGTCCGCGCCCACCTCGGCCCCATCCGGTGCCACCGCGCCAACCAGCGCGCCCGCGGCGACCAGCGCTCCGGCCGCGACCGCTGCCCCGGCGCCGACGACCGCGCCGATCACCGTCTCGCAAGCTCAACCCACCCCGGCGCCGACCGTCGCCGCCAGTAAGTTCAAAGAGGCTCCCCAGCTCGCCGATCTGGTGAAGTCGGGCAGCCTGCCCGCGGTGGAGAAGCGCCTGCCGGACAATCCTCGCGTCCTTACGCCGCTCCAGGAGGTCGGACAGTACGGCGGCACCTGGCACCGTGCCTACTCCGGCCTCTCCGATCGCTGGGGCCCGACCAAGCTAATCGAAGAGCAGCTGATCGAGTGGGATGCGCCCGATCCCAACACGATCCGAGTGGTCCCGAACTTCCTCGAAAAGTGGGAGCAGAATCAGGACGCGACCCAGTTCACCTTCCACCTCAGGAAGGGCGCGAAGTGGTCGGACGGGCAGGACGTCACGATCGACGACGCGAAGTTCTGGTACCAGGACGTTCAGCTCAACAAGACCCTGGCGCCGGTGCCCTCCTTCGTCATCAGTCAACAGATCAACAACGAGACGAAGATGGCGAAGGTGGACTTTCCGGACGACAGCACGATCACCGTCACCTACACCTCTCCGAATCCGCTGCTCCCGATTCAGATCGCCAAGAACGGCGGCGGCGGGCCCGGCGGCCCGGCGTTCTTCGTCCCCTCCCACTATCTCAAGCAGTTCCATCCGAAGTACGCCGATCAGTCCAAGCTCGATCAGCTCGCGAAGAGCAAGGGGCTCGGAAGCTGGAGCGACCTCTGGGGCAAGGCCGGCGACATGCAGGGGCCGATCGCCTTCTGGATGCTCAACCCGGACCTGCCGGTCGTTTATCCCTGGAAGATTCAGGACCCGCCGCCGAAAGACCCGATGGTGATGGTCCGCAACCCGTACTACTGGCAGGTCGATACCGCGGGCAACCAGCTCCCCTACATCGATCGGGTCGACCATGCCCTCTACCAGAACCAGGAAGTGCTCAACCTCTGGGTCGCCAGCGGGAAGATCGACGCCCAGCTTCGCCACATGACGACCGGCTCGTACACCTTCTACAAGCAAAACGAGAAGAAGGGCGGCTATCAGGTCCAGAACTGGCGCCAGGCCTCGACGAACTGCTATTACTTCAGCCTGAACTGCCCGGATCCGGTCCTGGCCAAGCTGTTCGCAACCTCGGACTTTCGCCAGGCGGTGAACCTGGCGGTCAACCGCGACGAGATCAACCAGATCGTCTGGAACGGCCTGGCGACGCCCCGGCAGTACTCGCCGGTCAAGGGCTCGCCGGAGTACGACGAGGGAATGACCAGCGCCTGGGCGACCTACGACGTGAAGAAGGCGAACTCGCTGCTCGACGGCCTCGGACTGAAGATGGGCTCCGACGGGATTCGGCTCCGACCGGATGGTAAGCCGCTCGAGCTCGTGATGGAGCACACCCTCCTCCAGGGCGATCCCGGTCTCGACGAGCTGGCGCTGATGGTCAAGTACTGGAAGGCGATCGGCATCAAGATCGACACCAAGTACGACGAGCGCGCGCTCTACGAGCAGCGGGTCCACGACGCGGCGGTCCAGACGACCTCCGGCTTCGGCTGGGATCGCTCGTCAGTGGTGAAGGCGGATCCCGGCCGCTGGCTCGGGACGATCGACGACGGCCCCTGGGCGCCGGCCTACGGCCACTGGTACGTCAAGTCGCCGTACAAGCAGATCGAGCCACCCCAGGACCATCCGATCCGCGAGATCTGGAGCCTCTGGGAGAAGACCCAGGTCGAGCCGGACGAGGCGAAGCGCAACGCGCTGTTCCAGCAGCTGATCGGCGTCCACAAGAAGCAGCCCTTCGCCGTCGGGGTCGTCGGCGAGATGACCCTTCCGGCGATCGTCAAGACCAACTTCCGGAACATCCTGGGCGGCTTCATCGACGACGATACCCTGCGCGACTTCGGCCTCCTCAACCCGCAGCAGTTTTACATGAAGCAGAGTTAGCGGGATCGCGCCGAGGTACCCCGGGGCGACGTGCACTCGTCGGGGCAGGCCCCCGTGCCTGCCCTCGTTCCCGGGATACTCGCCGGAACAGGCTCCGGGGCAGGCACGGGGGCTTGCCCCTTCCGGGCGATCGCAACGTCGACCTCGGCAGGCGTGACTGGTTGACCGTCAAATTAGACCGGGACTCGAGGACTCATGGTCCAGTACATCGTTCGTCGCCTGATCATCGCGGTGCCGACGATCGTGGCGATCTCGATTCTGTCGTTCGTCCTGATTCAACTGCCGCCCGGTAGCTTCCTGGACGACTACGCCGCGCAGCTGGCCCAGCAGGGCGAGGAGATCTCGAACCAGCAGCTTCAGGCGCTGAAGGACGCCTATGGCCTGGACCAGCCAGTCTACGTGCAGTACTACAAGTGGGTCAAAGGGATCGTGACCCGCGGCGACTTCGGCCTCTCGCTCGAATGGAACGTGCCGGTCTCCCAGCTGATCTGGGATCGGATGGGCTGGACCCTCGCGCTTGCCCTCAGCACATTGATCTGCACCTGGCTGCTGGCGATCCCGATCGGGGTCTACTCGGCGACCCACCAGTACTCGAAGCTCGACTATCTCTTCACGACGCTGGGGTTCATCGGTCTCGGCGTCCCCGGTTTCATGCTCGCCCTGGTGCTGATGTGGTTCGCGCTGTCCCACTTCGGGATCGACGTGGGCGGGCTGTTCTCGCAGCAGTACATCAGCGCGCCCTGGTCGGTGGCGAAGGCGGTCGACCTGCTCAATCACGCCTGGATTCCGATCGTCGTCGGCGGCTCGGAAGGCTGGGCCGGGCTGATCCGGATCCTCCGGGCGAACCTGCTCGACGAGCTGCACAAGCCCTACGTGATCGCGGCGCGCTCGCGCGGGCTGGGTGAGCGGACGCTGGTCTGGGAATACCCGGTCCGGGTGGCGCTCAACCCCTTCGTCAGCTCGGTCGGCTTCGCCCTGCCGGACCTGGTCTCCGGCGGGGTGATCCTGTCGGTCGTCCTGAGCCTGCCGACCGCCGGTCCGCTCCTGCTGAACGCCCTGACCGCGAAGGACATGTACCTGGCCGGCGCGCTGATCCTGCTCATCGGCATTCTGACGATCGTCGGCATGCTGGTTTCCGACATCTTGCTCGCGTGGCTCGATCCGCGCATCCGGCTTGGCGTCTGATGAGCGAGAACCTGACCGACGTCGCCCTGCCGTCGTCCACGCTGCCGTCGCCGAACGGCGTCGAAGCGGAGCCGGAAGCGAGCCGGGTCCTGACCGCTACCCCACGCCAGCTGATGTGGTGGCGCTTCCGCCGACACCGGATCGCGGTCCTCGGCACGATCGTGGTGATCCTGTTTTACCTGACGGCGATCTTTTGCGAGTTCGTCGCGCCGGCGAACCCGGACACGATCGACGGCGCGCACAAGTACGTGCCGCCCCAGGCGATCAGCTTCGTCGACGCCAGCGGCCACTTCACCTTCCGCCCGGGCGTGAACGGCCTCAAGCCGCATCGCGATCCGAACACCCTCCAGCTGACCTACACCGCGGATACCTCGGTGTGGTATCCGATTTACTTCTTCTCGAGCGGTCCCGATTACAAGCTCTGGGGGCTGATCCCGCTGAACGTTCACCTGATCGGGCTCGGACCGAACAGCGATCAGCCGTTCTTCCTGACCGGCACCGATCGACTCGGCCGCGACACGTTCTCGCGCATGGTCTACGCGGCGCGGATCTCGCTGTCGATCGGGCTGGTCGGCGTCACCTTGAGCCTGCTGTTCGGGATCATTCTCGGCGGCATCTCCGGCCTTTACGGCGGAACGGCCGATATGATCATCCAGCGGGTGATCGAGTTCATCCGCTCGATGCCCCAGATTCCCCTCTGGCTCGCGCTTGCCGCCGCGCTCCCGCCGCAGTGGCCTCCCCTTTACGTCTACTTCGGCATCACCGTGATCCTGTCGCTGGTGGGCTGGACCGGCCTCGCGCGCGAAGTCCGCGGCCGCTTCATTCAGCTTCGGGAGGAAGACTTCATCCTGGCAGCGCGCCTGGTCGGCTCGAGCGAGCGTCGGATCATCTGGCGCCACATGGTGCCATCGTTCCTCTCGCACATCATCGCGGTGATCACCCTGAGGATTCCCGGGATGATCCTGGCCGAAACGGCGCTGAGCTTCCTCGGGCTCGGGCTGCGTCCGCCGGTGATCAGCTGGGGGGTGCTCCTCCAGGACGCGCAAAACGTGCAGACGGTGGCGATCTATCCCTGGCTGCTCTATCCGGCGATCGGGGTGGTGGTGGTGATCCTGGCCTTCAACTTCATGGGCGACGGCCTGCGCGACGCGGCGGACCCCTATGCGCGATAACGGCACTTCCCGCGACGGCAGCTCGATCGGCGGGAACGGAACCGGCCCGCCCCCCGCTCCGGCCGCGTCGGTCGCTTCCAACGGTCATCCGTCGACCGAGGACGCGCTTCTCGAGGTCCGTGACCTGCGCACCTACTTCATGCTCCACGAGGGAACGGTTCGCGCCGTCGACGGCGTCAGCTTCACCGTCCGCCGCCGTCGCACCCTGGGGGTGGTGGGCGAGTCGGGGTGCGGCAAGAGCGTGACCGCCCAGTCGATCTTGCGGATCGTGCCCCGGCCCGGCCGGATCGTCTCCGGCGAGATCGTCTACCATCGCCGGCGAAGCGGGCAGTCCGACGAGGAGCTGATCGACCTGACCAGGCTGGACCCGGAGAGCCGGGCGATCCGCTCCATCCGCGGCAACGAGATCGCCTACATCTTCCAAGAGCCGATGGCGTCGCTGAGCCCGGTCCACACCATCGGCCACCAGATCGCCGAGACGATCATGCTGCACCAGCGCGTCCGCCGCGAGGAGGCGAGGGCGCGGGCGATCGAGGTGCTCGACCACGTCGGGATGGTCAAGCCGAGCGAGACGATCGACCGCTACGCCCACCAGCTCAGCGGTGGCCAGCGTCAGCGGGCGGTGATCGCCCTCGCCCTGTCCTGCCACCCGAGCCTGCTGATCGCCGACGAGCCGACCACCGCCCTCGACGTGACGACCGAAGCACAGATCCTCGAGCTGATGCGGAGCCTCCAGCAGGACTACGGCATGGCGATTCAATTCATCACCCACAACCTCGGGGTGATCGCCGAGATGGCCGACGACGTGGTGGTGATGTATCTCGGACGGCAGGTCGAGCAGGCCTCGGTCGACGATCTCTTCTTCAACCCGCGTCACCCCTACACCCGCGCCTTGCTGCGCTCGGTCCCGAAGCTGGGGCGCAAGTCGCGCCAGCGCCTGGAAGCGATCCAGGGGATGGTGCCCGACCCGTTCTCGGTCCCGAAGGGCTGTCCCTTCCATCCGCGCTGCCCGCTGTACAAGCCCGGGATCTGCGACGATCCGCGATGGATCGAAGTCGGTCCGAACCACTGGGTCCGCTGCAACCGGGCGACGGAGTCGATTTGATGGTAGAGTCGATCTGATGACAGAGCCGATCTGATGACGGAGCCGATCCGATGACCCTTGCCGAAGCCTCGCCCGCCACGCCGCCGCTCGACGACGCCGATCTGCTGGTCGTCCGCGACCTGCGCAAGTATTACCCGATCACCCGGGGGCTGATGCGGCGGGTCGTCGGCCACGTCAAGGCGGTCGATGGAGTCAGCTTCAGCATTCCGGCCGGGAAGACCCTCGGTCTGGTGGGCGAGAGCGGCTGCGGGAAGACGACGACCAGCCGGCTGATCCTCCGCGCGTTCGATCCCACGGCGGGCGACGTCTTCTTTAAAGACAAGGCGCTCGGCTGGGTCAACGTGCCTCGGCTCGACGACGCGCGGCTTCGCCAGCTGCGACCGAACATGCAGATGATCTTTCAGGATCCGTACGGATCGCTCAACCCGCGCATGTCGCTGCTGGAAATCGTCGGCGAGCCGCTCCTGGTGAACGGCGTCGCCAGCGGACCGAAGCTGCGGGACCGGGTCGCCGAGCTGCTGCGACTGGTCGGGCTGCGCCCCGAGTACATGACCCGCTACCCCCACGCTTTTTCCGGTGGCCAGCGCCAGCGGATCGGGATCGCGCGGGCGCTGGCCCTTCAGCCCCAGCTGGTCGTCTGCGACGAGCCGGTCTCGGCCCTCGACGTTTCGATCCAGGCCCAGACCCTGAACCTGCTGGCCGACCTTCAGGAGAAGTTTCAGCTCACCTACCTTTTCGTCGCCCACGATCTCAGCGTGGTCGAGCACATCAGCGATCGGGTCGCGGTGATGTACGTGGGCAAGCTGGCCGAGGTGGCCGACACCGAGGATCTTTTCCTCACCCCGCTGCACCCCTACACCGAGGCGCTGCTCTCCGCCGCGCCGAAGCCGAATCCCCGGCTGCGGTCGCAGCGAATCGTCCTCTCAGGCGAAGTCGCCGATCCCGCCAATCCACCGACCGGCTGCTATTTCCATCCGCGCTGCCGCTACGCGGTCGACCGGTGCCGGATCGAAGCGCCGGCCCTGCGCGAGCTGAGGCCACGCCACCTGGTGAGCTGCCACCGCGCCGAGGACTTGCAGCTCCAGGGGGTACCGGCGTGAGCCGGGGCTCCCTCATCCCCTGCCTGATCCCAGACGCTGGGGCGTTCACACTGATCCCAGACGCTGGGGCGTTCACACGCCCATCCCAGACGCTGGGGCGTTCACACGCCCATCCCAGACGCTGGGGCGTTCACACGCCCATCCCAGTGCGCGGGGGAAGGGTCTTGAGGATAGCATCTCCCTGAAGACCCCTCTCCCGCGCACTGGGAGAGGGGGTAGGGGGTGAGGGAGCTTTGTCGCCGCCCATGAAAGTCATGCTCTTTTTCCCGCCGAACTGGACGCCATCGATGCCCCACCTGGCCCTGCCGACGCTCACCGCCTACCTGCGTGCCGCTGGGATCGAGGTGATCCAGCGCGATCTCAACGCCGAGGTGTTCGATCACATCCTCACTCACGACCACCTCGTCGAGACCCTCGATCGCCTCGCCGGGCCGCGGCCGCGCGTCGGCGGCCCGCCGGCGGCCGAGCTCGCCTGGGCGCGCGACGCTGGTCCGCGCCTGGCCGAAACGGTCGAGGCGGCAAAGGCGACGATTCGGAGCGAGGCCTTCTACGACGGCGCGGCGAGCCTGCCGGCCTTCGAGACGGTGCTCGGAGCGCTACGGCTCGCCTCCCTGCCGTACTATCCGGCCACCCTCGAACTACAGACCTACAACCCGGCCTACCGACCGGACTCCTCGCGCTCGATCCTCCGGGCGGTAGACGACCGCGAGCGCAACATGTTTATCGATCTCTTCGAGGAGCTGGTTCTGCCCGGGCTGCGGCGCGAGGACCCGGACGTCATCGGCATCTCGATCCCGTGCGTGAACCAGATCATCGCCGCGATGACGCTGGCCCGGCTGGTGAAGCGGGCCGGGCTCCACGCCCACCTGACAATCGGCGGTCCGATGGTGAGTATCTGGCGCGAGCAGCTTCCCAGCACGCCGGCGATGTTCCAACTGTTCGACAGCGCGGTCGTCTTCGACGGCGAAGAGCCGCTGCGCCAGCTCTGCGCCGCCCTCGCCGAGCGCCGGCCGCTCGACTCGGTTCCGAACCTGATCTACCGCGACGGCGCGGCGATCCGGTCGAACGCGCGCCAGGAGCCAGTCCGGATCGCCGAGGTCCCGGCGCCGGACTTCGACGGCCTGCCCCTCGACCGGTATCTCGCCCCGGAGCTGGTGCTGCCGCTGGCGATGGCTCGGGGATGCTACTTCGGCAAGTGCGCCTTCTGCAACGTCGGCTACGGCGAGGCGGAGGTGTACAGTCAGCTGCGCGGCGAGGCGCTGCTGGAGCAGGTTCTGACCCTGAGCGAGCGCTACCGAAGCCGACGGATCTTCTTCATCGACGAGGCGATGCCGCCGCGCCTGATGCGGGCGATCGCGCCCCGGTTGGAGGAGCTTGGCGTGCCGCTTCGCTGGGGCGGCTGCATGCGCTTCGAGCGAGTGCTCGACCGCGGCTTCCTGGAAAACAGCGCCCGGGGCGGCTGCGCGATGATCCTCTTCGGGTTGGAAAGCGCCTCCGAGCGGGTGATGAGCCTGATGGCCAAGGGCACCCGGCTCGAGAACGTCGGTCGGATCCTGCGGGACAGCCACGAGGTCGGGATCTGGAACCACACCTTCTTCTTCTTCGGCTTTCCGGGCGAGACCCTCGACGACGCCCAGCAGACGGTCAACTTCGTGTACGAGCATGGCGAGCTGATCAACTCGGCCTCGATGGGGTCGTTCCTCCTCGAGCGCTACGCACCGGCCTACCACTTCCCGAAGGCGTTCGGGATCACCCGGATCGTCGAGCGGCCGGAGGCTGACCTGGCGTTCTACTTCGACTACGAGGTCGCATCCGGCATGGACGCGGCCACCGCCGAGCTGGTGGCGAGCCGGGTCGAGGAGGCGCTGCCGCGCAAGCCGTACCCGCAGTTCTATGTGAGCGACGTCTACCGCTTCCTTTACGCCGCCCACCTCGCCGACAAAAAGGCGAGCCTGCCCGCCTGGATCGGCGCCCCGGCGACCTGACCCCGGTCAGCCGCGCGCCCACCGCTCGTAAATCCCGCGGCCCTCTCCGAAAAGCTGGAGCATGCGCTCGCGCTGCCCGGAGTTGTCGAAGCGCGCCCGCGTCGTCAGCCAGGCTCGTCCCGCGTCGATCTGCTCGACGAAAAACGCCGCGGCGGCTTTCCGCTGTGCCCGATTCGGCGCGGCTCGCAGGTAGATTGGACTCGTGTGCGCCCAGAGCGGATGGCCGTAACTGGTCCGCCTCTGGCCCCAGGAGCGCGCCGCGACCCATCCCGTCTCGGTCACGTCGATCTTTCCGGTCCACTGCCCGCTCAGATCTTGATTCGGGTTTTCGACGATCGCGGCCACCTCGCCGTCCCGGATTATCTCCACCCGATCGACCGGCTGCGACGACTGCCAGGAGCAGGTCGCCGACACCGTGGAGACCCGGTCGCCAACAGCGAGAATCTGATTCGACGGACGTTGGCCTTCGATGGTCAGGTCGACGATTGGCCCATTCGTGACGAAGGTCCGTCCAGCACGCAAGCCGGCGAGCCACGTCTCGTACGAAAAGCTTGAGCCGACGTCGACGTAGACCCGGTTGCTCGAGCAGACGAACCAGTCGGAGCCGGTCGAGGCGGGCAGGCGGATGCCGCAGCTGAGCAACCGGTACCAGAGGTCGTACTCCGGATCCATCCAGCACGGAT
>JAJPKB010000530.1 GCA_021323915.1 Chloroflexota bacterium | reverse complement strand
TAACGCAGGTTCACGCACAGATCGGTCGCCTGGATGTACCGCTGAAACCGATCGAAATCGACCGGACCGGTCAGCCTGACCGCGTCTCCCGGGCCGAGCTCGGCGAGTAGCGGATCGAGCCAGCCGGTCGGGCTGACCTCGCCGACGATCAGGAAGCGCGCGATCGGCGCGACCTGGCGCAGGCGCGCGAAGGCCCGCAGGGCGACGTCGAGCCGCTTCGCCGGGGTGGCGTAGCCGAACGCGCCGACGACGACGGCATCCGCCGGCAGGCCCAGCTCGGACCGCCCGGCCAGCCGATTGGACGACGAGAGCTTCGGCGGCGCCTGGACGTGGGCCGGGACGACGGCGATCCGCCTCGGTCCGGCCTCACTGACCTGTCGGCGCGCGTACTCGCTGTGGACGACCACTCCGAGGCTGGCCCGAACGGTGCGCTCGATCAGCGGATACTCGAAGAACGGCGGCGGGCGCTCGCCACGCAACACCGCCCGTCCGACGGCGAGCCCATCGACCCTTCCGCCAAATGCCAGCTCGCGCAGGTAAGGCGAGGGGTCCTTGAATCGATCGGCCAGATCCACGAATAGGTGGTGGAGCACCACGTCGTGGAGCACGACGACGCCGGGATGACGAATCAGCGTCTGGTAGATCCGCGCGTGGTGCAGATTGTTGCCCATCTGATAAACGATGAGGTCGTACCGTCCCTCGGCGTCGAGCGTGGCGAGGTCGGCGAGGTCGTGGACCGCGAAGCGCGCGCGGATGTCCGGATTACTCGGGACGTAGCCGTCGACGAACAGCTCGACGTCCACCAGCTCGCCCAGCGACGGCAACAGCTCCTCGCTGTAGTCGCTGACGCCGCTGGCGCGGGGATTGAGCGGGCTGACGTAGGCGATGCGTCGGCGCGTCAAGGATCGCGACCGTTCGGGTGACCCGATCGGGCCCGCGGCTCGTCGGCGCGGTCGCCGTCGGTTGCCAGCGCCTCGAGGTGGTCGAGGCGGCGGACGAGCGCCTCCAGGTCCCGGCGAAGGGCGATTCGCGCCTCCGCCCGCTCCGTCCGCGCCTCGACGATCGCCTGGTCGGCCTCGATCGCCTGGCTTTCGAGGCTTCTGGCGCGCTCCTTCAGCTCGGCTAGCTCGGTCGCGAGGGCGTCGAGCTGGCTCACGACCCGGAGGTTGAAGTCGGCCTGTCGCTTGAGCGCCCAGCGCAGATCCCAGGCCCGAGCGACGCCGCGGCCCAATCGGCGGATTGGCGCCAGCGGGCCGCCGAGGGGGAGAGCCGATTTGGCCTTTTCCTCGGCGGAGGGCGCACGCGATGTTGGCATACCGTCGTCTCGGGCTCTCACGTGTTTGGCCTGACTCCCTCTGCCCGCTGAAAATAGCACTTGCCCCAAGCGTGAGTCAACGAGCCCAGTTCACGTCATATGCTGTGTGGATCAATTATCGAAACGGCAGGAACGGTAGACAAGAGGAGAATGCTGCCGTATCCTCAGCAGGTCAGCTACCAGTTTGACTGGAGGAGACACGACTGCACGAGGCTTTCTGCCGGCGTGTGCCTGGGGCATCTTGGGCACGTGGACTTCCCGCTTCCCAGCTCAGCAGGTGGTGGCGAGCGGACCACCATGCCACGATTTGACCAAGGAGGATAAGGGGTTTTGACGCGGCTACTCATCAGCTTCTGTAACGTCTTTCCTCCCGGGCTTGCTCTCGGACTCTTCGACCTTGATAGGCAGCAGTTTCGCTGGGTGGATCTCCCGGACCTGGGAGACCGGATCGCCTCCGCCACCGGAATCTGTTATGACGGGAGGCGATGCTGGTGCGTGGTGACGCCATCAGGGCAACCGCCCCAGCTGGTGATGCTGAATGAAAAACTCCACGTCGAGCGGACCTTCGCCCTCGATGAGGTGCTGGACCCTCACTCGATTATCCCGGTCGATGGCGGATTCCTGGTCAACGATACCGGTCGGAACGGTCTGACTCGACTGGATCTCAGCGATGGGACGCCTTATGAGAGTCGGTTCTGGCGTTACAGCGACGACCTGACGGACGTGGTACACGTGAATTCGGTTGCCTACCTCGACGGCCAGGTCTTCGTCTCCCTGTTCGGGGAAAAGCCGCTCACTGGTTGGGGATCCGCGAAGCAAGGACAGATTCTCAACATTTCCACAGCGGAGATTGTCTGCGAAGATCTCCAGCATCCCCACTCCCTCGCTTCAGTGGACGGAGGGCTGTACTGGCTCGAGTCCGGCACCGGGAGGATTCACCACTGGTCGAAAAGCCGTGCTCATGAGGTCATAGCCGCTCTCGATGGCTACACCCGCGGATTCGCCGCCGATGAGGGTCATTTCTATGTCGGAGTCAGCGCCCGTCGGCGACGGTCCCGTAGCACCGGAACACTCAATGTCCCCGTCGCGCTGACGTCGAGTGAAGCCGATTCCTGGATCTACCGAATCGATCGACGGGACGGTCGCTTCACGCGACACAAGCTCAGCGCATTCGGCGCGGAAATCTATGATGTGGTGGTGGTGCCCGAGGCGTTCGACGCGTCAGAGCTACCCGATATCGATCCGGTGATGCGGCGCGTCTGGCGATTCGAGGACGAGTTACTTGAGGCGCATTCTCGGCTGAGCGCGATTTTATCGGGGCAGCCGGAGGCACCGAGTGCGACGAAGGAGGAAAACGGCGGCGAATCAACCGTCGTCGTTCGGTCGTTGAATGACTGGTCGGCAGTCGCCAAGTCCCAGATTCATGCGATGCATCTCCGACTCGACCACATCGAAGGGACGCTCTCCCACCTTGCCGATCGCTCGTCAGTCCACCACACTTCTGACTGTCCGGCTACGGCGGTTCATCAAGCCGCCACGGCGGCTACTTCGGCAGCGTCGCGCGGCGAGCAATTCGATCGTCGCGGTGACGCCTCCGGAGGCTCACCTGCCCGTGTTCCTGCGTGGACGGTCAAAATGTTGACGCGAGCGATCGCGACAGCGCGGGGAGATCGCCGAAGAAACAAACGGCCTCTTTGGTCGGCAGGCATCATCGCCTGGCTGATTCTCTTGATCGGCCTCTACTTGTTTGCCTGGCATAGCGTCTTGATAATCGTGGTGGCCGCCGTTCCCGCGCTGGTCGCGTGCTCGTTCAAGCTTCCTCGTGTCGTCATCACCCTGCCGGCGCTCGCCGGGCTGATCGATGCGATCAACATCTTCTCCGATCATCATGAGAATCAGATGTGGTTTATCGTCCTGGTCACCCTGATCGTGGCTTTTCTGGCGTTGGGGGTGACCGGGCC
>JAJPKB010000031.1 GCA_021323915.1 Chloroflexota bacterium | reverse complement strand
CGGGGGTATTCCGCGGTCAGCTCGTCGATCGGAACCTCGGCGAGGTCGCGAATGTGGATGACCTCCCGATCGACGACCGCGCGCTCGACCAGGGTCCGGTGGCGGTCCAGCGGGCCCATGCCCATCGGCACCGGATTCGGGAGCGTGAAGCGAAGGTTATCGCCGCGGCGGAGCCCGGCGACGGCGTTAAGGGTGTTGTCCCGAACCAGCAAAATGGCTGCCAGGTCGGTCTCACACAGCCGCGCAGCGCTCTCCGCGATGGTGTCCAGAACTATCTGGAGATCGGTCGGCGAACGGCTAATAACCTCCAGGACCTCGGCGGTCACCGTCTGTCGCTCCAGGGCTTCGGCCAGCTCGCGGTTACGCTGCTGCAGCTCGTGGAACAGGTTCGTGTTCGCCACCGCGATGGCCGCCTGACGGGCGAAAGTTTCCAGTAAGGCGATCTCGCGGTCGGTGAAAGGCTGAAGCTCGAAGCGGTGGACGGAGACGCACCCGATCGCCCGGTCCGCCTGGACCAAGGGAACCGATAGTGACGACCGAACCCCGATCAGTCGGGTGACTTTTCCAAACGCATCCGGGTATTCTGGATCGACGTAGCTCTGGAGGTCCGGAAGGTGGATCGTCCATGCTTGCACGATCGTCCGTCCTGGGATCGACTCCCGCGTTAAGGACGGGCGAACGCCGATCCGGGTGATACCGTCCGGGTCGTGTTGAGCGATCAGTCCCAGGGCTCTTAGGCCCCGGGCGCGGAGGACACACTCGTCGCCTTCGACCAGGAATAGATCCACACCCCCGTTGCCGAGCAGAGTTTCAGCGCGGTCAACCACGGCATCCAGGACGGGCTGCACGTCGGTCGGCGAGCTGGTGATGACTTCGAGAATCTCGCGGATCGCCGTTTGCTGGGCGAGCGACTCGGCCAGGTCCCGATTGCGATCCTGCAACTCTTGAAACAGTCGCGCGTTCTCGATCGCGATGACCGCCTGGTCGGCGAAGGACTCCAGAAGGGCGATATGCTCGTTGGTGAACGGGCGCACCTCGCGCCGTGCGACCATGATCGCCCCGACGGCCTCGGTGTCGGTCAACAGCGAAACGGCAAGGACGGTGCGCCGGGTGGCCCGCTCCGGTACCTCTTCCTGTAGCCGGCGCACGCCGGGGAATTCGCCCTCCGCCGCGGCCATGAGGTCGTGGACGTGGACGGCCTTCCGATCGATCACCGCTCGTCCCGTCAGGTAGTCCCGGCTGATCGGCACGCTCACCACGCGGTCCGGACCGGGCTGCCAACCGACGCGCGCGACCAGGTCGCTCCGATCGCCCCGAACGAGATGGATGATCGCGCCATCGCCTTCGCATAGGCGCGCCGCCCGCTCGGCGATCGCGTCGAGCACGTCCTGGAGCCCGGTCAGCGAGCGGGCGATCACCCGGAGAACGTCGCGCGTCGCCGCCTGTTCCGCGCGGGCTCCAGCCAGCTCGCGCGTGAGCTGCTCCACCTGCGCCTGGAGGCTTGCGTAGGACTCCCGGACTCGATCCGCCATACCGCTCCCCTCCCGTCTCGGCAACCCCGCGCCCGAGCAACCGGCGAAATTGCCTAACATTAGTACGAGATGTTGTGTATGTCAATACCACGTGCCGCCGCGGTGACGAGTGACGAGGGGTAACGAGTGACGAGTAATGAGAAGCCAGAAACGCCCGTCTCCTCGTCACTCGTCACTCTTTACTCGTTACCCGTCCCGCCGCCCCTCGTCCCTTGACCGACCTTCCTCCCGAACCTATGATTGCCCGGGGCAGCCAGAGTCGCTGAAAGGCGGGACGCGATGACCCGGGCGAGCGCCGCGATGCTCAAGGCGGTCGAGCTGTTCGCCGAGCTCGACGACGGCCAGCTGGACCGGCTGGGCGAGTGCGCGCGGCCGCGCCGTTACGCGCGCGGGCAGATCATCTTCGCCGAGGGCGACCCCGGCACGAGCCTGTGCATCGTCGCGAGCGGGCGGATCGACGCCGTCGCCAGCTCGCCCGACGGCAAGGAGCTCGTCCTCAATTCGTTCGGGCCGGGCGACGTCTTCGGCGAGCTGGCGCTCCTGACCGGCGAGCCGCGCTCGGCCGACGCGGTCGCCCGCGAGGCCTCGCAGGTCTTTCTGTTGGCCCGCGACGACTTCCTCACCTTCCTCGAAGCGAACCCACGGGCGGCGATCACCCTCCTGGCGATCGTGAGCCGCAAGCTCCAGCACACCACCCAGCAGATCCACGACGTCTCGTTCCTCGACGTCCCCGCCCGCCTGGCCCGGGCGCTGCTGGACCTGGCGGGCGCCGATCCGAAGGCCAGCGGCGAGGCGCCATCGTTCCGGGTCACTCAGCTCGAGCTGGCGGCGCGGATCGGCGCGACGCGCGAAAGCGTCAACAAGTGGCTGGGATATTTCGCCGACCAGGGGCTGATCGAGCAGGAGCGTGGTCGGGTGACGATCCTGCGCCCCCGGGCGCTGCGCCAGCGGATCTACTGAGCGCGACCCCTTGCCGTCCCCGGCCGTGTTCAGGTCGGCTGTCCGACGCCGAGTGCGGATCGACGACGGAGCCAACAGCCGACGGCGACCAGGAAATCGCCCATGGTGACCAGGAGACGATCAATTGGCGACGGCCACGGCTCCGGGGCCGGGCCTTCCTCGGGACAGCCCTGCTCGTCGAGCCACCACTGGCGTAGCCCCGGGACCACGAATCGAATCTCCTCGAGACGCTCGCTCCGCGCCTGCCGTATCGCGTCTTCGAGGTACTCGCTCGTCGGAAGCCCGGCGTGGCTTCCCATTCCATCGTCTTCGCCGCGACAACCGGTCATCGAAAATTGGTACATTGTGCTTCGCCCCTTTCTATCTGGCCGGATCTCGTGTCTTGCACTGACGTCACGATACCGCGCGGAGGCGAGGGGCGAGGATCAAGCGGCTCACACCGGGGACGTGAAGGATTTCACACTGGCAAATTACCTTAATACCGCGTCCAGGCGCCGATTCCTCCCCGGGTCAGCAGCCGCGCCGCCGCGCTGCCCGAGACCACTTCCACCCGGGCTCCCTGGGCGATGGCCCGCTCGATCGCGAGCTCGCGCAGGTCGGTCGCCCCGTTCATCGCGGCGCCGCAGTTGGGGCAGGGGCCATCTACCGTCGACAGGTACCCGCAGGAAGGGCATGCCCG
>JAJPKB010000020.1 GCA_021323915.1 Chloroflexota bacterium | reverse complement strand
GGCGACATGGCGGACGCTGCCGATGCGGAGAACGTATTCGCGCTGTTCAGCCAGGCGAACGGGCGTGAGACCACGTCGGTCGAGCGGGACTTGCTCCGGCGGATCATCAGCGACTTCGACGGACCGGCGCGCCAGCACAGCCCGGACCATTCCGGTGCTGTCTGGGTCACCGCCGCGATCATCGAGGCCGTCGACGCCGGTTCACGCTTTGTTTCGCCAAGACGCGTGCGACTCATCTGTCAGCGGTGGGCGAAGGATGGTTTTCAGACCTCCCGCGGTCCGGTGGCCGGATCCATGAGCGCTGGCGATCGACAGCCGTCGGGCAATGTTCCCGACGTGGCCATGCCCAACGGACAGAGCAGCCGAACGATCTGGCGACGGGTCATCGGGATCGCGCGGGGCTCCTTGAACGCCGACGCCCTGATTCGCTTCCTTGAGCCGTGCCACATCGCCGCGTACGACGGATGGCGCCGAGAAATCACGATCGCGGTGCCCGACGAGCGAACCGGCGAAAAGCTCGAGCGGGTCTATCGCCAGCTGATCGAGCGCGCCTTCGCGACGATTTTCGGGAAGACGGTGCGCTTTCAGTGCGTGACGGCGGGGGAAACAGAAGAAGACTCGCAGCAGCCGATCGAAGAATTATCAGACGAGGATGATCTGCCAGCGTCCGCCGGCCCAGCTGCCCCGCTTGAGATCGAGGAAGATGGCTTCGACCCGGTAGAACCGGAAGAAGATGCCGCGTCCGGCGAGGCGATTGACGAGGAAGTGAGCGGGGAAGTGGCGTCGCCCCCGCGACGGGACTTCCAGACGGTGTCGCGGGAGGAAGCCCCCTCGGCGGGAGGGCGGGCGCCCTTGCCATTCGCCACGGGCGCCGGGGACTCTCGATACGACGGACCGGATACCGCCAACCGGGAGCTCTGGATCCGAGCGCTGGATCGCTGTCAGGACGTATCGGTGCTTCGCCGGCGTCTGTTCGAGGCGTACGCGGTGTTGGCGGCGCGCGAGGGGCGCGAGGTCACGGTGGTTGCGGCGAACACGTTCGTCGCCGATCAACTCGCCGAGTGCGCGCCGCGACTCGAAGCGGCGCTCGGGACGCTCCTCGGCGAGGATGAGCTGAAGCTCACCTGCTCGATCGGGACAGTCGAGCGAAGGTGAGCTTCACTGCGAAGCTCGCCTCGCGGCGGTCTTCCTCCTCCCTTCTTGCGCGACGCGCTAGCGGCGGACGACGCCTTCGCGCCAGGCGTAGACCGCCGCCTGGGTGCGGTCGGCCACGTGCAGCTTGTTGAGAATATTGCCCACGTGGCTCTTCACCGTCTTTTCGCTGATGACCAGTCGATCGGCGATCTCGGCGTTGTTCAGGCCGTTGGCGATCAGACGCAGAACCTCGATCTCGCGGTCGCTCAGCTCGGCGAACACGTTGGGTTGCTCGAGGCGGGCGCCGTGCAGCTCCTGGACGACGCGCGCCGCGACCCGTGGGTGCAGCACCGCCTCGCCGCGGGCCGCTTTCCGCACCACGTCGGCGAGGTCGTGGGAACCGATGTCCTTGAGGACGTAGGACAGCGCTCCTGCTCGAATCGCTGGAAAGATGTGCTCGTCTTGATCGTACGAGGTCAAAACTATCACTTGCGTCCGCGGGCTGATCTGCTTGAGGCGACGCGTCGTCTCGACCCCGTCCATCTCCGGCATCACCAGGTCCATCAGCACGACGTCGGGCGCGTGTTCGGCGGTGAGCCTCAACGCTTCTTCTCCCGACCCGGCCGTCCCAACGACCGCGAGATCTTCCTGCGTCGCGAGGAAGGCATGGACGCCCTCGCGGACGATTGCGTGATCGTCGACGACGATCAGCGTGATCGATTCGGCCATGACAATCTGCTCCTCTCGCACCGTGCCCGGCTTGAGCCCCCGGCGTCAGGCGTCGTGATTTCAGGTTTACGGTGTGATCGTTATGTCGCCCTCGCGGCGTGACGATGCCAATCCATTCGACGTGGGATCCTCTGGCGTGGCGACCGTCGCTTCGATGCGCGTCCCGGTGGGTGTGCTCTCCACCCGTAGCGTCCCGTCCAGCGCCGCCACGCGCTCACCCATGCTCGACAGCCCCAGCCCTTTCCCATGAACCCCGGTCACGTCGAAGCCGTGGCCGTCGTCGACGATGGAGAGTGTCAGATGATTCTCGGTCCGAGAAAGCAGAAGGTCGACCGTTCTGGCTCCGCTGTGCCGGGCGACGTTGGCGAGGGCTTCCTGGGCGATTCGGAAGAAGGCTTGCTCTACGATCAACGGCGACGCTCGCGCGCCCTCGATCCGGAGCGTGGCCGCGATCCCGGTTCGGCGTGACCAATCCTGGACCAAGCTCCGGAGCGCCGGCGCGAGATTCTGGTTGGTCAGCGCGGCCGGCCGTAGCTCCTGGATCAGTCCGTTCAGCTCCTGCTGCGCCAGGCCCGCCAGACGCTCCGCCTCGGCAAGGCGCGGCCCGGCGGCGGCCGGATCGCGGTCCAGGAGAGCCCGCGCGGCGCCGATCTGCATCGCCGTGGCGAAGATCTGCTGCTTGACCGCGTCGTGCAGGTCACGCGCGATGCGTTGGCGCTCCTCGACGATGGCCAGCTCCTGACGGGCCTGGAGTAGGCCCTGGAGCTGTTCGGCCATGCCGTTGAGACGTCGCGCCAATTGCCCGAGCTCGTCGTCGCCCGAGTCGCGCGCGATGACGCTGAGGTCGCCCCGGCTCCAGGCGTCGGTCGCGACCGTCAGCACGCGCAAGCGTCGGATGAGCCAGCGCGACATGAGGAAGCCAAAGCAGGTGCCGATGGCGCCGAAGGTCAAGGTGAAGAGGATGATGCTGCCGAGGAATCCGCCGACGAACTGGGCAAGGAACGCGCCCTGGCTCGTCGGCCAATCGGGCGCGAAGACCAGAACGCCAAGATTCTGCCCGCCGGGACCACGCACCGGCGCCGCCGCGACGATCTGGCCGCCGGACTCTCGGGCCGTCAGACTCGCTGGAGAAGGCACCCGAGCCCGCGCGGCACCGACGACCGCCATCGCCGCGGGAGACAGTCGCGTCAGGGCGCTCGTGCCGGGCGGCGCGATCTCCTCGTTCGACGCGGCGATGATCTGACCGGCGTCGTTGACAATGGCCAGCACCGCGCGCGGGCCCGGATTCATGTGATCGGCGAACGGCGGGCGCTGGAGCGCGAGCTCCTGGCTTCGCTCCTCGGCGACCAGCCAGGTAGCGAGCTTCGCGTGGTCAGGTTTGGTCTGCGCCAGGTACGGCGCGCTGTCCGAGGCGATCGCCGCGAGGTTATTGGCGATCGCCGTCGAGAGAACGTCCGACCGGAAAAGGACGTAGTCGCTGATGACCAGGAACGCGAGCTCGACGACCAGCACCACGCCAACGGTCACCAGGGTGTACGAAAGGGTCAGACGCCATTGCAGCGTGCGAAACCGACGAAAGAGTCGGGCCATCACCGTCCTCGGGCCAAACCGCGAGCCCGAGACGCCATGCTCGGGCTCGCTTGAGTATGCGCCGCGTGGCGGTGCGGAGTCAAACCAGCTCCAGTGCTCGGTCAGATCTTCACGAACGACGCGCGAGACAATCATCGCGCCGCCTCCAATCCGCTCGCCGCAGGCGGGGGCGTGGTCCTACTCATGGCGCAAGGCGTCGATGGGATTGAGATGCGCGGCGCGCCGGGCGGGGTAGATGCCGAAGAACAGGCCAACTGCGCTCGAAAAGCCGAGGGCGATCGCGATGGCACCGGGGGTGACCGGCGCGGTGATAACGCCGCTCAAGGTCACCACCAGCGCGAGCATCCCGCCCAACAGCAGTCCAATGAATCCACCGAGCACGCTAATCATCACGGCCTCGGCGACGAACTGCAGCAGGATATCCCGCGGCTGCGCGCCCACCGCCTTCCGCAAGCCAATCTCGCGAGTGCGCTCGGTCACGCTCACCAGCATGATGTTCATGATCCCGATGCCACCAACAATCAGGGAGATACCGGCGACTGCCCCGAGGAACACGCTGAAGAGCGTGGTGATCGTGGTCAGCGTGTTGAGCGCCGAGCGTTGGTCCGCGATCCGGAAGTCGTCGGTGGTGCCGTCGGCGCGCAGATGGTGGCGGTCGCGAAGCAGCAGGATGATTCGGTCCTGGATGGCGCCGAGGTCCGCGCTGTTGGTTGCCGCCAGGGTGATACCGGAGACCTGATAGCCGTTCCCATCCGGCGTTCGCCCGTTGAAGAGCTCGCGCTGGGCGAGACTGATCGGGACGACGGCGCGATCGTCGATCGATCCGAACATGCTTCCGCCTTTCGCCGCGAGCACGCCGCTCACCCGCAGGGCGTGACCGTTGACTTTAACGGTCTGTCCCACGGCTTCGCCCCGGCCAAAGAGCGTCGTCGCCAGGTTGCTGCCGAGGACGATCACCGATGACGCGCCGTTCACCTGTCCGTCATCAATAAAGCTGCCCTGGGCGATCGACAGGTTGTTGAGCTGCTGGAACGCCGCGGTGGTGCCCTCGATAGTCGCGTGGGTGTCGGCGGCCGGCGCGATGATTTGCGCGTCGCCGTCGAAGGAGGGTACGATGCCCTTGACCGGCAGGTGGAGCGCGGCGATGGCTTGCGCGTCCGCCATGGTCAGCCCCGCGCCGGTCGCGGAGCGGCCGGGGCCATCACTGTTTGGCGCCTGGGGAAAGATCGTCAGGAGGTTCGTTCCCAGCCCCTGGATCTGGCCGACGATCGCGTTGCTGGCGCCGGCCCCGAGGGCGAGGAGCGCGACGATCGAGCCTACGCCGATGATCATGCCGAGCATCGTCAGCAGGGAGCGCATGCGGTTCGCGAGTAGACTTTCGATGGCGACTCGAACGACTTCTTGGATCTCGGGTCCGCCCCGGTCATCCGTCCCCAACGGAGGCAGGAACTCGACGCCGATCGGTTCGGCGCCTTCGGCCATTGGCTTCATCACTTTCGTGGCAACCATTGGATCATTCTCCTCTCTTCGTTCCTGGTGGCATTCGCTGGCCGCCGCGGTCAATTGGTCTCTCACGCCAGAGCTTCCGTCCGCGGTAGGACGGTCGCCCCGGCCGGTGAGCCGTCGCCGACCAGTTCACCATCGCGGACCGTCAGCACGCGCTCCGCGTAACCGGCGACGTCCGGCTCGTGGGTCACCACGACGACCGTCATGCCCTGATCGCGGTTGAGGCGTTGGAGAATCCGCATGATCTCGACGCTCGTTCGGGTGTCGAGCGCGCCGGTAGGCTCGTCGGCCAGAATGACGGCCGGGCTCCCGACAAGGGCCCGAGCGATGGCGACCCGCTGTTGCTGGCCCCCGCTCAGCTCGCTCGGGCGATGACTCAGCCGGTCGCCCATCCCGACGAGCCGGAGCGCCCTCACGGCTCGTTCCTGCCGCTCGGCGGCTGGCACACCACGGTAGACCAACGGCATCTCGACGTTGCGCACCGCCGACTGGCGTGGCAGCAAGTTGTATTGCTGGAAGACGAAGCCGAGCTTGGCGGCTCGGATCCGTGCCAGGTCGGTCGGGGAAAGACCGGCGACCTCCAGGCCATCCAGGGTGTATCGGCCACCGGTTGGGCTGTCGAGGCAGCCCAGCATGTTCATCAGGGTGCTCTTGCCGCTGCCTGACGGCCCCATAATCGCGACGAACTCGCCGCGTTCGATCCGAAACGTCACCCCGCGCAGCGCCGCCACCTCGACCTCGCCCATTCGGTAGGTCTTGCGCAAGCTCTCGACGGAGATCATCGCCTCGCTCATCGTACCTCCCATCCTTTCAGCAGGCTTATGGTCAGGATCGGCCGGCCTTCTACCCGCCGAAGAAACCACCGCTCGGCCGCGGGGCTCCGATGGCCGGCAACGCGACGACCCGCTCGCCGCCGCGCAATCCGCCGTCGATCTCGGTGACTTTACCGTCGGTCAGGCCGGTCTGAACGTCCACGTCGCTCGTCGTCCCGTTCGGGTCCAGCACCTCGACGACGTGTCCGGCGCCTTTTGGAAGGAGGGCGGTGCTGGGAACCAGCAGCGCGTTGTCGTGATGGGCGGTGGTGATGCCCGCGTTGGCGGTCATCCCGACGCGAAGATTAGGATCGGTATCGGTGAACGTGACGCGGACGGCATAGGTCGTCACGCCATTCGTCGTCTCGGCGGACGGTGCAACGTAGCTAACCGTGCCGGTGGTGTTCCACCCGGCGAGCGAGTCGCTGGTGAGAATCGCCGGCTGACCAACCGCGACCTTGACGACGTCGTTCTCGCTCAGCTTGAGGTCGACGTGCAGGGTGGAGCGATCGATCAGCCGGGCGACGACGGTCGCGCCGCTGACCGGGGAGCCGGGAACGACGTTCAGCGTGGCGATCACGCCGGCGAAGGGAGCCCTGAGGGTGGCGTTGTCGAGATTGAGCTGGGCTTGCTGGAGGGCTTGCTCGGCCTGGACCACGTCTGCCTGCTGGATCGCTCGGTCAGTGTCGGTGGCTGGAGCGGTGAGCTTATCCAGATTTGCCTTCATCTGCTCGACGTTCGCCCGTGCCTGAGCAAGGTCGTCGGAGTTCACCGAGGTTTGCGCCTTGGTCAGGCTTGCCCGCGCCTCGTCGACCTGTGACTGCGCGGCCTGGCGGTCCGCCGCCGTCGGCCCGGCCGACACTTGCGCCAGCTTGGCCTTCGCGCTGGTCAACCCGGCTTCGGCGCTTCGCACCGCTTCCTCGGCCGAGGCCAGCTGCTGGGAGGTGGCCGGCTCCTTTGCCTGGGCGAGCTTCTCGGCCGCCGCGTTGACCGCGGTCTCCTGGGCGGCTACCGTCGCGTTCGCGCTCTGACAGTTGCCTCCCTGGCCTTGGCTCGGCCCGCAGATGGCGTCACGGGAGAGCTGCGCCGACCACAGGGAGTCTTTGGCCTGTTCCAGCGCCAGCTCGGCGTTCCGCACGTCGTCGGGGCGGGGCTGTGCCTTCAGGTCGGCCAGGTCTTTCTGCGCCTGGGCTAGTTGGGCCTCCGCGGACCGGACGGAAGCCTGCGCCGTGGCGAGATCGGTCGCGGTGGGCCCCGCCAGGACGCTCCGCAGGTTGGCCTCGGCACTTTTGAGCGAGGCCTCGGCCGAGGTCACGTCCGGGGCGGACGGCCCGGCCGCGAGCTTGTCGTAGGCGGCCTGTGCGCCGGCGAGCTGCGCGCGCGCCGCAGCGATGTCCTCGGGCTTGGCATCGCCGTGCTCCGACTGGACAAGCTTGGCCCGGGCGGCGAGTAAGCCAGCCTGGGCGTTCGCCACTTGCGACTGGAGAACGCGGTCGTCGAGACGCGCGATCGGTTGACCGGCCGCGACGGTATCGCCGGGCCGAGCCAGCACCTGGGTGACGGTGCCGGCTGTTGGGAACGTCAGATCGAGGGTTCGCGCCGCGGCGACCGTCCCGATGCCGGACACGGTCGCGGTGATGGCACCGCGCGTGACCGTCACGGTGGAAGGCGTCGCCGGCGCCGCTCGCGTGGACAACCCGACCGCGCCGATACTGCTACCAATCAACGCCGCGCCGATTCCGGCGATGATCCAGCGACGCGGTATCAAGTGTCGTGGGGGAATTGCGGTGATGGCGGCCATGGCTTCTTTTCCTTTCCTCGCTCCAGAAGTGGAGCGTCGCGCAACGTGTTGACGTCGCGAGTATCCGCCATCCTCGTCGGCGCGCCATCGGCCCCGGGACCCATTTCGAGTCGGTCTCCGGTCGGAATCGACGAAGGCGATCCGATCCGCTTTAACTCGATTTTAATTTGACCGACTCGCGATGCCCTGGCATAATGCGCCCCACTAGACGCACTCAAGGCTGGCTTATCTCGCTCTTCCTTCCAAGCTGGTTTGTCCTGGCATCCAGTTGTATCACCGCGCGGGGCCGCGCGGTGGCTGGATGCGCGCTCACAACGTCGTAGTCCCAACCAGATCAGGAGCGCGTCGTAGCGCTCTCGTCCGGTCAGGCGGCGACCCGTCGTCCGGCGCCTGCCGACGGTAGTTTGAAGGGGAGTACTTATGCCTGAGCTTCTTCACCCCGGCGTCTACGTCGAAGAGATCCCCTCCTCCGCCCGTCCGATCGAGGGAGTCAGCACGTCCACCGCCGCTTTCGTCGGCGTCGCCGATAAGGGGCCGATCCCCGGGACTACTCTGCCCACTGGCCGGCCGGGCCAACCGGTCATGGTCACCAGTTTCACCGAGTATAGCCGGCAGTTCGGCGGCTATCGGCAGGATAGCTTTCTAACCTACGCGGTGCGCTCGTTCTTCGACAACGGAGGCCGCCGCCTTTACGTCGTGCGCATCGCCGGAAGCGGAGCCGCGCTGTCCGGCCTGGGCGCCGCGGCATCCCTGACCGTGAACGCGGCGCTGCCGGGAACTTGGAGCGATAGCCTGTCTTTGATCGTCGACGACGCGACCAACGGCGACGCGGCGAGCTTCGACTTGACCGTTGCCGCCCCTGGCCTGGGGGGCACGATCCCGATCGAGCGGTTCACCAACCTGACGGTGGCCAACGCGCAGGCGACGGTCAACGGGGGATCCAAGCTGGTTCGGATCCCGGCGGCGCTGGGCGCGCGTCCGGCGAACAGCCTTGCCCTGGCCCTGACGACGGCCGGTGTCGATAGCGGGACGGCGACCGCGGCGAGCGTCACGACCCCGGGCGGAAACGGCATCATGATTGATGCGAAAGCCCCCGGAGCCTGGGCGAACGCGGCGAACGCGCACCTCACGGTGAGCATCGGTCCGGCGACCAGCGGCCCGTCGAGCTCGTTCGATCTCGTCGTCAAGCTGGGCGGGCAGGTGGTCGAGCGGTTTCCGAACCTGACGTTTGGCGGCGGCTCCCCGCCACCAAACTACGCCCGCACCGTGGTCAACGCGCGCTCCCAGTACATCACCCTGCCGAACGACTTCACCGCCCGCCCGGACAACACGCCGGGCGACGTCGACCTGGCCGGCGGTGGCGACGGGGCCGGCGGCACCGCCGCGACCTGGGGACCGGGCTCGACGCTCGCGATTCAGGCGGCGAACCAGGGCGCCTGGGGCGACCAGATCGGGGTAGCCATCGCGCCAAGCTCCGATCGTGACCCCAACAACTTTAAAGTGATCGTGAGCTACGGCGGTTCCACCGTCGAGACGTTCGACCGGGTGACCTACGCCGGCAGTCCGACCCTCTCGGCGGCGGCCACGAATCCCGCCGAGTACCTGCGCTCGGTGATCAACAGCCGCTCTCAATACATTGCAGTCGTCGCGGATCTGAACAGTCTGCCACCCCTCTCGCCGACTACCTCGAATGGCCAGCCGGTCCCGGTGTCCCTGGCTGGTGGAAGCGACGGCGCGGCCGTCGGGGCCAGCGACTACACCGGCCAGCCGGCGGCGAGCAACCTGGTGACCGGTACCGGACTGCACGGGCTCGATAAGATCACCGACGTCAACCTGGTGGCGATTCCCGGCCAGGGCGATCCGCAGGTTGTCAACGGGGGCATGGAGTACTGCAAGAACCGCCAGCTTCAAGACTGCTTCTTCATCGCCGACGTCGGCACGATCGACACCGTCTCGGACGCGCGGCGCGACGACGCGGCCCCGGACGTCTCGCTCCTGAGCGACGTTCGAGATTTCGCGACGACCGGGTTCGGCGGCACGCCGATCGACAAGTCGGCGGGCGACTACGGCGCGGTGTACTACCCGTGGATCTGGGCGGCCGATCCGATCGGGGTCGGGCGCAACCCGCGCATCCTGCTGCCGCCGTCGGGCTTCGTCTCCGGCCTCTACGCCCGAATCGACAACTCCCGCGGCGTCTTCAAGGCGCCGGCCGGGACGGAGGCGGGGCTGTTCGGCGCGCTCTCCCCGGCGGTCGACGTCAGCGATGCCGAGCAGGACGAGCTCAACCCGGTGAGCGTGAACGTGATCCGGACCGTTCCGGGAAGCGGCATCGTCTCTTGGGGCGCTCGAACGATCGGCAGCGACGCCTCCTGGCGGTACATCCCGGTGCGCCGCATGGCGATCTTTCTCCGGGTCAGCATCTACAACGGCATCCAGTGGGCCGTCTTCGAGCCGAACGACGAGCCGCTCTGGGCGAGCCTGCGGCTGAACATCCGCGCGTTCATGCTGACCCAGTTCCGAGCCGGCGCTTTCCAGGGCAGCACTCCCGACGCCGCCTTCTTCGTCAAGTGCGACAGCAGCACGACGACCCAGCAGGACATCGACAACGGCGTGGTCAACATCCTGGTTGGCTTCGCACCCCTCAAGCCCGCCGAGTTTGTCGTCCTGCAGCTGAGCCAGAAGGTCAACCAGCCGGCCCAGTAGAAAGCATCGGGCGAGCGCCGACCGCGAGTCGGACGGTTTCTGGACCGTGCACGATGGAAGAGGAGGAGCCGCGATGGCGCGGATGAACGCGAGCACCAACCGATTCGACCCGTACCGTAACTTCCGCTTCAAGGTCAAGTGGGACGGCCAGTACGTCGCCGGTCTGAGCAAGATGACCGCGCTGAAGCGGAGCACCGAGATGACCGAGTGGCACGAGGCCGGCGAGAACATCGTGAGCCGGAAACTGCCCGGTAAGACGAAGTACGAGGCGGTGACCCTGGAAGCGGGCGTCACCTACGACACGGCGTTCGAGGACTGGGCGAACCTGGTCAACGACTTCGCCAGCCACAGCATCACCAGCCTGGGTGAGTTTCGGAAGAACGTCACCCTCGACGTCTTCAACGAGGCCGGCCAGAAGGTGCTGTCCTACAACCTCTACCGTGCCTGGGTGTCCGAGTACCAGGCGCTCCCTGATCTGGATGCCGGCGCGAACGCCGTCGCGATCACCAACGTCAAGCTCGAGTACGAGTGGTTCGAGCGAGATCCGGCCGTCAACGAGGCCCCGAACCAGGGCCCGGCCCGCATCGGCTAGCTCGCGCGGATGATCGAGACCACGCGGCCGACCCCCGCCGTCGGCGGAGCACGAACCGTTGTCGCGTCCGGGTCGCTCGTTCGCGACGCGACGCGTGTGACGCTGCCCGGCGGGCTGGTCCTGGACGATGGACGGTTTCTCGGCGAGGCGGAGCTTCGCCCGCTCAGCGGCTACGAGGAAGATTGGCTCGCGTCGCACCCGGGGGTGCCGAGCGCGCTCGCGACGACCTATCTGCTCGCCCGTTGCCTGATCTCGCTCGACGGAGTGCCCGGCGACCGGGACCTGGCGCGGCGGCTTCTGGTCGGCGACCGCGACTTTCTGATGCTTCAGCTTCGGCGAATCACCCTGGGCGACCGGATCAGCGCCGTTCTTGTCTGCCCCGGTTGCCAGGCGAGGATGGACGTCGACCTCGCGGTCGGCGAGGTGCCGGTCGAGTGCCGTCCGCAGGGCGCGACCTGGCACGTGGCGGAGCTGAGCGATGGCCCGGGCCGGAGTCGGGCCGTTCACTTTCGCCTGCCCAACGGCGCCGATCAGGAGGCGGTCCTGGGGCTGGATCCCCAGACGGCGGTTGGGGCATTGCTGCGGCGCTGCCTGCGCGATGGCGGTGACGCCGAGCTGGCTGAAGGCGAAAAGACGGGAATTGCCAACGCGATGGCCGAGTTGGCGCCGGACCTGGATCTCGAGTTGGAGCTGAACTGCCCGGAATGTGGCGAGGCGTTTCTCGCTCCCTTCGACACCAGCGCCTTCTTTCTCGACGAGATGCGCGTTCGCGGCCATCAGCTGTTACGTGAAGTTCACGCCCTGGCTTTCTACTACCACTGGAGCGAGTCGGAAATCCTGAGCCTCACCCGGGCGCGGCGTCGCGCCTATCTCGCGCTGCTGGCCGACGCGCTACGCCCTGAGTAGAGATTTTCCGATTCGACCCGGGCTCGCCCGGGTCGAATCGGCGACCAGGCGCACGCCGAACCGCCGAGGGTTGCGGGCGTGGCGGATGACTTTCGGGGTTCGGTGCCGAACCGAAAGGATGGACGATGACGGATTACCTCACGCGGGTAGCCGCCGCTGGGGCGCGAACGAGGGCGACCGCACGTCCGTCGGCGGTCGCGCCGTCGATCCTGCCGGTCACTGGCACGGTGCCCCCGACCGAATCCGCACCGACGCTGCCGCTGGACGGGTTCGCCGAGGGAACGACGAGTGTTCTCGATCCTGCCCCGTCTTCTCTTCGAATGCCAGCTCGTCCGGTTCGATCGCGACCGCCCGACGTCGTGTCTCCACCGTCCGCCCCGGGAGAAGCGGCGCTGGCCATTCCCGACCCGGCGAGGGCCGAGTCGGCCGGGTCCGGCGCCATCCGCCGCGAGCCGTTCGCCGTCCCGTCGGCCGCCGTGGGCGCGCCACCGGTGGTCCGTCGCGCTGCCGAGCAGCCTCGGCCCTCATCCCTGGTCTCACCGGGACCGGCCGAGTCAAGCCCGTCGCTCGGGGCGATCGATCCTCGGGGCACGCGCGGTCCCTCGTCGTCGCCGCCCGGGGCTGGGTGGAACGCCGACCCGGGCGGCATCACGTCGCCGGCCGCGCCGAATCGGACGGTCGCCGAGCGCCCGCTCCCGGTGCCTGCCGGGGAGCCCGGGGTCGGTCAGCGGCCGGTGGTCGCGCCGACGCCACCGGTCCAGGTCCCTGGTGCGCCGCCGACCGCCCGCGCGTCTCCGTCTCGTCTCCGGGTGGTCGTGGGGCGGGTGGACGTCCAGGTGCGTGTCGCGCCCGTCGCCGCGCCGATCCGCGCGCCCCGGTCCCCCGCCGCGACGCCCCGGGATACCCTCGCGTCGCGCTATCTCGATCGCTTCGGGCTGGGGTAGGATGAGCTACGCCGCGATCTACGACGTCACCCGCGCGCTGCGAACGCTGCTGCACAATCAGCTCGTCTCGCTGGGGCTTTCCGGCGTGGTGACCCTCCTGCCGCCGGGCGACACCCTGCCCTCGGCCTCGGGCCTCAACCTGTACCTGTATCGGGTCACCGAAAGTCCCTTCAGCCACAACCAGTCGTGGCCGGGCGATCGCACCACGCCGCCGTCCGACCGGCCAGCGCTCGGCCTCCAACTGTATTACCTGCTGACGCCGCTGGGAACGAACCTGAGCGAAACGACGTTCACTCCGACCGGCGACGACGCGCACACGATGCTGGGCGTCGCGATGCTCACCCTGCAGGAGAACCCGGTTCTGAACGACATCCACCGGCCGGGCTTCGACGCCGACTTGGTCCTGCCGGACTACCTGCTGAACAGCTACGAGAAGATCCGGATCGCCCTCGCCTCGACCACCCTCGAAGAGTTGTCGAAGATCTGGGCGACGATCAACCAGCCCTACCGTCTATCGGTCGCGTACGAAGTGGCCCTGGTCGAGCTGACGCCGACCGCTCCGCCGCCGGCCGGCGGGATCGTGCTCACGGCCGGCGTCTCGGTCGTCACCCTCGATGCGCCCCGCCTGGTCGGGCTCAGCCCGGTGAGCGGCGCGCTGGCGAAGATCGTCGCGGGGTCGGTCGTGGCCAACACGGTACAGGTTCAGGGCTTTGGTCTGAGCTTTCCGGGACAGTCGCCGATCGTCCGGGTGGGCGGACAGCCGGTCCCGATCGTCGGTCCGATTCCACCACCGGGGTCGGGCCTCCAGTCCATGAGCATCAGCCTCCCCACCGACCTTCCGGCCGGTCCGGCCGAGGACGTGTCGGTGACGTTGAACGGGCGGACGAGCGTTCCGATCGGCTTCACCGTCAGCCCATGGCTCTCCACGCTGACGCCGATCCGGACCGATCTGTCCACGCCGGGCCAGAAGGTCGTGCTCCAGGGATCGGGCTTCACGACGACCCCCCAGTCAGTCGTCTTTCACGATGCGACGACGACGGTCTCGGTCGGGTGCGACCCGGGCGCGCTGGACACACGGGTCGCGGCAACCGTTCCCACCGCTCTGGCTAACGGGCTCTACGAAGTGCGGCTGGTCGTCGACGGCGCCGGCACGTGCTCCAACGCTCGTTCTTTCGAGGTTTTTCCACGCCTGGACAGTCCGATCGGGCTCGCGGTCGTGGTTCCGGCTGGAACGCCGGTCCATCAGATCACCCTCGACGGGGCGCGGCTCGACGGCGGTGACGTGCGCCTGATCATCGACGAGGTGATCTTTCAGATCGGTCCGAACGCCAATGCGAGCCAGATCGTGTTCACCCTGGGGCGGCTGCTCGATCCGGGCAGCCACGCCGTCGCGGTCAACGTCGACGGCCACCTGTCCCACGCGGTCGAGGTGACGGTGTAGATGGGGACGACGACCGGCGTGGACCGGGCGCCAAACTGGTCGGAGG
>JAJPKB010000403.1 GCA_021323915.1 Chloroflexota bacterium | reverse complement strand
GGTACAGCGCAGCCCCTGTGGCCAACCCCTACCGGCCGGGCCCTCGCTCGCCATGGCGCTTGGTGGAGACTGCACGAGCGTCCAGGTTTGACCACCGTCGCCCGTCGTGAAGATTGCCGTTGGCCCGGCCGACGGGTTCGCCACCCAGCCACGCATCGAATCGACGAAGCACAAAGAGCCGACCGAGCGCGGTGTCACCTGCTCGTGCCAGGTGGCGCCACCGTCTCCAGTCCGATATAGCAAGTTTCCGGCAATGCCCCAGCCAAAAGTAGAGGTCACAAAGTCGATTTGTTGCAACAGCGTCGGCGGCTCGCCGACTGCCTGCCAGGAGTATCCTCCATCGGCGGTGTGAAGAAGGGTGTGTGTACCTAGGGCCCAGCCGGTCGTTTCTGAAAGAAAGTCCAGGCGCTTGAATGTTTCGGAGCCGGTATATTGGCGGATCCAGGTCTTTCCACCGTCGCGTGTCGCGAGAATCACCCCAGCGCCGGCCGACCAGCCATGAGTGACAGTCGGAAAGGCGATCGCACTTAGGGACGGGGCTTGACCGGCACTGATCGCTACGGTTGCCGAGATCCTCGTGGCGCTCGTCGGTGAGGCGGTAGCGATTTGCGTCGGGGACGCGGCTCCTGCCGCTGGCACCCGATCGGGGAGCACCGGAGTTGAAGGCGCGCTGATCGCGCCGGCCGGGCTACACGCGCTGAGGGTGACGATGAGGACTGCTGCTCCCAGGCGTGCGAGTATCGCACTAATCGTTGTTACCTCGTGCGCGATCTCGTGAATTGACCGTACGGTTCACCGCGCGGCACTCTCCGTCGTGCCATGCTGGCCTCAATCTTCGTCATCATCGCCAGCTTCCGATGGGTACGTCGGCCATCGTGTGTCCACGCCTAACAGCATGAACGCTGACGGCGCCCATCTGGTTACAGTCAGTCTTTTAGCGGCGCGCCAGAGGATCGCTCCCGGGAAGCGCCCGGCGCCGGTTGCCATCTCTCGTGCCGTACTGCCTACGTTGACAGTTACGTGCAGTCAGGACCGCTCGTCGCCGGGATATCCGGCATCGGGGAATGGGTGTGGGCATCCGCGCCGTGTGCCCAGATCGTCGGGTGGGTGGTGATCCCATCGACGTAGGCCGCGAAGTAGTAGGTGTTTGCCGGGTCTCGCGCGGCGGAGACGTCGACGTCGTCGAACTCGTAACGCGGCCAGGTTCCCGGAACCGGCCCCCAGGTCTGATTCTCCACGAGGACCTTTGGCTGGATTGGGAGGGGATCGAGGAAGCCATTGTCGAGCGATCGGTAGAGGCGAACCGTCTGACCAAGACCCAGCGGCACGGACGTCCACCGTGAGTGCCCCATGTCGGACGGATGCGCCGCCAGGTCTACCGCCACGTTCGCCAGGGGAGCCGCCGTCACCGACGCTGGCTGGCCCTGGCGATCATGCGGCCAGACGATCGAGATGAACGAATCGATGATCCCCGGCGTGGTGCTCGCGACGCCTTCGGGGATGACCGGTCGGGGGAGCTCGGTCCGTTGATCCAGACCGTGCGCCCAGACGGCGGTTCGGTAATCCACACCTCCGACCTCGACCAGGAAGTAGGTCGTCACCGTGCCCCCGACCTGCTCATACGGCTCGACCGGAACGTCGTTGAAGACCCAGGTCGGGAAGGTGATCCCATTCTCGGTGCGGGCGACTTCCTGCCCCAAAACACCATTCAGCTTGGTGCCATCCGTCCTTTGGAGGTACTCGTCGTACGCCGGAGCCAACTCCCCATCGCCCCGTGGGCCTGTCACGGTAGGCCAGCCGACGTGAGACGTTCCATTCTGGGCCCAGCGCAGAGTGACCGGATTCGCGAAGCTGCAGGGAACCGGGTTCAACGTGCCCCGTTGGAACAGGTAGACTTCCACGTTGACCAGGGGAGCCACCGCGACGCTCGACTCATTGCCCTGGCGATCGTGCGGCCAGACGCGCTCGATCCGGGCGTCGACCGCGCCGCTGTCCGCGTGGGCGACGGTGCTGGCTCCCAGGGGACCAAGGGCGAAGAGCGCGGCGAAGACGATCGCCGCGTAGCGAGAGGCGCCGAGAAGCCTGAACACACGGTGCATTCGCCGCCTCCAAAGCCCCGCGTCGGCGGCATTGTAGCAAAATCCAGCCGGAACAAGCTACGTCGATCGCCCTCCGTTCCCCTCGGTCATCGCCGGTTTTCCCATACGCTGGCGACGGCTGCGGGAGAGTTTCGCGGCGAATTTCCCAAAGTGCTCAAAAAAGCTGTCACCAGGCGGCGGAGAAGGCGTATCATAATCAGAACATATGCTCTTCTACCGGCGCCGGGCACATCTTCCCGGTGTTGACCTTATGGGGACGGAGCGGTGCGTCTGCTGATCGTCGATTCCCAGCACGCCGCGGGGTGGAATCTCGTCGCGCGGCTGCGGGCGGAGGGACACCACGTCGCGGTCGCCGCCACGGTCCAGGACCTCCCCGGGCGTGTCCTCGCCGAGCGGATCCACCTGGTCGTGCTCGACGCCGCGCTTCTCCCCGGCCAACACCTGGTGGAGCTCTGCCAGGCGCTCCGACAGGAAAGCAGCGTGCTCCTCCTTCTGCTTGGCCAGGCCGACGCTCCGTCCGAACGCATCCTGACGCTGGAGGCCGGCGCCGACGTCTACCTTTCCCCTTCACTCACCGACGGCGACCTCCTCGCCCAGATCCACGCCCTGCTCCGCCGACACCCGTTGAACGTCGGTCGCCACGGGCCCGAGCAGACTGCGGGTGACGAAGGACCTCGCGGTGGACCTGGCGAGCCAGAAGCTCGTCGGACCGAACCGGGCCATCGCGCTGACCGATCGCGAGTTCCGCCTACTGGTCTACCTGGTTCGCCGCGAGGGCGCGGTCTTGAGCCGAGAGGCTCTCCTCAACGCCGTCTGGGGTGACGACGACGCGATCTCCGATCGCGAGGTCGACGTCTACGTTCGCTACCTGCGTCGGAAGCTCGAGCCGAACCCCGCCCAGCCGTGCTACCTGCTGACCGTCCGGGGCCGCGGCTACCAGTACCGGGGGCCTGCCGCCTCCGGAGCGTAGGGCCCGTCGCAAGGCCGCGAGAGATGCGATGCGCTTGAACGAGCTTTTCGCGCCTCTCGCGGCCCAAATGCTTCGATTCTCTACTTGACGACGCGAATCGTCCAGAGATCGCTGGAGAGACCTGCCTGGGTGAGGTAGGTGTAGGGTAGGGTGAAGTAGCCGCTCATCCCCCAGCCGGTGCCCCAGGAATTGCGGACGAGGAAGCGCTGCTGGGAGTCGTCGTAGCCAACCGCCATCACCGCGTGACCGCCGAGAACCTGCTCGCCCGGCGCCGGCATCGGGGCGACGCCGGTTTGGGCGACTTCCTGGCTCTCGAAGCTCTCGTAGACGGTAAAGCCAAAGACAAAGGGGTAGCCGGTAGCGAGACAGCCCTTCATCAGCGTCAGGTTCTGAACCAACCGCGAGTAGAGCACCGCGGTGTGCTGCGCGGCGACCTGATAGCAGTTCGCCGGGGGCTGCTCGGCGAAGTTCGCGATCACGTAGGGCCAGAGATCCTCCGGACAAACCCCCTGCGAGGACACCGACTTGATCCCATCGCGAATCTG
>JAJPKB010000113.1 GCA_021323915.1 Chloroflexota bacterium | reverse complement strand
TTTCACTTCAGCCGCGTTGCCAACGGCTACCGCAACTCGCCGGCCTTCGAGCTCGTCGGCTCGCGGGGGTCCGCCGCGTTCGACATGGAGCGCGCCGGCGAGTTTCACTACTTCAGCGCGGCGCCAGGCGAGGCGAGCGGCCCCCAGCGAGTGGTCGTCGGGCCGGCACACCCGCACTTCGCGAACGTCAGCGTGCTCCCGGTAGCCGGAGCCGGTTACGGCTACACCGAAACGTACGTCATCCAGGCCTACGAGCTCGTCCGCGCGGTCGTCGGCCAGACGCCGACGTACCTGCCGAGCTTCGCGGACGGCTTCGCGGTGGCGCGGGTGGTCGAGGCGGTGCAGCGTTCGGCCGAGGAGGGTCGGCCGGTGGCGATCGAGGACGACTGACCGACCGCCAGGAGTATGACGCGGAAACGCACGGATTCCGCTCCCGGGTTGGGTGCCGTCCCACGATTCCGCGGTATACCAACCGCCCGGCCCGGTTTGACCCGAATCGGCCGCTCGTGCTAGCATCCCATCACCGCGTCGGGAGCGACGCGGGATAATCCCAGCGAGGGATGACGCGATGCCTGACGATCCAGGCCGTAGACGTGTTCGCCTCCGCGCCCCTCGGGCGGGGGCGGCTCGTGCCGTCTTCGAAAAAGGGGTCGAGTCCTCGGTCGGGGGCGCCTCGACGGCGGTCGCGCTGGGCAACCAGGAGCTGCAGCGCCTGGCGCTCACCGGGGGGATTCCTCCGGCGGCGTTACCACCGGGCATCGGGAACCGGGCCATCCAGCAGCTTGTCCGTGACCGAACGCGCCTGCAACCCCTGGCGGCGCGCGCGGCCGGGCTGGGGAATCAGGCGATCCAGCGCGTCGCGGCGCGCGCGTTATCCGACGGGTTGGCGTCCGGAGGGGAGCGCCCCCCGGTCATCCAGCGAGTTCGCCGGGAAGATCTCCAGCCAGCGCAGACGGTGGTCTTTCCCGACATGGTCGTCCTTCCCGGGAACTGGTGGATCAAACCAGGCACGCTGGCCCGGGTCGTTTCGGTTCCGGCTAGCGGGGATATCGTCGTCCGCATCGAAAGCGGGGAATACGCCGGATCCCAGGTGAAAGTCGGCCCCTCGCACGTGGAGCATGCCGGACCGCAAGCGTCGGCCGTGGAGTCTCCCAAGGGCGAGCAAGCGGTCTCCAAAGAAGAGCCGCAGCCTGGACCGGGCATTGCCGAAAAAGGTCCGGCGCCCGTGCAGGCGATACCCGACAAGCCCGAGACGACGACCGGAACGCCGCCGCCGTGGACGAGCGATAAAGCGCGGGAGAGTTATCGGCAGACCTGGCTGGTCGGCGAAGTACGCTACATCGTCTCGTCGGGGCACGGTTATCGGCCGGAGCACAAGAAGGGGGGTCCCGACGTGACGAAGGTCGGAACGATGAACGAGATCGAACGGGCGATCCTCGCGGACATCTCGTCTATCGTGGCGGGCCTGCCGAAAGGAAACTCCGACGAGCGGTCGGTGACGGTGAGCAATCAAAAGGTGAACTATCGTTTCAAGAAGATTGACGACAAGCGTGTCGGCATTGGCACCTATTTCATTCCAGGGTGATGGCGGTGACGGCTGACGATCGTGGGTTGCTGGCCTCGGGGCGCCGCTTGATGGCCCTGGGACGACGGGAGACGAGTGCCGACGAGCTGGAGCGGGCGAGTGAAGCCTTCGCTCGAGATCTGGCGGGAGAGCCCAACCCCCGGGTCATCATCACCCTACTCGACGAGGACGTCGAGGACGACCTCCCGATCTCCGCGAAGACCGCCGCCTTCGAGCGTCTGCTGGAGCTTGGCGCCCGGACGCCGGACGTGCTTCGCCGGTTCGCCGATCACCTCTGGTTTCACGGCCCGGAATCCGACGAGCTGGCCGCGGCCCTGAACGCCGAGGCCGAGCTCCTCGAGCGGGAAATTCAGAAACCCGAGGAGAGCTAGAGCAAACGGACGCGCTTCGGCCGATCGTCCCCGTTGTTTGCGCTCGGGAATCGGCCGGGGAGGCTCTGGCTTCAAAGCCAGGAGCAGAGACGCGGCGGGATCAGGCCGGTCGCAGGTTCAAGAGCACCAGCTCGAAGGTTCGGTGCCAGTTCGCCGTGTTGACGTAGGGAACGGTCGCGTCGGGCCAGTTCGTCCAGTAGGTGGTGTTCACCGGTATCCGGTGGTAGAACTGGACCAGCGGGATGTCGGGCAGGTTGGGCAGCCAGAGCCGGATCGCGTCGCGGAAGAAGCTGGTGAGCTGCGGATCCGTGGCCGGCACGGTCGACATGCGGTCCACGATCGCGTCGAATTGCGGATTTCGCCAGCGGTATGGCTCGGCCGCTCGGACGCCGGTCGGCGCCGACAGCCGGCTCTCGTACAGCCGCATGGTGTAATAGGGGTCGCGGGTGCTTCCGATGTGTCCGAAGACGTACGCCGTTGCCGTTCCTTCTAAGATCGGCGTCTCGTATTCGGGCGGGAAGCTGAGCGACGCGTCGAAGCCGGCGCGACGAAGCTGGTTCAGTAGGACGCTGGCAATGTCAGCTTCGACCGACAGGGTCACGATCGGTATCGCGAACCGTTTACCTCCCTGGTTCCAGAACCCGGCGAGGTCCTGGGTGTAGCCCTTGGACTGGAGGATTCGGGCCGTGTTCGACAGGTCGAAGCGCCCGATTCCGGACGCCCGGACGAGATCCGCGACCGCGTCCAGATACGGTCGGAGCGCGGGAAAGTCCGGATAGGGAAGCAACGCGGTCTGTCCGGTTCCGTGATAGCCGACGGCCACGAGCTCGTCGCGGTTGATCGCGCTGTCGATCGCCCAGCGAACGTCGGGATCGTTGAACGGCGGGACCGAATCGTTGAACCCCAGGCCGGTCACCCAGTAGTCGACGTAGCCGTAAGGGGCCTGCCGGTCGGTCCAGGTCGTCACCTTGGGGTTGCCGCTCAGCGCGCGCTGGATGCCTCCCAGGCTCATGCTGAGGGTCGTATCGACGACGTTTCGGTCGATCATGTCGGCCATCTCCGACTCGACGGCGCCGGGTAGAAAGATCAATCGCTGGACTGCCGGCAGAGGCTGAAAGCCGGACGTCGCGCCCCACCAGTCGTCCCGACGGTCCCACACCTTCCGGTCGGCGCCGGAGTAGACCAGCCGGTACGGGCCGGTGACCACCGGCCAGCCCCGGGCGAGGTCGAAGTTCTGGAACGTGCGGGGATTCTGATC
>JAJPKB010000589.1 GCA_021323915.1 Chloroflexota bacterium | reverse complement strand
TCAGCGCGACGTCGTCGAACTCCGAGACGGTGTTGTCTCCGGCGTTGGCCACGTAGACACCGGCGTCGGCCGGATTCACCGCGATGCTCGTCGGGTGCGTCCCGACCGGGATCGTGGTGATGACCGCGTTCGCGGCCGTGTCGATCGCCGAGACCGTATCCGCCTGCTGGTTGGCGACAAACAGGTGGTGCGAGGCGGGATTAAGCGCGACCGCGGTCGGTCCGCTGCCCACCGGGATCGTGACGTCAACCGCGTTCGTCGTCCCGTCGAGCACCGAGACGCTGCCCCCGTTGAAGTTCGCGACGTCCAGGCGCTGGGTGGCCGAATCGACCACCGCGCTGGTGGGCTGACTTCCCACCGAGGTGAGCGCGACGACGATATCGGTGGGACTGTCGATCACCGAGACCGAGTCACTCCCGCCGTTCAAGACGTACACCCGGTTGTTCACCGAGTTCGTCACCACGTCTTGCGGGCTGGTGCCGGTCGGAAGGGTCGCGACGACGGTGTTTGTTCCGCCGTCGATCACCGAGAGGGTGTTGTCGCTGGTGTTCACGACGTAGACGCGGTTCGCCCGCGGATCGACCGCGACGCTCGTCGGGCGCGATCCCACCGGAATCGTCGCGACGACGGCGTTGGACGCCTCGTCGACGACCGAGACGGTGCCGTCGAGGAAGTTCGTGACGTACAGACGATGGGTCGCCGAATCGACCGCGGCGCGCGAGGGCTGCTTGCCGACCGCGACCGTCGCGACGACGCGGTTGGCCGCGCCGTCGATCACCGCGATATCGTTGCTGCCGCCGTCGGTCGTGTAGATTCGATCGCGGGTCTGGTCGATCGCGATCGAGGACGGCCGACTGCCGACCGCGACGGTGGCGACGACCGCGTGCGAGGCGCTGTCGATCACCGAGACGGAGTTGCCGGCCTGGTTGGCGACGTAGACGAAGTTGGTCGCGGGGTTGACTTCGACGTCAACTGGGCCGGCGCCGACCGGGATCGTCACCGTGGCGACCTGGGCGTGGGCGGAGGGTGTGCTGAACGAGATCAGGCCCAGGACGGCGAACAGAAAGATCGCCGTGCGCCAGAAGGCGCGTTTGCCGCTCAGTGTGCCGGTCAATGGATTCCCTCCCGGGCGCGGAGCCGCGCGGGGATGCTCGGCGCGTCGGATGACGATCGGCGGACGGGTGAGAAGGCGGTATCAGGGTCGATAGCGATGCGCCTGACGATAATGATGCCATGGATCCGTTAACGACGGGTTGAGGAAATGTAAAATCGGGCCCGGTCCCCACCCATGCCAGTTTGGCCGGTGAATCCTCGAATCCCAACTCGGGCGCTCGGAAAGTGCTTCAGGCGATGAAGTCGCGGAGGCGATGGGCGGTCGTCGGGTGCCGCAAGTTGCGGAGCGCCTTCTGCTCGACCTGGCGGATCCGTTCGCGTGAGACGCCGAACTCGCGTCCGACCTCCTCCAGCGTGCGCGGCTCGCCGTCCAGACCGAAGTGCAGGAGCAGCACCCGTCGCTCGCGTGGCTGAAGCTTGGCGAGCGCCCCGCGAAGCTGGTCACGCAGCTGGTGCGCCGCGATTTGATCCAAGGGCCCGGGCGCCTCGTCCGGAACGAAGTCGGCCAACAACGTTTCCGTCTCGTCGCCGACCGGTACGTCCAGGGAAACCATCTCCAACGGAAGGCGCTCGATCTCGGCCACCCGCTCGAGGGGAACGTCCATCGCCCGGGCGATTTCCTCGTCGGTGGGCTCGCGTCCGAGGTCCTGGGTCAGGCGGCGCGCGGCGCGGGAGTAACGGCCGAGCGCGTCGACCATGTGGACGGGCAAACGGATCACCCGCGCCTGGTCGCTCAGCGCGCGGGTGAGCGCCTGGCGGATCCACCAGATCGCGTAGGTCGAGAACCGAACGCCATGCCGATAATCGTACCTTTCCGCGGCCCGCATGAGGCCAATGTTTCCTTCCTGGATCAGGTCGAGGATGGGCAGGCCGTGGCCCAGATATTTCTTCGCCGCGGCGACCACCAGGCGCAGGTTTGCCTCGGTCAGACGACGTCGAGCGGTCTCGCCATCCGCGATTATCTTCCGAAGCTCGCGGTCGGCAGCCGGGTCGTAGTCGCCGCGACCGAGCATCTCCTGGCGCCGGGTCTGCGCGAGGTGGCCCGCTTCGATTGCCCGGGCCAGGGCGACCTCCTCCTGGGCGGATAGCAGCGGCGTCCGGGCGATCTCCCGCAGGTACTGACGGACCGGATCGCTCGTGTCGGCCCCGGCGCCCGGCGCCGGGGCCGCCTTCGCCGCGCCGACGAAGGCGTCTTCCACTGGGTCGGCGACGATCGGGTCCAACACTTCGGCGTCGTCGCCGCGTGAGCCCCGGGCGTCCGCTGGAACGGGCGGTGGGTCGTTTTCGCCTTGCGTTTCGGGGTCGTAGAGCGGTTGGAGGCGGCGATCGATCGGCATACGCGGTCTTCCTCGTGAAGCACGTCCCCCGGGGCACTCCAACGCCAGGGGATCTAACCAGGCTGTAGAGTAACCGAGTCGTCCTGAACAGCACGAATAGTCGCCTGAACGAAGGCTGACAGGTGGTCTCAGACCAAGTGCGCTAGTACAGGCGCTTGGCGTAGCTTTCCTGGATTTGCGCGCTCAGATCGTCGACGCTCGCGTTCGGCATGCCGACCTGATCGTGGAGCATCTCGGCGAGCGTCGGAACCAGAGGGGCGTCGTCTGAAAGTTGACGGGAGCGGCCATGGCTGGTAGACCGGAAGGGGCCACCGAAAGGAGGACGATCCGAGCATGCCGACCGATCGAGGATCCGGCTATCCACCAATCGCCGACTACGCCATGATCGGGAACACCCGAACGGTGGCGCTGGCGGCGCGTGATGGATCGATCGACTGGTGCTGCTGGCCGCGATTCGACAGTCCCGCCGTCTTCTGTCGGTTGCTCGACGCGGCCAGGGGCGGACGCTTTCAAGTTCAGCCGGTCGGACCCTACCGCTCGACGCGGGCGTACCTGGGCCCAACCAACGTCCTCGCCACGACCTTTCAGACGACCCGGGGCCGAGTTCGACTCACCGACTTCATGCCGATGCGTGCACCGGGACCGGATTCCCCGGATCACCCTCCTGACGAGGGCGACGCCATTTTGCGCCTGATCGAGGGGATCGCAGGCGAGGTCGACGTCGAGGTCGTCTTTGGCCCGACCTTCGATTACGCGCGCGCGTCCACCGAGGTGGTCATCCGCGCCGGAGGCGCGGTCGCGCACGATGGTCGGCAGGCCGCGACTCTCGCCTGTCAGGTTCCTCTCGCGATCGATCGGTCGGGTCGACCTCGCGGACAGGTTCGGGTGGCGGAAGGCGACCGGCTCTGGCTGGGGCTTCGCTTTTCGTCGAGCGACGCTGCCGGCGACGTGATCCCACTCGTGGATGGCGACGACGACCTCAGGCGCACCCTCCGGCAGTGGGAACAGTGGTCGTCCAGCTGTACCTACGCCGGACCGTATCGTGAACTGGTCCGCCGTAGCGCGCTGGCGCTCAAGCTGCTCACTTTCGCGCCGAGCGGCGCGGTTGTCGCGGCACCGACGACCTCGCTGCCCGAACAGATCGGCGGGACGCGCAACTGGGACTACCGGTTCACCTGGCTGCGCGACTCTGCCCTGATCCTCGAGGCGCTTCGGGCGCTCGGGTATCACCGGGAGAGCGACGCGTTTTTCGCCTGGCTGCGCGCGGTCTGGACGACCCACCATCACCACCTGCAGATCATGTACACCGTCGATGGGAAGCCCCGAATCCCCGAGGAGACGCTGGCCCACCTGGAAGGCTATCGCGGGTCCAGGCCGGTGCGGGTTGGCAACGCCGCGGCCGATCAGACCCAGCTTGACGTGTACGGTGAGGTCCTCGACGCGGCGCACTTTTGCCTCGACGCTGGTCCGCCGGACGCGGGTCTCTGGACCGTTCTTTGCAGTCTGGCGAATCGGGCCGCGGCCAACTGGCAGGAGCCCGACCGTGGCATCTGGGAAGTCCGCGGCGGTCCGCGCCACTTTCTGTACTCCAAGCTACTCTGCTGGGTGGCGCTGGATCGCGCGATCAAGCTTGCCGAGCGGCATCGGCTCCCCGGCCCGGTAGCCCGGTGGCGCTCGACCGCCGAGGGCATTCGACGCATGATTCTCGACCACGGGTACGATCAGAACCTGGTCGCCTTCACTCAGGCGCTGGGCGAGCCGGTGCTCGATGCGAGCGCGCTGGCGATTCCCATGGTTGGCTTCCTGCCGGCGACCGATCCGCGGGTTCAGGCCACCATCCAGAAGATTCAGGAGCGTCTGACCGCGGATGGCCTGGTCTTTCGCTATCGGGCCGACGACGGTCTCCCCCCGGGCGAGGCGACGTTTGCCCTGTGCAGCTTCTGGCTGGTGGATAACCTGGCGCTGACGGGACGGGTTGACGAGGCGCGCGAGCTCTTCGAGCGGGTGGCCGGCCGGGCGAACGATGTCGGATTGCTCGCCGAGCAGATCGATCCGAGCAGCGGTGAGCTGCTGGGCAATTTTCCCCAGGGCTTTTCCCACCTGGCGCTCATTCGATCAGCCCTTTACATCGCCCGCGCGGAAAAGCTCGGACCCGAGCGTCAGCCAAGCACTCGGGCCGATCGTGCCGCGGAGATGGCCGATGCCGGTCGGCGGCCCGCCGATCCCGGTCCTCGAAGCTGATCGGTCGGGTGTGGTATCATCCGCGAGGGCGGAGACTGTCTTGAGAGGTGATCGAAGATGAGCGACCTCGGGGCGAAAGTCGAGTTCGCGACCAATCCGGACCCGCGGTGCGCGTGCGTCCTGCTTCTGGACACGTCGTCCTCCATGCACGGCGCACCGATCGATGCCCTGAACGATGGGCTACGCGCCTTTCAGCAGGATCTCCAGGCCGACGGGCTCGCCAGCCGGCGCGTCGAGATCGCGGTGGTCACATTCGGAGGAAGCGTTCAGGTCCTTCAGGAATTCGTGACCGCCGGGCAGTTCAACGCGCCCTCGCTCGTGGCGCATGGTGACACCCCGATGGGCGAGGCGGTCCACCGGGCGCTGGATCTCGTTCAGCAGCGAAAGGCGGAGTACAAGGCCAACGGAATCGCCTATTATCGCCCCTGGGTCTTTATGATCACCGATGGCGCGCCAACCGACGAGTGGCGCGCCGCCGCCGACCGGGTGCGTCAGGATGAGAAGGCGAACGGCGTCGCCTTCTTCGCGGTTGGCGTGGCCGGCGCCAGCATGGAGATGCTCGAGCAGCTGGCCGCGCGAAAGCCGCTGCCGCTGCAAGGGCTGAAGTTCCGCGAGCTGTTCCTCTGGCTGTCGCAGAGCCAGAAGCGGGTATCGGCGTCGAAGCCGGGTGAACAAACGGCACTTCCGCCGGTCGGCTGGAGCTCGGTTTGATGATGGCCACTCCGACGGTTGCCTGGCGTGTCATCGGCGCGTCGGTCGTCGGAACCAGCCACCGATCGCGGGGTCGGCCCTGCGAGGATGCTCACGGCCACCGCCTCCTGGCCGACGGCGGTCTGGCTCTCGCGGTCGCGGATGGGGCTGGCTCGGCCGCTCACGCCTCGACGGCCTCCGCGCGAGCAGTCGAATCGGCGCTCGAGTTCGTGGAGCAGGCCTTTGCCGCCGGACACCGTCTTGCCGGACCAACGGAGTCGGAAGACTTGCTGCGCGAGGCGATCCAGGCGGCTCGGCGCGCGCTCGTCGATCTCGCGTCGACCGCGCCGGATCCGCGGCTCGACGATGACGCGCCACTCGCGACGGTTGAGACCGAGCCGCGCTTGGCGGACTACGCGACGACTCTGTTGCTCGCGATCATCTCACCGGGCCGCGTCGCGGCGGCTCAGGTCGGCGACGGTGCGATCGTCGTCGGGGATGGCGCCGGCGCGGTTCGGGCGCTGACCCGACCCGACCACGGAGAATATCTGAACCAGACGACGTTTCTCACCAGCTCCGACTTCCTCGAGCGCGCCCGATTCGCGTTGTCGGACGGCGCGGATCTGTCCGCGATCGCCCTGCTCAGCGACGGCCTGGAGATGGTATCCCTCAACTGGGCGACCGGCGAGCCTCACGCTCCGTTCTTCTCGCCGCTCTGGGACTTCGCCCGAGAGCCGAGCGCCGCCGCGTCCGCCATCGAGGAGTTCCTGGCCTCGGACCGTCTGAGCGCCTACACCGACGACGACAAGACGCTGGTCCTGGCGGTTTCATGTACTACCGCGCCGACGGACGCACCGTAGCCCTCGGAGCCGAGATCGGCGCCGGGGGTGAAGCGCGCATCTTCGGGCTCGCCGCCGAGCCCCGATTGGTCGCGAAGGTTTACCACCAGCCGTCCCGTCTCCGCGCCGCCAAGCTCCGGGCCATGCTGGCCAGCCCGCCGCGCGATCCCGCCGACGGCAGCGGGCACGTGTCGATCGTCTGGCCCCGCGAGCTCATCTTCGACTCGACCGGCCTGCCGATCGGATTCCTGATGCCGCGGATCGACTTCAGCCGGGCGATTCCCTTGCTCCATCTTTACAATCCGGCCGACCGGGTCCAGCGGGCGCCCGGCTTTACCTGGCGGTATCTCCTTCGCGCGCTGCGTAATCTCGCGAGCGTCGTCGACGCGCTCCACGCGCGCGGGTACGTCGTCGGCGACCTCAACGAGAGCAACGTCCTGGTGTCCGACTCGGCGCTGGTCACCCTGGTGGATTGCGACTCGATTCAGGTTCCGGCGCCCGGTGGAGGGTTCTTCCGGTGCACCGTCGGCAAGGCCGAGTACACGCCGCCCGAGCTCCAGGGCTGCCAGTTCGGCGCCGTCGATCGGAACGTCGCCCACGACGATTTCGGGCTGGCGGTGCTCGGGTTCATGCTGCTGATGGAGGGGTTTCATCCCTTCGCCGGCGTCTGGCACGACGTGGGCGACCCGCCGACCTCGAGGAGCGGATCCGACGCGGCGCCTGGCCGTACCAGCCGAATCGGTTGACCACGCCGCCGCCCTATGCCCCGTCGTTCGACCTGCTGCCCGGCGAGGTCCGTCAGCTCTTCCTGCGGGCGTTTCGCGACGGCTACCAGCATCCGGTCGCGCGGCCGGATCCGGCCACCTGGAAGCACGTCTGCGAGTTGACCGAGCGGCGGCTCAAGGAGTGCCGGCTCAACCGCCAGCACGTCTTCAGTCAGCACGTTCGCGCCTGTCCATGGTGCGAGAGGGTGCGGCTCGGGTTCCCGGACCCGTTTCCCCCGCTGGCGGTTGCGCAGCCAGCGCCGGCGGCTCCGACGCCAGTGCGCGCCCGCCGCGCCGACCGAACGACGCCGCGTCCG
>JAJPKB010000288.1 GCA_021323915.1 Chloroflexota bacterium | reverse complement strand
CTCACCGGCGCCGAGGCGGACGGGGACGGCCAGCACTGGTACCAGGTCAAGGATCCCAAAGGAGACGTCGGCTGGATGCCCGCTCAGTACGTCATCCGTTAACGGACGTTAACGCCTCTTCTCCTTGACTCGCTCCTCCAGGCCCCCTAACCTGAGACCTACCCATCTTAGCGGACTGGATAGGACGCGGTCAGCCAGTGAAATTACGCGACGTCAGCCGAAAGGCAGATCTGGCAATTCGCCTTGGTGCCATCGAGTACGCGAGCGACCTCTGTGAGCACGTCCTTCGTCTCTTTCCTGGCGACCTTCAGACCCGGACCTTGCTAGGACAGGCCTATCTGGAACAGAGCAAGCTGTCCGAGGCGTGCCAGCAGTTCGATGCGGTGCTCGAGCTGGATCCGGAGAACGTCGGCGCGTTGAGCGCCGACGGCGTCGCCCACGGCGTGGCCGGCCAGCTGAACGCGGCGGTCGCCACGTTCGAGCGCGCCTACGACTTGAATCCCGGGAATACCCAGGTCCGCGATAGCCTGGCCCGACTCTACGCTCAGCGCGACGGGGAAGCGGTGGACCTACCGCCGTCGCCGCCGGTCGCCGTGATTCGATGGCAGCTTCGTCATGGCGACCTGGATCGAGCGATCAGCGCCGCCGACGAATACCTCATGATTCGCCCGGGCGACATTTTCGTGCTCCTGTCTCGAACCGAGGCGCTCTGGCGATCCGGACGGTTTGAGCAAGCCGAGCAGTCATGCCGTCAGATCATCGCCCGTCATCCTCGCTGCCTCAAGGCCCGGCTGATTCTCGGTCAGATCCTCTCGTCGAATCGAAGCACCGAGCGCGAGGGCGTCGAGACGCTCCACGCGGCGTTCGTCGAAGACCCCGGCGGCGTTGTCGTCGGCCCGCTCTTTCGGGGAACTAGCTTTTCTCCGCCGATCCTGGCCGACGAGATTACGATCTCGGTGCCCGATCATTTGCGCGCCGGTCCGTCCGAGCTCGACGCGGCACTCGCCGCGCTTCCGGCCGCGTCGGCCGACGACTTCGAGGGGGAATGGCAGCCGCCCGAGCGAGCGCGGGGCGTCGCCGTACCCGGCTCCAGTGACGCGGACACGGATTCCGAGGTCGAAAACGATCAGCCCGAGCGGCCGAGCGAAGCGCAAAACGTGGCCGTGATCGAGTCGCTGCTCGCGATCAGCTGCCGGGGTCCGCTGGTCGCGCGCTACGGATTCGAAGGCTTCCAACGCCTTGAGCGTCGCCTTCAGACGGTGGCCCGCGAGCTTGCCTTCCTTGGCACCCGTCTGATCGTCGCCTTCGTCGACGATCCGGGCAGCATGGCCCAGCACGAGTTGTCGCCGATCTGGTCGACCGATCCCGTCGACGTCAAGCGGGCCATCGACGACTTGATCCGTGCCATTGGCCACGATGACACGGCTGTCGACGGAATCCTCATCGTGGGTGGAGACGACATCGTTCCGAGCTACCACGCGCCGAATCCGTCGGATGACGACGATTCCGCCATCCTCACCGACAATCCCTACGCCGTCGAGAACGGCGACTCGGTATTCGCTCCCCGGTTGGCGATCGGCAGACTTCCGGATGGGTCCGGCGGCAATCTGGGCCTGCTTCTGCGCCAGATCGACACGCTCCTCGAGGTGCGCAGAAACCCACCGGCTGCCGAGAGCAATTCACGTCTCCTGCAAGCCGGCCGCGCTGCCCTCGGCGTTTTCGGGCTTGCCGTCTCGAACGCCCTATCGTTCGGTTGCGCGGCCTGGCCCTGGAGCTCGGTGTCCGGCGAAGCGTTCGCCCCGCTAGCCACCGGAGCGTCGCTTCGACTGAGTCCGCCGGTGACTGCCGCGGATTTTCAAGTGCAGTGGATTCACGGGAAGCGCTTTTTCCACTTCAACCTGCATGGCGCCCCCGACGGAGCCGCGTGGTATGGCCAGGAAGCCGACGGCATCTCTGACGGAGGACCGTCCTTGCCCGTCGCGATTACTCCCGAGCTGCTCTCGGAAGCCGACTTTTCCGCGCCGATCGTGTTCTCGGAGGCATCGCACGCGGCCAACGTCGTGGCCAGGACGGCCTCCAACTCTCTGGCGCTACGCTTCTTGAGCGAAGGGGCCGCGGCGTTCGTTGGCCCCACCGCGATCGCCTACGGCGCGATCGAGCCTCCCCCGGCCGGCGCGGATCTGCTGGGGCAGCTGTTCTGGGAAAATCTTCGTGACGGCGATCGGATCGGCGAGGCGCTGGCGCGGGCGAAGATTCAGTACGCGCGGGAGGTAATGGAGAGTCAGGGCTACCTGGATGGGGACGATCAGAAGACGCTGCTCGAATTCGTGCTCTTCGGCGATCCGCTGATGCCGGTGTTTCAAAGAAACGCCGACGGAGAGGCCGATCCCGTATCCGACGAGGACGAGGGAGCCGTGGTCCTTTGCAATCAGTCACGATCCAACGGAAACAACCGGACGATCGCGCCAAAGGCGCTCCGCGCGGCGATCCAGCATATCGTAGACCGGTGCCCGGAAGTGGCCGCCGGCGCGGTGCGCACGCACCGCCGCCGAATCTGCAACGGCAGGTGCGATCGAGCAGGACACGAATCCGGCGACGTGGTATCACCTTCCGGCGAGTCCGAGATCGTGACCGTCAGTGCCCGCCGCGAGCTTTCAGCGGCTGACGGGCCGAAGATCGTGAAATTTGCGCGTGTCACGCTCGACGAGCACGGAAATCCGACGAAATGCCTGGTATCGAGATAGGTTATGAGACTCGACCAATTCCCCCGACCCCGCGGCGACACCGGCCTCGGCTTTTACTTTTGTACCGACGCGAGCCGATACGATCGCCAATCGGCGCCATACTGGCTGCGCGAATTGAAAGATCTCGGCGCCAGCTGGCTGGTTCTGACGAGCGACCTCGAGCGACGGATCCCCGAATTCTTCATCCGCGAGCTCATCGCGGCGCAGATCGAACCGATCATCCGGGTCGACGTGCGCCCGATTCACCCGGTCGACCGAGCTACCCTCGCCGACCTGTGCCGGCAGTACGCGGAATGGGGCGCGTACTACCTGCACGTCTATACCGAGCCAAACCTGGCCACCCGGTGGCGAATGGAAGATTGGGCCGCTCCTGGATTGGTCGAGCGTTTTGCCGACATCTTGTTTCCGGCGATCGAAACGGTACATCTCGCGGGGCTCTTTCCGCTCGTCAGCCCCCTTTCCCCGGGCGGTCACTACTGGGATCTGACCTTTCTCGATCATCTGCTGGACCTTCTCGCCCGCGATGAGCGTCGACACGTCTTCGAGCGACTCGGGCTCTGCGCTCACAACTACGCGAGCAATCGACCACTCAACTGGGGAAAGGGCGGACCGGAGCGGTGGCCACGGGCCCGGCCGTATGATTGCCCGAACGGGTCGCAAGATCATCGCGGATTCTATCTGTTCGAGTGGTACGACGCGATCGTCCGAGACCGACTCGGCCATTCGATCCCGATTCTCTGCGGGGAAACCGGCCTCGTTCCGGGCACTCAGAACGATCCGGCGTTTCCGCTCGCGGACGAGATGACGCACAGCGCTCGGTCGGTCGAGATGGCCCGCGTGGTCATGGATGGCGAGGTGCCCGATTACGTATTCAACACCGCGTTCTGCAGTCTGGTAGCCGGCGAGGGTGACCCCACCGAAGCACACGCCTGGTACAAGCGCGACACGTCAACGCTGCCGGCGGTCCGAGCGATGAAGGCGATGAAAAAGCACGAGCGCCGCTTCGCGAGGAATGACGCTCCGGCGGATTCGAGCCAGCCGGGGGCGTCACACCCGATCTACCACTACGTTCTTCTCGCGACGCCGGATTCGGGCGCGGACGCGAGCGCCGGGAGCAGCCGCTGGGCGTTGTCCGCGGCGCTCGACTACCTCGGATATTTCCATTCGACGGTCGGCTTCAGTCTTGACGAGGCACGCCACGCGAGCCGGGTCACGATCATCGGGACTGATTCCCAGAAAGGTGCGAGCGCCGAGTCGAAGCTGCGGGAAGCGGGTTGCCTGGTGGAGCGCGTCGAGGCCGGCTCCGAGGGTGAGCTCAGGCACGCCCTCGGCGAGCTCGTCCGTCGCGGTCGCCGCTTTCGGCACCTGCCCGGCTAGACGGCCATCGCACGGTAAGACGGGGGGGCGAGCGGTCCGGGACGACGGCCGCGGGCTCGGATCCGGGCTCGGCACCGACTGACGCGCCGCTCGGTTATCTCAAGCAATTTGGACTCGGTCGCCCCGGCATCCAGGCTGGCGGTTACCCCTGCTTCTCGACGCGTCGGCAGCCAGGCCGGTCGTATCGGTGAAACTCGCCGGCGACGCTGCAGGCCACGCGAATCGCCGGCTTATCGCCGAGCACCTCGATGTGGTGCCAGAGATTCTTCGGCGCGAACACGATATCGCCAGCCTTCACCCGGTGTGGCTCCGGATCGTGCTCGTACTGCCACGATAGCTCACCCTCGGCGATGAGCCACGCCTCGTCGTGAAGGTGATAATGGTGGTCGTTGGGGTGTCCCGGCGCCTGGCAGATGACCGTGATCACGAACTCGTCGGTGACGACGACGCGCTCCGCCCACGGCGGAGGTCCCTTGCGCTCCTTGATCTCGGCGATACGAGCGGTCAACGTTTCACGGTCTAGAACGAAGCTCTGCAGCATGCGGGCTCCTCTCAGTGGAACTTGCCGCCGGCCTGGCGGCGAAGCTGATTATATCGAAAACCGCTGAGACGAGTCGCGGCTTCGCTCTCGATCAGCTGACTTCTTCGTAGATTTTGCAGGTGAGCGGTCCCTCGAGCCAATCTTCAATCTGACGAAGGAAATGCTGGTGGGCTTCGGACGCCTGCCACCATTCGAGCGCTGGCAAGCTTCCCCAATGCTCGTCGATCAGGAGTGCGCAAGGGTCGTCAACGGCAGTGGCGCACCTTCCCTCTTGGAAGCCACCATTCGTGATCATCGCCTGGATGATCGTCGTCCGATAGAACTGGCAGAGATGCTCGATGTCTTCTCGTGATTTTCCTCTGCCCGTCGCCTGGACGATGCACATTCGGACCTCCGCGGTCGAAAGGCGTTGCTCGCTCGCTCGTGTCCTTGAGCAAAGACCGTGCCGCCGCGGATGAAAACGGATCGCCGATCGGGTAAAATGAAGAAGGATGATCGTGCCCCTGTAGCTCAGGCGGATAGAGCAGCGGTTTCCTAAACCGTGCGCCCCGGTTCGAGTCCGGGCAGGGGTACCAACAAACGCTTCCTGGCAGATTAACCCAAAGTTGCTTAGTTGCTCAACCTTCAGTTCCTGCTGGCGGAGCCGCCCGCGGATCTTCGAAGTCCCTGGAGATAGGGTGTGAAGAGTGCCTGGCGAGCGGCGTCGACGGTTTCCCAGTCGGAGTCAAAGAGGCTGCCGGTATCGGTCGACGTGGGATTCAGCGCCCAGACGATGAAGCCGATCCGATGCTCCTGGAGGAAGGAGAGAAACACGCGCTGCCAGGTGCCGCCGACGTCGTAACCGGTCTCCGGTGCCCCGAGCTCGCCCACGACGACCGGCGCGATGCCCCGCTCCGCGATGAAGCCCCAGTGGAGGTTCCAGATGCTCGGGAGATTGCTCGGAAAGTCCGGGGTAAAGAACCAGCTCTGCGGGTATACCGACGGGCCATATTCGTGTGGGCTGTAAACCAGACGTCCCGGCACGGCAAAGTGAATCGGCGCCTTCGCGACGTCTTGAAGCTCGCCCCCGTACCAGTAATAGGTCCCCTGGTGCTGGCCGATTCCCTCGACGAAAATCAGCAGGTAGGGATTCACCTGAAGGATCGCGTCGCCCGCCTTCGTCGCCGCCAGGCGCCAGTCAGTCGCCGGATCTCCGGTACCCCAGTTCGCTCCGTAGGGCTCGTTCTGCAGGTCGAAGCCAATCACGGCGTCGTTGCCTCGGTAACGCTCGGCAAGGCGCTTCCAGTCGGCGATCCATTGACTCTGACTGTACGAGGCATCGTACCAGAGCGGGGGCTTCGACCACGGCGAGATCCGATGATGATCGAGAATCACTTTCAATCCGAGCACTCGACACTCGTCGACGATCCGGTCGAGGATTTGGAGGCTGGTCAAACCACGTAGGTCGGGGTTTGCCTGGTAGTTGATGCCGGACGGATGATTTCCGGGTTGGATGCTCTCGCTGTCGAACGGTATCCGCACCACGTTGTAGCCAAGAAGCTTCACGTCTTGAAGAATCGCGCCGTAATCGCGTCGATCGAGGCCCTGGGGCGCTCCGCCGGGTAGCTCCAAGCCGGACCAGGCGATGCCGGTGATCAGCACCGGGTGGCCGTCGCGATCGACGATCTGGGATTCACAGGTGTGCCAGTAGCTCAGCGGGGCGCCCGACGGGGACGTCGGCGCCCGCAGGTGGGCAGGATCCGCCGCGCAGGGAAGCAGCCGCCTTGGAGTTGGACGCGACGTTGGGCGAGGAGCCGGCGGAACCGGGCCGGCTCGCGGAGTCGGTCGGTCGCCGGGCGAACCGACGGCGAAGGCGATCAGGAGGGCCACCGCCAGCACGGTAGAGATCAAACCGGCGACGGTCACGCGCTCGGCGAGGGACAGGTTCGCTAGCGCCAGCGGGGCGCTAGCCCGACGATGGCACGCGCATGAAATCCTACCGGCCACTTGTCGTCGCACCCTTCGACGCCCGATTCGCTCCTCCGCCGGCGGGGACCGTCGGACGAGGCAGGAGAAACCGAGAACCGCGAAAGGCAAGTGCCGTGCCGATTGACGGTCGCGAGAAGCTGGGCCAAGTGCGGGTCGCCGTGGCCCGGGTTAGTCGACGGTCGCGCTTCGCTTGACGATGATCTCCCGATAGGCCGCCGCCGACGGCGTGGCGACGCGGGTCAATTCGGGGTCACGGTCCAGATCGACGTGGTAGACTCCGAAGTCGTTGCCCGGACCGAAGGTAGTTCCCCACTCGCGATTCGAGGTGATGCTCCAGCAAAGGTAGGCGACGACCGGGATGCCACGGGCGACGGCGCGCTGAACCTGACGAACGTGGCGCCGCAGGTAGCTGACTCGATTGACTCCGTCGGCGACGTCGACACTGCCGTTCTCGCAAATGACGATCGGCAGACCGGGGAAGAGGCGCGCGTGGTACCGCAACAAATCGCCGAGCGCTCCCGGCCAGACCGGCGCGTCCTCGAACTGGCGATTCGCCGCCTGGAACAGGCGCTGGATTCGGTCGAGCCGCAGCGTCCGAATGCCCCAGTAATAGTCGAACGCCACGAAGTCCTGCTGATCAACACAATCGGACGGACACAGGAACCTCGGTAGCTTGCCCGCCATGCCCAGGTGCCACCAATTGCTCGTGATCCCCGTCGCGACAATGCTGTACGTCCGAAGCAGCGGATCAAGAAACCCGAGCGGCGAACGGAGCGCGGCGACACGCTCAGCCGGGGTGACGACGCGAAAGCGCAACCGGTCGGCATCTCCGAAGATCTCGGCGGCGATCCCGTGGGCGAGGTCGACCTCGAGACCAGCCAGGTTGCCGCTCGAAGGCTCTCGAGCCGAGAAGCCGGGCGCGTCGGCGCGAACGCCGACGACGACATAGCCGCGATCCTGAATGCGACGCAGCGCCGAGCCGGGACCACCCAGCGGCAACGGGCCCGCCGGATTCTCGATTCGAGCTTGGCTCTTCTGTTGCAGCCAACCCGCCGTTTGCTCCGATAGCGAACCGGGAGACCGCGGAATAGACTGTGCCGCATCGCCGAAGTGACGCGCGACGCTGGATGCCCAGGCTCCCGACATCTTAAAGCGCTCGATCGCCCGATTCACGACCTCGAGCAACGCGGTGTTCCCCTGGGGGACCGCCGCCGCGTAACGCTGTTCGGTCGTGCCAAGGTCGACGACGCGGTAACGATCGCGATGCTGACCGATCAGACCGCGAAGGATCGAATCGTCCGCGAGCACCGCGTCCGCGGCGCCCCGTTCGAGGGCGTCGAGCGCAGCCAGCTCCGATGCCACCAGTAATGCACGCGCCCCCGGAGCAAGATCGCGAAGGAACTCCTGAGCGGTCGTGCCGCGACACAGCGCCACCGCCTTGCCGGAGAGATCCTGCCCTCCGGCGATGATGCTAGCGGACGGAACCAGCAGCGCAAGCTGCGTCACGTGGTAGTCGGTCGAGAATGCCACCCGGCGTGCTCGGCCGGCCGTGCGGCTCAGGGTCGCGACGGCCACGTCCACGCGACCGTGCATTTGCATCGGTCGCTCGGCCAGCCGGGAGACCTGGCGGGCAAGCGTCTCGCGATCCTCGAGGCGGCCGGCGTTCCGATCGAGGAGGCTCTGGAGCCACGGTGGAAGGCCAAGCGGCAGCGGATTCGAGCCCACCCGGGCGTCGGGAACGTGACGCTTGATCGCCGCCCGCGCGGCAGCGTGCGCCCGAAACAGGTTCTGAATCAGCGCGCCCACGGCGTCGATCTGCTCGTCCAGAGTGGTCTCGGGCGGGAGGCCCGGCGGTGAGGCGTAATCCATCTGCCACCACGGCTTGACGTACCCATAAACGAGCCCGTTCGGCTCGTTGATCGGAATCCAGAAGCGCACCGCGTCACCGAAGCGGCGGGCGGCCGCATCGGCGTACCGCTCGAAAGTGCCTGGAAAGTCCGGCCCGATCAGACCGCCCCGCTCCTGAACGTGCGGCGGCCAGACGAAGTGGAGGAGGGTCACGAAAGGCTCCATGCCGCTCTCTCGGATCGTTCGGATCACGTCGCGATAGTGATCGAAGGCTGACTCGTCGTATTGTCCGGGGGACGGCTCGACCCGGGTCCAGGCGATCGAGAAGCGAAAAGCGCGGCAGCCGAGGTCGCGGGCGAGGGCAACGTCCTCGGGATAGCGATTCCAGAAGTCGGTGGCTCGTCCTCGTTGCTGCAATCCAAGTCGGCGCTCCCACAGATCCCAGACATCGTCGCGACCGGGCTGGTAGGCCTCGCACTGGTGGTCGGCGGTGGCGACGCCAAACCTGAACGACGCGGGAAGCGGCCTTAGAGGTCGCCGAATGAACCACATCTGCCTGGCGCTCCCATTTAGCGTCGAATTTCGCGGCACGACGGGGACGACAACGCACGGCCGTCCGTCGCCGGCTACCGGGGAGCATTCTATCACTGTCCCGGCCCCACACCACCTGAGGAACCCGAGGGCGGGGCGAGTCGTTATACGAGCGTGAAGAAGCTCTGCCAAACCGATCGGATCCCAACCGAGGAGAAGCCTTTGTTTTCCAGGAACGTTTTCGCGCTCGCGCTGGTTGCGGCCCTCCTGGCCGGATGCGGACCGGCCGGGCCCGCCGCCCCGTCGCCGGCCCCCGCCGCCCCGCCGAGCGAAGCGGCGACGCCCGCACCGGCGGGCTCCTATCCGACGCCGGAGGCATCGCCGACCGCGACGCGCCCGATCGTCTCCGCGACGTCTGTCCCGTTGCCGACTCGTGAAGCGTCGCCAGTCGCCACGCGGATCCTAACACCCCTCGCGACCACGCCAGGTCCCACTGCCACCGCCATGGTTCAAACGGCATCGCCAACTCCCGCCAGTACGAAGCCCATCACGCTACCAGTCCAGGTGTGCCTCGCCACCGCCGTGAGCGGCTCGATCGGCGTTCAGGGTGCGACCCAGGCGCTGGCCGGCGATCTGGTGCTGACCAACCGGGGACAGTCGGCGTGCGCGCTCGACGGACGGCCGAAAGTGGGGCTGGTCGACGCGAATGGCAAAGCGCTCGCGGTGAGCGATGTCTCGCCGCCAGACGCCAGTCCCACGCCGCGACTGGTGCTCGATCCGGGGCAGTCGGCATACCTGCGCCTTTTCTGGCGGAACTGGTGCGGTCCGGTTCCGGCGTTTCCGTTGCAGGTGAGCGCGACCTGGCCGGGCGCCGGCACCGCCGTCTCCGCCCCCTTGCTGAGCGGTGCGCCGAGCGAAAAGATCCCGCTTCATCAGGCGCCGGTCTGCAACGCGTCAAACCAGGGTTCGACGCTCTCGGTGTACCCGTTCCGGCCGACGCCGTAGCCCCTTTGCTCGGCGAGCACTGCGAGCGTGCCAAGATGCCAGAGTTGATCGCGGTCGAAGTGAGTCGTGCCCTCGCTCGCCAACAGATAAAACAGGTGATCCGCAGTCGTGGGCAACGGTTCACGAACAACCATGATCTCAATTCTCAGCCTCGTCCGCCTCGAAGCCAATACACCTGGTGTTTGCGGCGTCCTACACGCTCCCTCGGATCGTGCCGGGTGGTGGATAAAAAATTGCAGCCTGACGGCCTTTGGAGCTAGTGGTCGCTTCAGGTGTTAACCTGACTGACAGAACATTGATTGATTGGGTGATGGAAGAATGCGCATCAAAGATCTGGCGGTTTGTCTTCTGGTCAGCCTGCTTCTCGTCGGCGTTCCCGTCGCGCCGGCGCAGGCCCAGAGCTGTCAGTTCGTCCTTGGCTTTGCCACGTTGCACAACCTGATTCCCCAGATCGTCGGCCAGTGCCTCGAAAACGAGCACCACAACCCGATCAATGGCGACGGATTGCAGATGACGACGAACGGACTGCTCGTCTGGCGAAAATCGGACAACTTCACCGCGTTTACGGATGGATTCCGAAGCTGGGTCAACGGTCCGTTCGGGGTGCAGACGCGACTGAATAGCCAGCGGTTTTTCTGGGAGCAGAATCCTGACAAGCTGCCAATCGTCCCCGCGCCGGTCGCCGGCGACCGTTGCCATACCGCTGGCTTGTCGCTGACCCTCGCGGGCTCCGAGGGAGCCGCGGGCACGATCTTCGACACGTTCCGCTTCGTGAATAACCTGTCGGTACCCTGCACCTTTTTCGGATTCGTCGGCGCCCAGATGCTCGACGCTCAGAACAATTCAGTGAAGACACAGGTCATCCGCGGTGGGGATTTCCTCACCAACCTGCCCGGGCCAGCGCCATTCATCGTACCGGCCGGCGGCTCCGCCGAGTTCACCCTGTCGTGGAGCGACGTGCCGGTGGGTAACGAAACGACCTGTCCCAAGGCCACCCAGTTGGCCGTGACCCCGCCCGACGAGTTCGTCCCGGTGATCGTGCCGGTCTCGCTCGCGCCCTGCAACGCTGGAACGGTGCACGTCAGCGCGGTGCGTCCGGCGAGCTGACCCGATTGATCCACGTATCGCCGTAGTCGTCATGACCGCCGGTGATCGGTGCTCTGGCCGGGCTCGGTCCGCCTCCGCCGGATTCCGGCCTCGACCAGCCCATCGGCACGCGGCCTGCCAGGGCGACACCGGAGCCGGGGCAGTCAGCCGAAGGGATACCGCGTAGCGGTGGACTGGCGGGAACCTAGCTTGACGACCGGTTGCTATCTTTGCGGAGAGGCGGCCGGCCAACCATTTCGTCAGCGCGAGCTCAGCTGCGTGTCACGTCGCAACTGAGGCTCTCGTGCCGTGCTGGCCGCCGGTCAATGTCGAAAGCGTTCAATCGGACAAATCGGCTCCGATGGCGAAGCGATGAGACCGCTGGAAGCCCTGCTGGTCGTGGCAAATCTCGCGGTCCTGTGCGCCTTGGCGATTCCACGGCTCGCACCATCGGCGGGAGCTGATGG
>JAJPKB010000225.1 GCA_021323915.1 Chloroflexota bacterium | reverse complement strand
GACCTCTCGTGGCCGGTGCAGGGCGCCACGGCTCACTGGTGCTGATCGCGCAGGGCCTGGAAGAACGCGCGGACGTCGTCGACGAAGATATCGGTGGCAAGGTGGGCCGCGTAGTGGCCGCCGTGGTCATACAACGACCAGCGGACGATGTTCGTGTGGTCCCGGTTGGCGAAGCGACGGATGCCGCCGAAATCGGCGGCAAAGGCGGCCAGGCCAATCGGCGTGGACGTCGGCTCACTGGGATGACTCGCGTGGGCGTCCTCGAAATAAAAGCGGGCGGCCGACGCGGCGGTCCGGGTCAGCCAGTAGATCGTGACGTTGGTCAGGACAAAGTCGTCGTCGACGTCGTCTCCGAATAGCTGCGCGTTCCAGGCGAGCAGCCCGACTGGCGAGTCCAGCAGGGCATAGGCGAGCGTCTGTGGCTGCTGGGACATCAGCGCGTGATAGGACATCTTGTTCTGATAAAACCACTGCAGGGTCGCCATTTGATGCTGTTCCTCCGGGGATAAGTCCGCAAGCTCTGTCGGGTCGCCCGACGGGAAGGAGTAGATCTGGGTGACGTGTAGCCCGACGACGTGCTCCGGGTCAGCTCGCCCCAGCTCCGGGTTGATCAGCGAACCCATGTCGTTCCCCACCGCGCCGTACCGGCGGTAGCCAAGCCGTCGCATTAACTCAGCCCAGGCTCGTGCCGTCCGGTGGCGGTCCCACCCTGCCTCCCGGGTGGGACCCGAGAAGGCAAATCCTGGTAGCGAGGGAATCACCAGGTCGAAAGCGATGGCCGGTTCGCGCCCATGGGCTCGCGGATCGGCCAGCGGACCAATGACGTTGAGGTATTCGATGACCGAGCCGGGCCAGCCGTGGGTTAGGATCAACGGAAGCGCATTGGGCTCGGGCGAGCGCACGTGCAAGAAGTGGATGTTTTGACCGTCGATCGTGGTGGTGAACTGGGGGTGTGCGTTCAGTCGAGCCTCCTGGGCGCGCCAGTCGAAGCCGGCGCGCCAGTAGGTGGTGAGACGCCGCACATAGTCCAGGGGAACGCCATAGCTCCAGCCGACTCCTGACAGCTCGTCAGGCCACCGCGTCCGGTCCAGTCGCCCGATCAGATCGTCCAGGTCGGGCTGAGGGGTGGCGATTCGAAATGGACGGATCGCCGACTCGGATCGATTCGTGCCCATGTCGGATGCGCGATCGTGGCTGTCGCGCGGATTCAACCCCATGTCTAACTTCCTTTTTCTTCTCCGGGATACCTCGTCGTCGGGTGCGAGACCGGTGGTCTCGCACCCGACGACAGTCGGCACACCGAGACTTGCCTGCGTGTTGTATCCTAGACCTTAAAGCGGACAGAAACGTTCCTAATAATCAAGTGGGTACGAGTTTTCGTGACCGAGCCATCCTATCCAACGACGCGCGTGCTCGCGCTGCTCGAGCTGCTCCAGACGCACGGTCGGATGGGCGGACCCGAGTTGTCTCGCCGTCTCGGGATTGGCGAGCGAACGGTGCGGCGGTACGTGGCCCGGCTCGACGAGCTTGGTATCCCGGTCGAGGCTGGGCGTGGACGTCACGGCGGGTACGGGCTGCGCCCCGGCTACAAGCTGCCGCCGCTGATGTTCAGCGAGGACGAGGCGCTGGCCCTCGTCCTCGGTCTGATTCTGGTTCGCCAGACCGGCCTGGTCGGGACCCCGGCGGACGCGGAAGGTGCGCTCCGAAAGGTCGAGCGGGTCATGCCCGATCGCCTTCGTTCTCGGGTTCGGGCGGTCCAGGAGGCGGTCGTGCTGACCGGAGAAGCGCGGAATGCTCGACCGGCGGGGACGGTCGTCGGCATCCTGAGCGAAGCGGCCCAGCGACGACGACGGATCCAACTTCGCTACCGGGCGGCGAACGGCGACGAGACCACGCGAGAGGTGGACGTGTACGGCGTGGTCTGCCGCGAGGGTGTTTGGTATGCCGTGGGTTACGACCACCTGCGATCCACCCTCCGTACCTTTCGGGTGGATCGCGTCCGTGACGTGGAGCTACGCGACGAGACGTTCACGCCGCCTGCGGACTTCGATCCGCTGGCGCATCTCGAGCGGGCGCTGGCGACCGTGCCGGGCGCCTTCGCCGTCGAGCTCTTGCTCCAGACGTCCATCGAGGAAGCGCGACGGCTCATACCGGCGGCCTACGCGACGCTTGAGGAGACGCCACGTGGCGTGCTCGTGCGCGGACAGGCGGCGGACGCCCGCGACCTGGATCGGCTGGCGCAGATTCTGGCCGGGCTGGGCCGCCCGCTCGTCGTGCTGCAACCGCCGGAGCTTCGCGACGCGCTGCGGAGCCTGGCGGCATACGCGGCCTGGTTGGCGGAACAGACGGCCGACTGAACGCCGGCGGCTCAGACCAGCGCTTCGATTCGTCCGCCGATCTCGTCGATCAGCGTCTCCAGGCAGCCCGGCGCCAGGATCGACGGCTCCTCTTGATAGAGCCCCTTGCCGTACCGATCGGCCGGCAAGAGATAGGCGACCGAATGGCCGCCGGCGAGCGGCGAGAAAAGGACCGGATTCCGATCGAACCGACGCCGGAGCTCGCGCTGGAGTAGATTGTACGGCTCGCCTCCCGACGTCACCCAGACCGCGTCGCCCAGCCGATACACCGAGTAGGGAAGCGGATAGACGAGACCGGCCGGCAGCGCGGCGATGCGACCGAGCCAGCGGCGCGCCCGCTCGGCACGCGCGCCGAAGTCGCGCGCCGCGATGACGTCGCCGGAACGGTCCGCCTCGCCCTGTCGCGCCTCCCAGTCCGCCAGCTCAGTCCGCAGGACGGCCTCGGACGGGCGCGGCTTGAGCGGAAGATCCACCCGGAAGCTCCCACCGGCGAATCGGGTCACGTCGCACTCCCGCTCGTCCGATAGCGGCTCGTAGCGCCAGGTCCCGAGCGTGGCGCCGGAAACCACCGGGCCGGCGTAGCAAAAGTCCGACGCCGGCGGTCCCAGGGACGCCAGGGCCGACAACGCGGCGAAGCCAAGCTGACGGCCGTTCTTATCGGCGACCGCGACGTCGCCGACGAACCCGTGGCGCGGTCCGAGATCGCCGCACGCGCCCTGGAGGTAGATGCACGGCGAGCCGGATTCGCGCTCGACCACCTCGCGCATCGCCCCGACGAAATCGGGACTGATCAGGGTGTTCTCCCAGGCGAGGGTGGTCGGATGGCAGGCGTAGTTCACCAGGGTGGCAACCGGCCTACCGGAGGCGTCGGCGATCCGAGCGGCGATCACCGTATCGTCGGCGGTGGCGTCCGGGTTGAAGCCGCAGGCGAAGATGCCCCGCGCGTCGTCCCAGTAATCGCGGTTTCCGGCGAGGCCGCAGCGGCCGGTCGCGTAGCTGATCGTGACCGGTTGCAGGCGCTCCCGCGCTTCGCGGCACGCCGCGGCCAGGGACGCGCGCAGCTTCGTCAGATAGGGGACGATCAGCTCGCCGCCGGGCAGGGAGATGCGGTCCGGCACCAGCCAGCCGCCGGAGTGGGTGTGCGAATAGGCGACGATCACGTCGTCCGCCGAGACGTCGGCGGCCTCGGCCAGCCCGGCGACGAGGCTCGCGGTCTGCTCCTCGGCGAGGGTGCAGAGGTCGAGGTGGGCGCGGACGATCAACCGATCGGAGCCGTCGAGGGCGCCGAGGATCAGGACGTCGCCGACGAGCGGCCGGTGAACGCCGGTCGCCCGGTCGTGGCGTGCCGCTCCCCACATGCGGTGATAGATGCCCACCGGCGGGGTGATGTCGACTCGGGCGAGAGCAAATTGGACCCGCGAGGTCGGGGTTGTTACCTGACGCGCGCTCATCGTTCGCATCCTTTTTCTCAGATTCTGACCGGCCGCGCCGAACGCCGCGATCGCGAAGCGCCGATCACGGCGCACTTTACTCTATCACGGCGTCGCCAACTGCCCGGCGGACGGCACCCAGCTCTTCCCGCCATCGTGCGTTTGGGCGAGCCGACCATCGGTGCTGACCAGCCAGCCGAGGTTGGCGTTGACGACTTCGAGCGACGCGACGACGACGCCGGTCGGCAGCGAGATCTCGGTCCAGGTCTGACCGCGATCTTCAGTCGCCAGGAGCGTCTGGCCCAGGCCGAGCCAGCCGATCTTAATCGAGATGGCTCGCACCGAGACAGGTGACCAGGCGGGGCCACCGGGGATCACGCCGACCGGCTTCCAGCTTCTCCCACCATCGGCGGTTGCCCACAGGTGCAAACGGCCGGATCGGTCGGTCGCCACGATCCAGCCGTCGGTCAGGCTGGAGAAATCGGCGGCTTGCACGTCGACGCTGCCATTGCCCGGGGCCACCTGGCCGACCGTCGTTCAGGTGGCCCCACCGTCGTGGCTGGCCAGCGTCGTCACCAGCGAGCCGGCGAGCCTATCGGCGTGGCTGGTCAGCATGATCCCGTCCCGCGCCGAGAAGAAATTGAGCGCCGCGATGGGCT
>JAJPKB010000252.1 GCA_021323915.1 Chloroflexota bacterium | reverse complement strand
CTCGGTCTCGAAGGCGATCGGCATCTCCGGAAACGCGTATCCATCGGCGGGGGGCATCGCGCTGGCTAATCCGGCGAGCGTGGACAGGAAGTAGCTCAGGCGCGAGGCCATCGCACCGCCGAAGTCGGCCACTCGCCCACTCGGCATACCAATCGGCGCAGCCAAGGAGCCCAGTCCACTAAAGGGAGCGAGCCGGCGCTGGTCGACCAGGTGATCGAGCCCCTGCCAGGGCGTTAAACCTGGCGCTTCTGGGTCGGGAGATCGGCTCGCGGCGTCGGCCGCGAGCTTCTCCGCGCCGCTGGCCATTCCCATCGCGCGTCGGATCGACTCGACCCGTTCGGCAAGCTCCGACGCCTCGGCCGGGGTGCTTTCCCGAGCGATTCGTGCGTCCCAGCCTGAAACCAGATCGTCCGGAGGCAGGACGCCACGCCGCGCGCGTCGATCCCAGAGCCGAAGCTCCTTGAGCAGGGGGGAGAGTCGACGTCGCCTGGCCGGTCCTGCTGCCACGAATCCGCTCCCTATTGTCGGCTGAAGCCGGAGTGGGCGATCTCGAGCGTCTCAACCGCCACCGAGTTCGCATCGGCCCGGAATTCCGGGCCCTGCCACTTGACCGGGTAGGCCTGTTCTAGATCCCAGCGAGCCTTGGGCTGAGCGGTGCTCTGGCCCTTGTTCTCGTACAGGATGATCGAGACCGCCTTGGTCTGGATCTGCCCGGCGATGACGCTCGAGTACCAGTTCCACAGATCGTCGGTTTCCACCCAGCCGCGCTTCAAGGTGACGTTCGAAAATTTCGTCCGGCCAGGCAGCTTGTGAACGTATTCGTTCAGGCCACCCTCGGGATATTCAAGGACTTCGGTCTCGGCGCTGAGACCGGAGCACTCGGCGAAGAACGCCGTCGTGATGCCCGCGATTTCGACCCAGAACTTCGCGTTGAAGAAAGGGTCGGCGACCGAGTACTGAACCGCCATGCTACATCCCTCGTATTTGCCGTCGATCGGCGTCGTCGCGACGGATCCGGTTCTCCGCGCCTCGGACGCTCGGACCGATGCGAGTTAGAGCCGAATCTTCTGACGCACCGCCTCCGCGAGGGCGCGGCCCCAGATCTCCGCGGCCTGATCGTCGGATAGCTGCCCGAGATCGAGCCTCAGTTGAAGTCGGACGTTTCCGATTTGGCGTTCGTCGAGACGGCTCACCTCCGGTCCCAGGAGCCGTTCACATACGTCGAGCGCCCGCATCGAAATCGTGTCGAGTCGCTCGCTTTCCTGGCGACTGATCGATCGTCCGCTACTCGTGCTGTAGTTGCGAATGAGCTTGCCGACCGTCACCTGGCCGGCGCTACCGGATGGTTGAATTGCCAGCACGAATCTCTCGGCAGCCTCGGCCGCCGCTTCGGTGGCTTCCCGGTCGCCACGCGGTCCGGGCGTGCCTCGCGTCGCCTCGGATTCCTGGCGGACGTGGACGAGCTCGTGGGCGAGCAGAGCCTGGCCCCGCGCCGTGGACGGCTCGAAGCGCCCTTGACGGAAGAAGATATCCCGCCCGATGGTGAAGGCCTCGGCGCGGAGCGCGGCGGCGGTGGCCATCGCCCGGGCGCCGGTGTGTATCCTAACCCCATCGGTGCTTGTCCCGACGACGGACTCGAGGGGCGCGCGCTGCTCGTCGCGCAGCGGAACGCCCGGATCCGCGGCGGCCGCCATCTCGCGCGCGGCCGTCGGCGCCATCGGATCGACCTCGCTCGCGGGGATAACCGCCAGACCGGCCGTCGGCGGAGCCGGCGCGACCGCCCGTCGTCGGTAACGGACAAATACGAAGGGCTCGGGTCCGCTCTGGGTTAGCGCCATCAGGCGGGCGCGCAAGTCGCCGGGAGGCGGTGGCTCGGCCGCGGGCGCACCGTCGGCAACCGGCGCCGCCGAGGGAACGCTCGGCGTAACCGAGTCGATCCCGTTCGCGTTCAGGAGCCGCGCCAGGTGCCGTTGCCCTTCGACCGTGGCCGGCGACGTGAAGCCGTCGATCACCGTCGACAACGATCGACGAACGGCCAGCCCATCGCCGGTCTGGATGAGCGGAGCGACCCGCAGTGGCGCGGGAGATTCGAACGGCTCGATCACCCCGATCGGATCGTCCGTCGTCGTTTCTGGTCGCGCTGGCCGTCTCCTCGAACCGCTCAGGTCACTCATTTCCGCTCGTCATTCCCGCTCGCGTGCGATCGTGAGCTCATCCATCATCAGCCGCATAACCCGCTCGTACAGCGCGGCCGGATCAACCGTGACCGTCGCGCCGGTCCCCTCGGTTTGCTGAGCATCGGACGTAGCGGCCTGGCTGGTAAATGTTTGATCGACGGGGAATCCGTGGGTGGCTTCCGAGACCAGCGAGTCGAGGGGGGGTAGCTCATCCGTGGCCGGTACAATCGCGTCTACCACCGGAGGGGGCGGTCCCGACGATGGAACCTGGCCATCCGCGACGGTGACGTTCGAGGTGATTTCCTGGATGTGGACAGGCATGACCTCAACCTCCAGCGGTCATTCGCGAAAGTTTCCTTTCGACGGCCGCCGCGCCTCCTCGGTGTTGGCTTACCGGCTCGACGAACGATACTCACGATCCGCCGAGCCGGCTTACTGGCCGCCCGTTACCTTCCGCTGCTGATCTGTTTGTTGATCTTGCCGATCTCCTCGACCCAGCGGCGGCGGTCCGCGTGCTCTAGCCCGAGGATCTCATCCAGGGGCCAGTGAAAATGGTAGGCGATGTAGGCTACCTCCTCGTGGAGGCGATCCAGGGGGTAGCCTATCATCCCCCCATGCCGGCCACCGTGTCCACCTCGAACTTGTGCCCACACTCCGGACAGGTGGCCGTGACATCGGTGCTGGCGTTCTCGTTGATCCGGCGATAGAGCGTTTGGAGGTACGCCAGATCGGACGAGAAGATGCCTTCGACGATGCTGGGATTGATGTCGGTCAGCGTTCCCAGCTTGGTGATCACGCGGGAGAGCAGGATGATCGTCAAGTACGCCTGGTTCGACCGCACGCGCGGGTCACGCAGCGGCGCGATCTCGTCCATCGCGGTGGCCAAACGCATCGTGCCCCGCTTGTGCAGAGTGCCGTCCTTGTCGACGTATCCCTTCGGCAGCACGAACTCGAATTCGGTCTGCAGGCTCTCCCCACGTGGACTCATTTAATGCGCTCCAGGCCTTCGTGTGCGATCTCGAGCGTCTCGACGATAACTTCGTTGCCGCCGGCGTTCATCCCGCTCGCCTCCCACTTGCAGGGCCAGCCGCGTCGGAAGTTGTATCGAACGACTTCGGTTCCATCCTCGTTGTACCCGACGATGGAGCCGTCTTTGCGCTCGGACTCGACCTTGCCGTCGATGATCTTCTTGCGCCAGTTCCAGAGGTCGAGGCTGTCGGTGATACCGCGTTTGAGCGTGATGTTGGCCCACTTGAGGTTGCCGGGAATTTTGTGATAGATGGTCACCCCATCTTTGCTTTGCTGCTTGTACTCGATGACCTCGTGCTCGTTCGAAAAGCCCTCGGCCTCGCGGAAGACGGCCTGTTGAACGCTCTGGACTTCGAGCGCGAAAGACCATGCCGCGATTGGATCTTTGGGTTCTGGCATGAGCTGCTATCCTTTCCTTTCCGTCAATCCTCTATTGACAGGTCAACCGGTTACGCCGCGGCTCCGCCCGTCGGCAGCTGGCGGACGCGGAACACGACGAACTCGGCCGGCTTCACCGGGCAGATTCCCACCTCGATGATCACCATGCCGGCGTCGATAACGTCCGGCGGGTTCGTCTCGCTGTCGCACTTGACGTAAAACGCCTGGTCCTGGGTCGCCCCGAAGAGCGCGCCATCCCGATACGGACGCAGCAGGAACGACGTGATGTCGCGCTTGAGCTGTTGCCAGAGGCTGAAATTGTTCGGCTCGAACACGGCCCACTGGGTTCCCTGCTTGATCGACTCCTCGATGTAGTTGAAGAGCCGACGGACGTTGATGTACTTCCAGGCGGCGTCGCTCGACAGGGTGCGAGCGCCCCAGACGCGGATTCCGCGGGTTCCGAAGGTGCGGATGCAGTTGACGCCCTTCGGGTTGAGCAGGCCCTGCTCGCCGTGGGTGATCTCCTGCGCGACGTCGACCGCTCCTCGGACCACTTCGTTCGCGGGCGCCTTGTGCACGCCGCGCTCGGAGTCGGTCCGCGCCCAGATGCCGGCCATGTGGCCGCAGGGCGGGATGGAGAGCAATCGCTTGCCGGTGGGATCCAGCGGATCGAGCACCTTGATCCACGGGTAGTACAGCGCGCCGTACTGCGAGTCGATCATCGTCTTGTTGCGCCATTCGAGCATCGCCTGGGGGTCGAGTCCCGGGGGAGCGTCGAGGATGGCGACGCGATCCTGCATGCTCTCGCAGTGGGTGAGCATCGACTTCTGCAGGCCGACGAGCGCGTCGTCGCCGATCAAGCCCTTCTTGTAGGCGCTCATCAGATCCGGCGCGCAGACGATCGTGATCTCGTCGATCGCCTCGAGGCCTTCGATGCCCGAGCGATCCTGCACTTTGCCCATGAAGTCGCTGGTGCTCACCTGCAGCGCGGTCGAGGACGGCGTTTGAAGCGCGAAGCTGCCCGGTCGCGGGGCGGGAAGGTTCGCTCCCTTGGCGGCAGATGGGCTGAGCCAGATGTACTGCGAGTTGCCGTTGACCAGCGTCTCGACGTACTTCGGGCTTTCGCGGTCCATGGTCGCGCCGTCGTACTCTTCCAGAACGTCGCGGCCGCGCTTTACTGAGAGGCGGAACGGCGTCGACGCGTCGGGCGTCTTCGCGCCGTCGGCGGGACGGGCGGACGCGGCAGGTGGAGCGGCCGGCTTGCCCTTGGCGGCATCGCTCGGCTTGGACTCCTCGGAAGCCGGCGCGGCCGAGGGGCCCGGCGGCAGGGCGGCGAAGCCATCGCCGTAGTCGATGTCGACCGACAGTCCGGGCGTGTTGAGTCCCTGACGAATCGCGAATACCTCGAGCGAGGCCTTCGCTCCGCCATCGGCCGCGGCCGGGACCATCGCTTGCGGCGCCAGGGAAGGCGCGATGTTGACTACGAAGCAGGTGCCGCCACCGTTGGCGAAATAGCCGTACACCGAATGCGCCAGATAATACCCGTCGTGGAAGCTGCCGAATTTGTCCACGAACTGCGACCAGTTCGTGACCAGCGTCGGCTTGTTCCGCGGTCCCATCTCGGCGAATCCGATAAACGCGGCTACCGAGGTTCCGACGCCCTCGATCGGTTGACTGCCGGGCGGCATCTCCTCGACGTAGACACCTGGAGTCTGATAGCTCGTCGCCATCTAGTTGATCCCTCCTGTTCGATCCACTCGTCTTCGACGCTTACTTGTGACAGTACGCGGAGTTTGTCGCGGCTGAGAATCTTGCTCGGCGATGCGCCCCCCCTTCTCTTCGTCAGATCTCGACGTCGTAATTTCCCGCGGGAACGATCCTGGACGACGACACTTCCGGCCTCCCACGGGCCCGCACGATCAGGGTGATCGGTCCCCGGGGAGCGCCGGTGAAGGAAAAGCGACCCTCGGCGTCGGTGATCGTCCGGTCGCCGGTTTCCGAGAGCAGCACCACCGCCCCCTCGATCGCCTTCGTCGTATCCTCGCGGTCGCGGACGCGGCCGTTGATGCTCGTCTGCGCTTCCATCTCGCGCGGTTCAAAATGGTTCGCGCGCAACGACGGCGCCTTGAGGGTGAGCGGCGTGGTGATCACGGCGTCCGGCTGGATGGCAAGAGTAACGACGTAGGTGAGAACCGGTCGTATCTTGTTATCCAGCGCCTGCCAGAGGTCGGCGTAGTTGGACGGCATCTGGTCGGGCTGTGCTACTGACGTTTGCACCGGATACGGTTGATCCTTGAGATCTCCCTGAAGGTAATCCGCCGGCAACGTCCCGTGTCGTACCAGCGCGGCGAGAACACGCCAGAGAAGACGGTGCTCGTCCTCCGGCACCCGTGCCCAGGTGCTGATCTGGTACGATGCGTCGATCCGGACCGGAACGCGCACCGTCGTCATCACGTTCGTCGTCGTTTCGCGGTGCTGCTCGTGCCCGCGGACCCGTAGCTTCACGTTTTCTCGCACGTCGTAAAGGAAGCAATTGATCGCCGGTCGGGTCAAACGTCCGGACCATTCCCGATCGGGCGTGTCGAAGCTGATGTCGATCTCGGTGGGATCGACCGGAACGTGGCGTATCAGCAGTTGTCGAATCGTCTCGTCGAGATCCGCGAACACTTCCAGCCTCGTGACGAAGAGCCCGAATTAGGTCGAATCGCGAGTCGCCGGACGTCGATCGCGTCATCGGCGGTCGGCCCCGGGTAGCTCCGTCGGTCAGTCGACCCCGCCACCACCCCACCTGGCACGCTGCCAAGCGCGAACAGAATACGAGGTGTTGGTTAACTCAGGGTTACGTCCGGGTTAAAGGCGTGGGCGGGTCAAACATCCTTCAGCATGCCGTAGTAGTGCTCGAAATCCCCGGGGCCGACCAGCTTGCCAAGCTTCTGATATTCTCGGCGGGTGGCGCG
>JAJPKB010000061.1 GCA_021323915.1 Chloroflexota bacterium | reverse complement strand
GGGACGCGGGCTTCCGCGCCGCGTCGGGCCGCCGTACCGGATTCAACACGATGTCTCTCATCGTCCGATTCGCCCGACTGCTTCTGCTGGCGGCTGTCCTGGCCGGCTGCGCCTCCGCTCCCCATCGGCCGCTCGAGCCGGCCACGCCGGTGCCGACCGCCACGCCGCACCCGATTCACCTTCCGGCTGACGACGCGCCGCACGATGACCTCACCGAGTGGTGGTACTACACCGGCCACCTCGACGCCGACGGTGGCCAGGCGTACGGATTCGAGATGGTGATCTTCCAGGTCGAGCGCCAGGGAGCGCCGATCTTCTACGCCGCGCACTTCGCGATCACCGACCATCAGCGCCGCGAGTTCCACTACGCTCAGCGGACCTGGACCGCCGATCGAGCCCCGGCCACCTTCGACCTCCGGAACGGCGACTGGGGCATGACCGGCGAAGGCTCGTTCGACGCGTTGAAGGCGACGATGCCCGGCTACGCCATCGATCTGAAAGTCTCGCCCACGAAGCCGCCAACCTTCCACGGAAACGATGGAGTGATCTCGTTCGGCCCGGTCGGCGACTCGTACTACTATTCCGACACGCGCCTTGCCGTTCAGGGGATCGTGACCGATCACGGCGCCGCGCGGCCGGTCCGGGGCATTGCCTGGAAGGACCGCCAGTGGGGGAACTTTTTGAGCGTCGGCGGTGGTGGCTGGGATTGGTTCAGCGTTCAGCTCGCCGATGGCACCGACCTGATGCTGTTCCTGCTACGGGGAAACCTCGGCGAAGTGTCGCCGGCGTACGGGACGCTGGTCTCCGCGGACGGCAAGGCCAGCGTATTGGACCCGGGCGCGGCGAAGGTAGCGGTGACCGGCCAGTGGACGAGTCCCCACGATGGGGCAATCTATCCTTCCGGCTGGACAATCGACCTGCCGGGGCAGGCGATGCGGCTGGCCCTGCAACCGGTGCTGCGGGATCAGGAGCTCAATACCCGCGCCAGCACCGGTCAGATCTACTGGGAGGGCGAGGTCACGATCGACGGGCAGCACGACGGTCGCCCGGCGACCGGGCAGGGGTACGTCGAGCTGACCGGCTACGCGAAGTAAGGCCGATCCCCCTACTCCAGATAGTCGCGGAGCTTGCGGCTGAGCTTGGGATGGCGCAGCTTTCGCAGCGCCTCCGCCTCGATCTGGCGCGCGCGCTCGCGCGTGACGCCGAGGGCGCCACCCACCTCTTCGAGCGTCCGACGACGACCGTCCTCGAGGCCGAAGCGCAGCTGGAGGGCCTTTCGCTCGCGATCGGTCAGCTCTTCGAGAACGTCCTCGATCTGCTCGCGCAGAAGCTCGTGGGCCACGGCTTCGGCCGGTGGAACCGCCGCGGTGTCGGCGATGAACTCGCCCAGGTCGCTCTCGTCTTCTTCGCCGACGCGCGTCTGGAGCGAGATCGGCACCTGCGACGCGCGGAAGATCTCCCGAATTCGTTCGGCTGGCATCCCGACGACGCCGGCGATCTCCTCGGGGGTCGGCTCCCGACCGAGCTCCTGCTGCAGGCGGCGTGACTGCTGGATCAGCTTGTTGATCGTCTCGACCATGTGGACCGGGATGCGGATCGTGCGCGCCTGATCGGCGATCGCTCGGGTGATCGCCTGGCGAATCCACCAGGTCGCGTAGGTAGAGAACTTGAATCCACGCCGCCAGTCGAACTTCTCGACCGCGCGACTCAGCCCGATGTTCCCCTCCTGGATCAAATCCAGCAGCGGAACTCCTCGGCCAACGTAGCGCTTCGCGACGCTGACCACGAGTCGCAGGTTGGACTCGGTCAGCCGCTCGCGCGCGGCGTCGCCCCGCTCGACGGTGGCAATCATGCGAGAGCGTTCTTCGGGCGTGAGGTTTGGCTGGGACAGCTTGGAAAGGGCATCCTTTCCGTGCTCGATCGCCTGCGCCAGCGTCACCTCGTCGGCGGCGCTGAGCAAAGGAACCCGGCTGATCTCGCGCAGGTACATGGCGGCCGGCGTCGCGACGCCCGGCTGGGTCTCCTCGACCCCAACCTCGGGCTCCTCCTCGATCTCCTCTTCCTCTTCCTGCTCGACGCTGACCCAGCGGTCCTGGATCAAATCTTCGACGGCGCCGACGTCGGCGTCGCCATCAGTCTCAATAGGAAATCCGAGCCCGCGCTCGACCGGATCGTCGACGACCGACTGCCCCACCCCACGTCGCCGCGCGGCGCGACGGAGGGATACTCCTGCCTCTTGATGTCGCATCGAGTCACCCCCCTCATGTTCCTTCAGCCCGCAAGAGGTATGCCAATAGAGAACCGTCCAGGCGCTAGCCATGGCATGCATCTTGCAACTGTCTGCTAAAAGATGCTGAAGGCATCGCGGCGGCGGCGCCACCGAGGGGTGACGGGAACCAATGATGATTCGTGCAGACGTCAAGTGCTACCACTGCGGCCACGTCTCTGGCCAGGTCGAAGGCGATCCCGAGAACCCACGCACGCGCTGGAGCTTTCTGCCCAGGCCGGGAGTTCCAACCCATCCGACCTCGAACCGACACCTGGTTCGGTGCATCCGTTGCGGAGGCCCGGTCTTCCTGGACGAAATCGAAGCCGTGCGATCGCGACCGTATGCGTTCGAGCCACAGACCGCGGGTACCACTGAGTGACCAACCGCGGTCGCTCGTCCCACTTTCACGAATTCACCGGGCGACAGCGTCGTCGCTACCCTCGGGCAGTCACGCCCGATCGCCTGCCCGACCTTCAGCGCCGAAGGTTGGGCAGGCTACCCCACTCTTACGATGCCTACTCTCACGCTCATTATACGTGGTTACCGCATCCGTTTCAAGATTTGATACCAAGAACAAAGACTGGATGCGATCGAATAGATGCGCTGGATCGAGTTCGGCCTCGTGTCGTCACCGCGCTCTGACTACTGACCGGACCGCTCGTTCGCCACTTCTTCCACCGGCGCAACGTTTGCAACGGTGGGCCTCCAGGCAAAGTAGAAGCCGACGTAAACGGCCGGAACCACGAGCAAGCTGCCGACTAGCGCCAGGAGAATCAGCAAGATCATCGGTCCTCCCCGCTCGGATGACGAGTCTTCCGAGCTCATCCGGCAAGTTGCGCTCCAGCGAGCGAAACGTCCGAGGATCCGGGGGACCGAAGTAGGCAAGCGAGGTCGGCGCTCCGCTCAGGTGCGGAACTGCCGATCGCCGGCATCACCGAGGCCGGGCAGGATGTATCCGGCGTCGTTGAGCTGGCGGTCTTCCGCCGCGAGGTAGATGTCGAGCTCGGGGTGGGCATCGCGCAGAGCGCGCGTGCCCTCGGGCGCGCCGATCAGACCGACGAACTTTACCTGAGACGCCCCCCAGCGCTCCAACATGTCGACCGCGGCGACCGCCGACTGGCCGGTCGCGAGCATGGGATCGAGGACGAGGTAGACGTCGGCGGTCGGGACGCCGTGCAGGCGACTGTAGTATTCCACCGGCAAGAGCGTGGCGTGGTCGCGGTAGATGCCGAGGTGCCGCACGTCGGCGGTGGGCAGCAGCTCGAGCGCGGCTTCAACCATCCCCAGCCCGGCGCGAAGAATCGGGGCGAAGCCAACGGTTTGGGACAGCGCACTAACCTCGGCCACTTCGAGCGGCGTCTCCACACGCTTTGGCGCGACCGGTAAGTCCGCGGTCGCTTCGTAGAGCAAGAGCAGGGTCAGCTCACGGATCAGCGCCCGGAAAAGCCAGGGAGGCGTGTCCCGGCGTCGAAGCAAACCGAGCTTGTGCTTGACCAGCGGGTGGCTGGAAACGTGCAAAGCCATGTTACATCCTACCGACGGCTCACGACCGGCTGTCCCACCACCGCGGCGAACTGGCGCAGCGTCATGCCGCCCCAGATTCGCAGGCGGGGCAGCTCGAGCGGGTTGTCACCGCGCCGCGCGACGCCGGACTTCGTCGTCGTCGCCGACAGGTAGCCCGTCCGCGCGACTTCCGCGACGACGGTCGAATTGAGCTCGCCCCCGGGATAACAGAAGTCCAGGACCGGGTGGCCCACGTGCGTCTCGAGGTCCGCGCGACTGGTGTCCAGCTCGAAACGAAGCGCCGACAGCCCGAGATGGGGAAGACTGGGGTGATGGACGGTGTGCGAGCCGATCTCCATTCCCTCGCGATCGAGCGCTTCGACCTGGCTCCAGGTCATGTAACGGGTGTGGTCGACGAAACCGGTAATAATGAAGAACGTCGCCGTTTGGTGGTGCTGCTCGAGCACCGGACGGGCCGCCGTGTAGGCGTCGTCGTAGCCGTCGTCGAACGTGAGCGCGATTGGCTTCGGAGGAAGGGGCGTCCCGCGCAGAATGTATTCGCGGACCTGCGCCATGGTGACGGTGTGGAACCCATTCGCGTCGAGAAGCGCCATCTGCTGGGCGAAGTCGCTGGGAGTAACCGACAGGATGAATCCGGCCCGGTCCTTAGGATTCGGATTTACCCGGATGTAATGGTACATCAGGATCGGCACGCCGCCTTTCCGCGGCAGGACCTCCGCGAGATCGACCGGCGGCGTCGGAGTCGCGACTCCCGTCGGCACGTCGACGATCGGCACCGGCGTCGCCGAGGCGACGACCGGTACCGGCGAGCTGACCGCGACCGCCGGCGACGAGGCGACTGGCGGGGTTACCGCCGTACCGACCGCTGAGGCCGGCGGCGCCGGGGCGACGACCGGCGGGCCATCCGACGCCGTCGGCGTTGCCGTGAGATGCGTGGACCGCGTGGGCGCCATGACGGATATCTTCGGCTCCGCCGAATTGCCGCGCGCTCCCGGGAGCGCCGGGTGAAGCCAGATACCGAATGCGAGCACTCCTGCCATCGCGAGCGCGATCAGCCAGGCGCTCGCCGCGCGCCAATCCCCAAACACTTCGACCCACCCTCTATGTCATTTCGCCAAGGATTGACGCCATCGTCAGGAGCGGCCCACCCTGAGATC
>JAJPKB010000314.1 GCA_021323915.1 Chloroflexota bacterium | reverse complement strand
TTGCAGCACAATCCCGAAACTGCCCGTGCCGCCGACGTGGCTTTCATTCGCAACGAGCACTTGCCCGAGGGGCGTTTACCGGTCGGGCCATTCGAGGGTGCTCCCGACCTCGTCGTCGAGATCGTCTCGCCGAGCGATACGGCTGACGACGTCCTGGAGAAGGTCTACGAATGGCTCGCAGCCGGGGCCAGCGTCGTCTGGTTGCTCCGTCCGACCAGTCGGGGGATCGTGATCTGGCGGTCGAGTGGCGCTAGCCCTGAACTGCGCGGCGACGCCGAGGTCGACGCCGAGCCGGCCCTCCCCGGCTTCCGCTGCCGCGTCCACGAGCTATTCGGCGATTAGTCGTCCGTCGAAATTCCCTCTTCCTCTGGGAGAGGGTTAGGGTGAGGGCGGCCTGCCTATTTTATTTGCTGCGATGGTCCAACGGACCACGCATAACTCTGTGGTTCGGTGTTATTCGGTTTTCTCAACCGGCTACGGCGTCGGCCAGCGGATCCCCGGTCTCCATTGCCCACCCCCGGAGGCGCGCCCGTAACCTCTCGCGTACCGGCGCCAACCGCGGATCCTCGATCCGATTGGTCAGCTCGCTGGGATCGGCCCAGGTGTCGTAGATCTCGTCGCGGTCGTCGCGGTTCCAGACGTATTTGTTCGGTTTTCGGATCGGCAAAGTTGGCCGGCTCCGGCACCTCGGCGGGATCGTAGAGCGAGTAGTAGGGCTCGGGAATGACGAAGATCGGATGCGGCCCGTGGAACGAGCAGACGTGGAAGAAGGGCTGATCCTTTGGCCGCGTTTCCAGATTTTCGAGCGCCCGTGCCGCTACCCAGCCGTCGAAGGTCCACTCGGTCAGCCCCGCCTGGGCGGCAGTGCGTGGCGTGGAGATCCGATGCTGCGGGATCGCCGGGTTGGCCTCGGCGCCCGGAATCCGAAACGAGAACTCCGGCGTGCCGTAGGGATAGGTGTCGGGGAAATTGTGCTCGGCCAGCCAGCGCCGCTGCGCCCCGTCCCCGTCCCAGATGCCACTTCCCGCTGTAGGCGACGTGGTAACCGGCGTCGCGGAACACCTCCGGCAGCGTTGGCCGCTCGAGCGGCAGCTCGTAGTTATTGCCGACGCCGGTCGCGTGCGGGAAGCGCCTGGTGAACACCGCCGCCCGCGACGGACAGCAGATCGGGTCCGCGGTCAGGCAGCGGTCGAAGGCCGTGCCCTCTTGGGCCAGCCGATCCAGATTCGGCGTTCGGCACGCCGTCCGCCCGGTATAGCTCAGCGTATCCCAGCCCTGCTGATCGGTCATGAACGAGGAGGACGTTTCGAAGGGGTTCCCCCTTCCTCGGAGGCCCAGTCATGTACATTCCCGGCGCGTTTCGGGAAGAGCGGCTCGACGTGCTGCACAAGGTGATCCGGACGCACAGCTTCGCGACCGTGGTGTCGAACGGCCCGAACGGCTTGATCGCCACGCACCTGCCCCTGATCCTGGATGACACGCGCGGCCCGTTCGGAACCCTCGTCGGCCACGTCGCGCGCGAAAATCCCCACTGGTCGTTATTCCAGGAGGATCAGGAATCGCTGGCGATTTTTCAGGGTCCACACGCCTACATCTTCCCTTCCTGGTATACGACCCACTATGCCGTGCCAACCTGGAACTACGTCACGGTGCATGCCTATGGTCGGCCGAGGCTCGTCGAGGATGCCGCGGCGCTTTACGACATCGTCGCAAGGACAGTCCTGGTCTACGAAGCGCAATTTGACTACGCCTGGGACCTCGAGCCGCGCCGAGAGTACGCTGAGAAACTGCTGAAGAATATCGTCGGGTTCGAGATGGAGATCAGCCGACTGGAAGGGAAGCGCAAGCTCAGCCAGAACCGCTCCCGAGCCGATCAAGAGAGCGTTGCCGATGGCCTCGCCCGTCAGGGTGACCCGCTTGGCTCGGCTGTTGCGGATCTGATCCAAGAGGACCTGAGTAAGCAGCCAGGTAAATAGGCGGACAATCAGTCCATCCCCCCGGATCGAGAGGGACGTAGGGCGATGCAGTTACCCGATTAAGTTGTTTAAGTTTATCTGAGTACGTTGTGATCCGCGGTGTCTCGACCGGACATCCCAAGGAAAGCGAGTGAGTACTCAAGTCCCACGACTCCGCCCGAAACCCGTATAATAGCTCCCGAGTGTCGGGGTCTCGTGGCAGTCAGTGCGCAACCGCCTGCTGCTGGGCCGCGTTGGGAAGAGGAGCAAAGGACGTCCATCCCTTGACTCCCGATTACTGACCCCAATTCATATCTTTGAGACGAAATCAATGGATCCAACGAATCTCGCGCGCCTGCCGATTGGCCAGTTCAATCAGGTAGGCATCGTCGTCCGCGACCTGCACGCGGCAATGGCTCAGTACGTCGAGCAGATGGGCCTTGGCCCCTGGCGGGTCTACACCTTCGCGATTCCCCCGGTCAAAGAGATGACCTATCGAGGGAAGCCGGCCAGCTTCAAGATTCGGGTCGCCTTCGCGATGCTCGGCCCGTTGCAAGTCGAGCTCATCGAGCCGATCACCGGCCCGAACATTTACGAGGAGTTTTTCGTTCAGAAGCCAGAGGGTGGGCTTCACCACATCGGTATCTGGGTGCCCAATCTCGAAACCGCAGTTGCCCAGGCGCGTGCCGCCGGCGTCGAGGTTATCCAGAGCGGTCGCGGCTATGGCGTGGGGGGCGACGGTGGTTTTGCCTATCTCGACACCGAGCAGAAACTTGGCGTTATCTACGAACTCATCGAGCTTCCCGGCGAGCGGCGACCGCCGGACGAGATCTTTCCGGGTTAGGTGCAAATGCCAATGACTTCGTATCTGTCCCCCCAGTTCGGCTTCTGCGTACCGGTCTTCGCTCATCCTGGCCCCTCGTTCTTTCGGGCGCCAGCCTGGACTGCTTTGGATCCTGCTGCCGCGGTCGAGGCGGCGCTGCTGGCCGAGGAGCTCGGCTACGATTCACTCTGGATCGCCGATCACCTGATCCACGGCCGTGACGGGGCGATTCTCGAAGGCTGGTCGACCCTCGCCTTCCTGGCCGGGCGGACCCGACGGATCCGCCTGGGTACGATCCACCTGGCGCATCTTTTCCGCTCGCCCGCGCTTACCGCCAAGATGGCGGCGACGCTTGATACGCTCTCGGATGGGCGGCTGATCTTTTTCTATGACGTGGGGGGGCTCGGTCCCGAAGCCAACGCCTACGGCTACCCAGCCCTCTCCTGGCCCGAGCGGATCGCCCGGTTCGATGAGGCGCTCGGTCTGATCCGTCAGCTTTGGACCACCAAGGAGCCACTCAGCTTTCTCGGTAAGTACTACCAAACCGACCGTGCCATCTGCCGGCCCGCGCCGCGTCAGCAGCCGATGCCGCCGATCTGGCTTGGCGAGGTTCGCGAAGATCCCTGGTCCGACGTGGTCTGCAAGCACGCCACCGGTTGGAACAGTACCCCGGCCACCGTCAACGGTTACCGCGAGAAGCTGACCAGGCTCGACGCCGCGGTGCGCCGGGCCGGTCGCGATCTGGCTTCGTTCGAGCAGTCGCTCGAGATCGAAGTGCTAATCGCCCCGGACCGTGCCTCGGTTCGCGCTCTCGCCGATCGGATCGCCGCCCTGCCGGCCGCGGGACCGGCCAAGCCGCGTACTGACCTCGTCGATTTCCTCCAACAGAGCGATCCCCGGTGCGATTGGCGTCTACCGGGCAGCTTCGAGGATCGTGCCCTTGTCGGCACCCCGGACGAGGTCGTTGACCGGATCCGCGAGTACCAGGCACTCGGTGTTCGCCACTTCATGCTCTGGTTTCTCGATTTCCCCTCGACGACCGGCCTGAAGCTTTTTGCTGAGAAGGTCATGCCGGCCTTGCGTTAGGAAATGAGTGGAAACACCCGATCTATTATGATCTATTATACTGGTGCCCTTGTAAACACGGTCTCTTGATACCAGGGAGCAAGTAGCTATCTCCTCGTTCCCGATTCATATACTCACTCTTTCTGGCGGGGTAGGGACTCGTTGGATCCGTCGCGACTTTTCCGAGCGGCACCTTCGCATCGTCCTGCCGAGGACCTGACCTCGTCACGCATGCCGTGTGGTCGCTGGCCATTGGCTTCGCTTCACTCATCGCTCATTGCCCGGCGGGCGCTGCTGGCCACTCTCGCTTTCCTCGCCACCGGCTGTCGTCTGCGCGTGGTGAGCAAGCCTGGCGAGCGACCAACCCCGGTCCCACTCTCACCGCGGCAAGCGCCGCCTACTGCCGTCGCGGTCCCGAGTAGCGAACCCACCACGGTGCTTCCCACGCCGACTTCTCGCCCTGCTCCCGTGCCGGAAGTAGCCGTCGTTACTCCAGCCATTCCACTCCTCGATTCGGTCGAAAAAGATACGCGCGCTGACGATGGATCGGTGCCGGTCGTCAAGAGTGGACGTCCGGCGTTTGTCACGGTTCCGATCCTGATGTACCATAACTTCAACGATGCGCCCGGCCCTTATTCGGTACGACCGGCCGTTTTTCAGGCTCAGCTTCAGGCGCTCAAAGCAGCCGGTTTCGTCGGGGTCACCATCAGCGAGGTTGCCGACGCGCTTGACGAGGGACGTCCCTTGCCGGCCCGCGCGGTCGCGATCAGTATGGACGATGCCCGGGCCACCCAGCGTATCGCCATCGAAGTTCTGAAAAGCGAAGGCTTTACCGCGACGCTGTTCGTGCCGACAGGTTGGCACGAACTCAGCCGCGACGAGGTCGTCGCTTTCGATCATGAGGGATTCGAGATCGGCAGCCATACCGTCTGGCATCCGAATCTCGTGCGAATGCCGCTCCGGCGCGTCGAGATTAGTCAGGGGAAGGAGCATCTCGAGGCGTGGCTCGGCCATCCAGTCGCCGGCTTTGCTTATCCATTTGGCGCTTATCATCCGGCCGACGTTGAAGAAGTCCAGCGGGTCGGGTTTCGCTACGCCGTCACCGTCCGCGCTGGTGCCCGCGAGCTGGCACGTGATCGTTACGAATGGCCCCGTATCCGCGTCAGCAACGACAATCCGGCCAAGCTGGTGGCGGAGCTGGAAAGCTACGTCCAGCGCGCCCAAACCGGCCAGGAGCCATTGGCGCCCGGGAGGGCAGGATAATTGTGAGTGAACGAAGACTCCAGGTGGTTGTCACTCCCCACTTTGTCGTCCGGCCGGAGCAGCTTGCACGCCTCGCCTACGCCCATCCCCGGGTCGACACGCACTTCGCGATGACGCGCGAGGAATACAATGCGCTTCTGCCAAAGGTTGACGCCGCGGTGACCGGCTTCGGGGTTACTCCGGAGCAGCTTGCTACTGCCCCGCGCCTCCGCTGGCTGCAGAACATGGGAGCCGGCGTCGAGCGTTTGCTCACCCCGGAGCTTCGCCGGTCCACGCTGATCATCACCGCGACCAAAGGTCCCATGGGTGTCCTGATGGCCGAGCATGTGATCACCCTGATGCTTGCCCTGGCGCGCGACCTGCCCGCCTTTTTCGCGGATCAGCAGATGCGTCGCTGGCGTCGCTACCCGGCCGAGCGCCGGCCGGCCTTGGAGATCGCTGGTCGCACCATTCTGGTGCTCGGCGTTGGCGCGGTGGGCCGCGAAGTCGCTCGCATAGGTAAGCTCGGTTTGCAGATGCGGGTGCTCGGCTATGCCCGTGCTCGTCGCGACTGCCCCCACGTCGATCGCTACGTCGAACACGCCGAGCTATCCGCCGCGCTCGGCGAAGCCGACGTCGTCAGTCTTTCGCTGCCAGTCACCTCGGCGACCAGCCGAATCATCGACGCGGCTGCCCTGGCCGCGATGAAGCCGGGCGCCTTTCTGATCAACGTCGCCCGGGGGAACCTCGTCGACCAGGACGCCCTGATCGCCGCGCTCCGATCCGGCCACCTGGGTGGGGCCGGCCTCGACGCCTTCGTCGAGGAACCGCTGCCCGCTGACAGTCCACTCTGGTCGCTGCCCAACGTCATCATTACCCCCCACACCTCGGCGATCACCGACCGCCTGGGCGACCACTTCGTCGACTTCTGGGCCGAGAACGTGCGTCGGTTCGCCGAGGGGGAGCCCTTGCTGGGATTGGTGGACAAAGAGGCGGGATATTAACCTAGTGGCAGGTCTCTGGAGACAAGTTTGCGTCAAGCAGGAAACAGCTCGTCGATTGCAGATGGCTGTCCGGGGGGAAGATCGCGGCCGCCTGTTAATCTACCGCTACAAAGACAATCGTCTCGGTGAAATTCAGACCATCGATCTGGATGCCGTAACAGCCCGGAGCACGAATCCCGAGAGCCGCTGGCTGAAAGCGCCAGCCTGGCTGCAAGTCGGGACTGCTGATGCCGGTCTGAATCGGAAAGCGTAGCTCGGGAAGATCCCCAGTTGTCTCGGGGCCGCTCCGCTGGAAGCGCAGTACGTTAGGGCCGTCGAGTTGGCGGCCGCGGATGAGGGCCGGTCCGTCGTAGGTGGGACTGCTCAGCCAAGGTGACTTCTCGAAATACCAGCCATCGGTGACCCGAGAAGTCTCGCGGAAGTGAATCGGTCCTTGGCGAATCAGGTAGATTGGCCCGTTCCCCATGACCTTGAATCCACCCGCTGTGCTATTCGGGGAGACCGGGCACGAAGCTCCGGGCGTGAGCGTGCGGAGCTTCAACGGTCGTTGCTCCGTGCCCGATCGATCACTCCCTTGCTCATTGGCTGGCTGATTGGGCGAGCTCGCTCCCGAGGAAGGCGTCGCGCCAGGTGGCGGAGCGGTCAGAGGTTGGCAGGTGGTCACGGCCAGGACAAGGCCCACGGCGAGCGCCACGGTGATGCGTGGCCAGAACATCTTCTCCTACCCCTTCGGCAATCCGTTGGACTAAAGCCGTTGGAGCGCGACAAGGATCACGACGACGGGGCTGTGATCAAGGCGGCTCCGGGCATGATACCACGCCGACGTTGACACTTGCCCCCCTGGCTGCGTATACTAGTTTAAGAATACGATTTCTGAAGTAAAACGATGTCTGATGGAAATCCGTCTCGCTCGGGCCCCACGATTCGGGATATTGCGCGGCACGCGCGCGTCTCGGCCGCGACGGTGTCGCGGGTTCTGAACGGCCACGACACCGTCCATCCGAATTTGCGCGATCAGGTGCTCCGCAGTCTCTCTGCCCTGGGCTATTATCCTAACGGCGTCGCCCGCAGTCTGCGCACCCGGCAAACCCAGACCGTCGGAGTGATCATCCCCGACATTCTCAATCCCCACTTTGCCGAGGCGGTCCGGGCCATCCAGGATACATTGGCGGTAGCTGGCTACACCCCGCTGCTTTGCAACTCGGATCGCGACCGAGGCCGCGAGTTTGCCGATGTCGCTGCGTTGCTCGCCCGGGGCGTCGACGGCTTAATCCTGGCTTCGGCCGCTGAGCACGCCAGTGAGATTGCTGCCTGCGTGCGCGGCCATCGGCCGGTCGTGCTGATGGATCGGAATCTGCCCGATTCCCCTTTTGACTCGGTCTCAGTTGACTGTCAGACGCCCACGCGCGACGCTGTGCTCCATCTGGTCGAGCGTGGACGGCGCCGAATCGCCCACCTGGCCGGTCCCCAGGAAACGTCCACCGCCCGGGAGAAGCTCGCCGGCTATCGGGAAGGACTCGAGCAGGCGGGACTACCGTTCGATCCTCCTCTGGTTTGCTTTGGCGACTATACGACATCGCAAGGCGAAGCGGCCAGTGAGCTACTCCTCGACCGTCGGCCACCGCCCGATGCCGTGATCTGCGCGAATAATCTGATGTCACAGGGCTTACTCCGGGCGATCGCCCGGCGTGGGCTTGCCGTTCCCACCGACGTCGCGGTGATCGCGACCGACGACGTCTATTGGACGGTCTTGATTGATCCTCCCTTGACGGTGATTGCTCAGCCGGTCTACGAGCTCGGACAGCGCGCGGCAACCCTTTTGCTCGATCGCTTACGAGGTGAAAGTGGACCGCCACGATGCATGCGCCTGCAAGCGCGACTGTTGATTCGCGAGTCGACATAAGTCGAAAAGGAGATTGGCCAGATGATCCCGACTAACGTCAAGTCGACCATCCTCTATCAGAAGTCTCTTGGTTGCCTCCTCGGTGGACTGGTTGGCGATGCGATCGGCACGCCGGCCGAGGGCAAAGACTATCGCGTGCTCGAAGAGCGTTTCGGCTGGATTGATGACTTCACCTCAGACGGCACCGACGATACGGTGATGAAGGGGTTACTGGCCGAAGCACTGATTCGCACCGATGGCTACGCTACCCTGGACGATTGGGCGGTGGTCTGGCTGGACCATTGGGAAGCGATCTTCGGGCCGAAGCTCAACAAGTTCTTTGCCTCGGTCATCCACACCGCGCACAAGATGCGCCGCTACGCTGTCCCGCGCATGGCCGCCCTTGGGAACATGCCCAGCTCCAGTTCGGCCATGTGCATCTCGCCGGTCGGCATCGTCAACGCCGGTAACCCGCGTCAAGCGGCTCTCCAAACCTATAACCTCGCCAGCCTGATCCATCAGTACGATGTGGGCTTCTGTCAGGATGGCGCGGTCGCCATGGCCACGGCCGTTGCCGAGGCGTTCCGACCGGACGCGACGGTTGATTCGATCCTCGACGCGGCGACCGCCTACATCATGAAGCTGAGCGGCAAAGAGATGCTCGCGGCGATTGCCCGGGCAGTTTCCCTCGCCCGCGAGACCGACGACTACCGGACCTTCCGCGCCATCGTCTACGAGCAGGCCGATCAGTTCTTCTGTGAGATCACCTGCGATTCTCGGGAGACGGTACCGCTGACCCTCGCTCTCTTCTACCTAGCCCGGGGCGACGTCGAGAAGTGCGTGACCTACGGTGCCAACTTCGGTCGCGACGCCGACACCATCGCCTCGATGTGTGGCGCGATCGCCGGCGCTTTTCAAGGTACCGCCGGGATCAAACCCGAATGGATCGCCAAGGTCAATCAATACGCGAGTCTGAACCAGGAGGAGCTCGCGGCCCGTCTGGTGGAAACGGCCCTGACAAAGCTCGAAAAGGAGTGGGCGGCACACAGGCAGTTAGAGAGCATTATTGCGTAAGCTCGGCAGGGGCAGATTCTGTTAATGAGCCGCTCTCTAGGTTGTCGGGTAGTCAATTGCGAGGCTGGTGGGTAGACCGAACCGGAGCACCACGGCCGGGTCGTGGAAGACGGTGATCTCGGCGATAGCGTCGCCGTCGATTGTCAGCACCAGCAGACCCAGGGCGCGGTAGCCGGGGCCCGTGGGCGCAAACCGGTAATAGGCTAGGGCCGGCTGACGATTCGCGCGAGTGGGAATCAAGCGGAACTGTTCGAGCGCACCCCCGGCCGGAACGGTCGCGAAAAACTTGCCGATTGCGTCGCGACCGGTATAACGAAGCGGCCAGGGCGGCATCGTCAGGACCGCGTCGTGCTTCAATAGTCCGACCAACCGGTCGATGTCGCCGCTATCCCAGGCTTCGAGATAGCGGCGAACCAGCGATTGTTCGATCTCATTGGATGGGACTGTCCGTCCGGTGTGCAGGCGTCCCGCTTGGCGCTGCTGATCGAGCGTCGCTCGGGCTCGCTGGAGCGCGCTATTCACACTCGCCGTCGTCGAGTCGAGCAGGTCAGCTACCTCGCTCGCCGACCAACCGAGAACGTCACGCAGGATCAGCACTGCCCGCTGTCGGGGCGGCAAGAGCTGAACCGCGGCGAGAAAGGCTAGTTGGACGCTCTCGTGAAGGTCGTACTGTGCGTCGGGAATCCCCCAGCTTGCCTCCAGCTCAGCTAGCAAGGCGTCCGGATAGGGTGACAGATTGCTGACCGGCTCGGTGTCCGAGCCAACCAGGTCGGCAAACGCGGCGGGCAGCGGGGGGAGCTCGACCCGGCGGCGAGCCCCTTCCGACAAGCAAACGTTAGTGGCGATGCGGTAAAGCCAGGCGCGAAACGCGCTGCGCCCTTCGAAACTCGTGAGGTACCGCCAGGCCCGCAGGAGCGTTTCTTGCAAGGCGTCCTCCGCATCCTGAAAAGACCCGAGCATGCGGTAGCAGTGCAGATGCAGCTCGCGCCGATAGCCCTCGGTCAGCCGCCGGAACGCATCCTCGTCGCCGGCGAGGGCAGCCGCGAGGTCCGCCTTCTCGGTTGGACTCCGAAGGTCATGACCAGAAAGGGTCACCGGGTGACTCCGCCTCCTTCCCCCTTCGTCGATGCTATCTTACTGGCATACGGTGCATTCGTAAAGGAGGCGACTGTCTTCTCCCGATGGGCCCCGGCCCAATTGGGCCGGGGCCAGGGTGATGTGCCTACGTCTGGCTCGCGGGAGAACTCAGGAAGCGTCGCGGGCGCGCCGGGCCAGTTCCTCCCGGACCGGCTGGAACGCCAGGCGATCGAAGAAAAGCCAAATCGAGCGGATGCGTCCATCTGCGATGGTGTGCCACTCGACGGTGGGTACCGCGCCGGCGGTCGTGTCGGTCACGAAGTCGTAGATGACGCAAACGTCGTTGCCATCGACGAAGGTCTTCTTGATCTCATTGCGCAGCAGAACCGGACTCAGTCGACGGAGCGCCGCGATATACTCCGTCGCTCCGCGGAGAGCCGAGGCCGGACCCTGGAACTCCACGTCGGGGGCCAGGAGCGCCGACACGCGGTCGAACTGCTGCTGCTCGAAGGCCTCGAGGTACGCCAGCACCAACGCTTGGGGATCAGATTGCATCTCTTTCCTTCCTTTCGACGTCTACGAGCATCTTCTCGAGCCGTGAGATGGTCGCCCCGGACACCGAGGTGGGCCATTCAACCAAGGGGCAGCCGAGCTTTGCTCGTGGCGTCTCGTTTCTATCCAATAAGACTCGCTCGAGTGTGGAAACTCATCGGTCAATTTTGGCTTTGCTAACTCATTTTCAGATACTCGAGGATGTAGTAACATACGAAATGGTGGGCATATTCTGGCTCGGAGGTTGGCAATGAGCGAGACGAAGCTCGCGGTGGACGCGATGGCCGCGGTCACGGTCTCGCGGCAGTACGGAAGCGGTGGGGGCGAGATCGCAAGGCGCTTGGCGGAACGGCTTGGTTGGCAGCTTATCGATCACGAAATTGTCGTGATGGTCGCGAGCAAACTGGGGATTACGACCGCCGAGGCCGAAGAAAGAGACGAGTATGCTGAGAGCTTTGTCTTTCGGGCACTTCGTTCGATCGGACTCGCCGCGACCGGCGAAATTCCCACCGTCCCACCGCTGCCGATCGAGGATCCCGAGGAAACCTACCGTTCTGCCCTGGCAAGCATCGTCACCACGGCGGTGGAGCAGCGGCACGTGGTCATCGTCGGCCGGGCCGGTCAGGTCTTGCTCGCGAATCGACGCGATGTGCTGCACGTTCGGATTGTCGCCCCGCTCGAGCTCCGGGTCGCCTACGTGGCCCAACGGGAAGGTCTGAGCGAGGCCGCCGCCCGCTCGCGCGTCCAGCTCAAGGATCGTGACCGCCAGCACTTCATCCAGAGCTTCTATCACCGCGATCCGAACGATCCGATGCTCTACGATCTGATCGTCAACACTGGCGTGCTTGATCTCGGCGGGGTCGTCGATCTGCTAGAGTTGGCCCTGGCTCGCAAGGCGGCCCGGCTCGCCGTTCCGGAAAAGCTGCTCGGCCCCGGCGCCGGCCTCGCGCCCTATCCCGGTCAACTGACCGACCTCCGCCCGCCAGAGGGCAGTGGCCAACGCAACCGTTAAGCCACGGTGAGAACCGCGTGGTTTTGCGCAGCAAAACCACACGGTTCTCACCGTAGGACCCGTTTAGCGGTGCTCGTCCAGGGTGACTTCGTGCCACCACTCTTCTCGAGCGGCCGTCTCGACCCCGTCCATTTGGGCGCGCGTCTTTTGAAAGGCTTCGGCGTTGTACCAGGCTTCCCAGCCCGCGCGCGTTTCCCAAGTGCCAATGACCACCCGCTTATTGATGACCCCGGTGGGAATGCAGAGCTGAACGCCGACCCAGCCCGGTTGCTGTTTGGCCGCCTGGACGCGCTCACGAAAGGCCGCGTCCCAGATCGGCTCCTTACTCGGCTCGATCGTCACGTGGGTCACGATAGTCATCATACCTGGCCTCCCATCGCTACACTGCTTAAGCCGGTTATCGTACACACGGCGCGGAATTCTGCCAAGGGGGCCGGGACGATTTGATCCGGCCCGCGTCACCGGCTTATACTACCGGCACCGGTCCAGCTTGACGGAATAATAAGCGCAAGCGGGAGAGCAGGAAGCAGTGTTCCTGCTTCAGGCGAACAGCGAGAGTGGGCGTGCGCGGGATTCATAGGAAAAACGACGAGCGAGAAAAGAAGCGGAGGAGAGCGCGGGTAGTGCTGCTCCGCGCCGCCCTGGAGAGGCTTCGCCACGCCTGCGAAACTTTCGAATCGGTCAGTAAGCTGTTCGGCTACGTCAAAGAACTCGAGCCTTTCTTCGATGACTACCAGGCCGAGCTACCGGCTCCGCTCTTTCGGCAGCTCAAAGAGGGGATTGCTCTCCTCGACTCAGTCGACACCGATACCCATCTCGCCTGCGAGCTTCTGCAATCGCGGGTCGTCAACGCCATCGGGGCCTTGGACCCGCGGGAGATGGCCAGCAAGCCGCCGTCGGCGAAAGACGTCTTCCAAGCCTCGCTTGAACGGCTCGACGAAGCGTGCGAAACCCTCGCCACGGCGGGCGACTGGCTGACCTTCATCAAGATGTTGCGGCCGATCTGGGAAGGCTACGCGGAAGCTCTACCAGCCGGCACCTACCACCGGCTGGAAACCGCCGTCGACCTGGTCGACCGGGCCGACGAAGACTTCGGGCGCGTCTGCGAGCTGCTGCGAGCGCGGCTGGGGAAAGCGGTGGCCGACTCGGCTCGGTCGCGGCTGATCGGAAAGGCGCTCCTCGGGCGAGGAACACTTGGGGTTGCCGTCGTCGCCGTCGCCCTCTTCCTCGCCGTTCCCCGAGTCCTTGGCGGAGCTGGACCGCCGCCGCCAAGCCCGGTCCCAACCCTGACGCCGGGACCGGCGTCGGCCACGTCAGTTAGCGCGGTGATTGTCTCCGGGACGCCAACGCCGACCGTGACCGCGACCGCGATTCCTACCGATTCCCCAACGCCGAGCGCGACTGCCACCCGCACCGCGACGCCGACCAATTCGCCGACCGATACGCCGACCATCGCCCGGCCGTCCATTCTCGCCTTTACTGCCGAGCCGACGACCGTGTGTCTACCCAGCCCGCCAGGGCCGGAGGCGGCGACCCTGTCCTGGCGCACCAGCGGCGCGACGGTGCTTCGGATTATCCCAACCGTTGGCGTCGTGGCATCGTCCGGCAGCGCCAAGGTATCCCTGGGGAACACGACGACCTTCACCTTGGCTGCGAGCAACGCGGGGGGGAACGTTAGCCGCGACCTCACGGTGAACGTGGACGCGCTGCCCTCGGCTCGCCTCACGGCAAACCCCTCAGTGATTACCGCCGGGAGCAGCGCTACCCTGAGCTGGTTAGTCTCCAATACGGTGGTGTCGGTCGACCTCGAGCCTGGCATTGGTAGCCTCTCGACCATCGAGCCCCGAACGGTGACGCCGACCGGCTCGATCACCTATACGCTCACCGCCAAAACCAAGCTTGGCTGTACCACCAGCAGCCGCGCCAACGTCACGGTCGTGGCGCCGGTCGTTTGGACCAGCACCACCGCAGCGGTCCAGCCAGCCACCCAGGGCTGGCCGCCGGTCTCACTCAACTGGCAGGCCACCGGCGGGCCTGATGCGCACGTGACCATCTCGCGCACCATCGCTGCGACCAAGGCGACGAGAGTCATCGCGACCTCCGCCAAGCTCACCGGGAGCCTAATCGACGACCCCGGCGCCGACCTCGCCCCGAGCCAAGCAACCACCTCCGACGTCACCTACACCTTCGAGGTCAAAAACGCGGCCGGGACGTCGCGAGAGGTCTCGAAGGTCGTGACCGTGTCGGAGGCCAATGTCCTCAGGTAGTGAAAAGCCAACGTGAAACCTGCAGACACCGCACTCCTACGACTATGGATTCCGTCGTGACTTTGGTTTAGAATGCGGGCATGCCTATTGATCTGTTCGCGGGGATCCCAGTCACCGACTACACGGCGGCCCTGGAGTGGTACGAACGGCTCTTCGGCTCGCCGCCGTCGTTCGTCCCCACCGACACCGAAGCCGTCTGGGAGCTAGCCGAGCACCGGTTCGTCTTCATCGAGCAGCGGCCCGAGCAGGCTGGGCACGCCAGGCACCTTGTCTTCGTCGACGACCTCGACGCGCTCGTCGCGCAGGTCGCCGAGCGAGGACTCGCCCCCGCGGAGCGGGAAACCTACGCGAACGGCGT
>JAJPKB010000299.1 GCA_021323915.1 Chloroflexota bacterium | reverse complement strand
GGCGCGCTTTCTCCAGCAGCCCGCGGGCCGCGGCGGCCACGTGCCGCGGGGAGAGCTCGTATTTTTCGATCAGGGCATCGTTCGCGCCGGACTCGCCGTAAAGATCCTTCAGGCCGTGTCGTATCATCGGGGTCGGTCGGTGCTCGCCCAGAATTTCGGCGACCGCGCCGCCAAGCCCGCCGATTATCGTGTGCTCCTCGGTCGTCACGACGAGGCCGGTCTTTTCGGCGGCGCTGACGACTCCCTGCGCGTCGAGGGGCTTGAGGGTGGGCGCGTGGACGACCTCCGCCGAAATGCCGTCGGCGGCAAGCAGGTCGGCGGCCTCGAGCGCCCGAACGCTCTGCACGCCGGTTCCGATGATCGTCAGGTCGGTCCCGGACCGCAGCGTGACGACCTTTCCGGGCTCATAGACGTAGTCGGGGCCGAAGATGACCGGCGTCGGATCGCGCACCAACCGAACGTACCAGGGACCCGGACTCGCCGTCGCCACCTGCATCGCCAGGCGGACTTCAACCGCGTCGGCCGGCGCCACGACGGTCATGTGGGGGACCGCGCGCATCACCGACAGGTCCGACACGTCCTGATGGGTCTTGCCGGTACGGGCGGTGAACATTCCGGAATATCCGGCGCCGATTTTGACGTTGAGGTTCGGCTGCGCGACGACCATCCGAAGCTGGTCGAGGTCGCGGTTCACCAGAAACACGGCGAAGCTGCTCAACCAGGGGATCATTCCCACCGTGGCTAGCCCGGCGGCCACGCCCATCAAATTCTGCTCGGCGATTCCCATCTCAAGGAATCGGTCGGGATAGTGCTGCTCGAAGACTTCCGCCCGGGTCGAGTTGGCGAGATCGCCGTCGAGCACGACGAGATTGGGGTAGGTTCCTCCAAGCTCCACCAGGGTGTTCGCGTACGCTTCACGCATGGCGACGTTCTGGGGCACGTTATTCTCCTTCCAGGGGACGATCGAGGTCGGACATCGCCCGCGTGAAGTCGGCGTCGGTGAGGACCTTGGAATGCCAGTTGTAGTCGTTCTCCATGTACGAAACGCCTTTTCCCTTGATCGAGTGCGAAATGATGATCGTGGGACGTCCCTTTTCGTCGAGCGCCTGGCGACATGTCTTGAGAATCTCTCCGACGTCGTGGCCGTTCATCTCGAGGACGTTCCATCCCCAGGCGGCCCACCGCTTGCCCGGATCGTCGATGGAGATGCGCGGTGAGCGCTTGCCGTCGGATACCGAGGCGGTCCAGCCGTACTGCTGAAGTCCGTTGTAGTCGAGGATCGCGGTGAGGTTGTCGAGGTGGTAACGCTCGGCGACGAGAGCCGCCTCCCAGATCTGACCCTCCTGAATCTCCCCGTCGCCCAGCATGACCCAGGTGTGGAAGTCTTTGCCCTGAAGCTTGGCGCCGAGAGCCATGCCGACGCCCGGAGATAGCCCCTGGCCGAGCGAGCCGGTGGCCATGTCGATGCCGGGCGTTTTGGTCATATCGGGATGCCCCTGGAGACGGGAATCGATCTCGTCGAACGTCTCCAGCTCTTCGACCGGAAAGTAGCCCCGTAGAGCCAGTACCGAATAAAGGCCGATCGCCGAGTGGCCTTTGGAAAGGATGAACCGATCGCGGTCAGGCCAGTCCGGCCGCGCCGGGACGATCCTCAGGATCTTGAAATAGAGAACGGTGAGCACGTCGGCGGCCGACAGCGGACCACCCAGGTGTCCTGCCTTCGCCTTGTAAACCGATTTGACCACCAGGCGACGGGCCTCCCGCGCCTTTTCCCGAAGCGCGTGTAGCTCCTCGTCCACCACGGTTTGCACGAGCTTCCTCCGAGCCTTTTTCGCGCATTATAGCACGGGGCCTCCCGCTTCCGAGCGGTCGAGCCGCCTGAGCCGACGACGGACCCCGACCGCGACGTGGTCGGCGTCGAGCGCGGCGAGCCAGCAGCGGCGCGCGCCGTTCGCATCGCCGAGGGCTAATCGAGCGTCGCCTTCGATGGTGAGTCGCTCGCTGGCAGGCATGGCGCCGTCTGGCACTCGCTCGAGGTCACCAAGGACGGCGAGCCAGTCGCCGACTTTGACGTCGTGGTGGACTCGGTCCACCGGTAAGTGGCGAAGGACCGAGGTGAGGGCGGAATCTTCCGGAGCGAACCGGAGCCCTTCCGTCCAGACTCGCTCCGCTTCGTCGAATTGTCGATCGAGCAGCAGCGCCTCACCCAGGTAATAGCGGGCCGGGTGAGATCCGCTTACCGCGTCGACGACGCGAGTCAGATGCTCGATGGCGCGGCGTGGGTCACGGGCACGAAAGTCGGCTGATTGAATCAGTCCGGCGTGATACGACGCGGCGAGTAGGGCACGCTCCCGTGGCGGGAGAGCGTCCTCCCAGGCGGTCGGGGCCGCCGCGGGTATCAGGTCGCTGCCTTCGATCTGGCCGGATTCGGCGAGATCGATCGCGGCTTCGTAGTGGGCGAGTGCGCGCTCGGTCCAAGTTCCGCGCTCCTCCCATGCCGAAGCGGCGCCGGCGCGCTCGCAGGCGTGTCCGAGGGCGAAGGCAAGTCCGAAGTGACCGCGGTGCCGGGCTCGCTCTCGTTCGGCGGCCTCGATCTCCCGGCGAAGGACGTCGATCGAGACGGTGGGCTGATCGCACCGGCGCAACAGGTGGCGCGTCTGGCTTGCCGCCGCACCGCCGCCGAGCAGTTGTTGCAAAAGGTTCATTCTGTGTTTATTCTACACGCCAGGTTGCCGCCCCGTTGGATGGTAAAGGAGAACGAGATGCCGAAGGAATTGTCCTCGCCGTATCACTTGAGCCCACAGTCGGCGCCGGTCCTGCTCGCGCCGATTGGCGGAACGCTTGGCGAGCTCGAGGCGCGTTTGACCCAGTACGTCGAGCGGGTCCCGATGCCGGACGTGGACCGCGAGACGGTCGCGCGGGCGCTCGACGCCGTCGCCCAGGCACGCGCGAAAATTGTTGAGCTCGGGAAGAGTCAGCAGTAGGTTGGATTGGGAGAGGGGTAAATGCCGACGAAGAAGCGCGTACTGATCACCGGCGCCGCGGGACGGATCGGCCGCTCGCTCGCCGAGTCTTTGAAGGATCGCTACGATCTTCGGCTTCATTATCACCGGACGATTCCGGAGCACTCCCCAGTCTCCGACATCCACATCGCCGACGTCGCCAATTACGACGAAATCGCGCCGGCGATGGAGGGAATCGAGGCGGTGGTCCACATGGCGGCGGATCCCAGCACCCGAGCGCCGTGGGAAAGCGTCCGGGATCGCAACATCATCGGTACCTACAACGTATACGAATCGGCGCGCCGGGCTGGCGTGAAGAAGATTGTCTTCGCCTCGACGAATCACGTGATGGGAATGTACGACCGCGATCGCCAGTGGCCGATCTTTGCCAGCCAGCCGGTTCGTCCGGACTCGCTGTATGGCGTGTCGAAGGCCTTTGGCGAGGCGTTGGCGCGACATTATTACGATCAGTACGGACTTCAGAGCGTCTGCTTACGCATCGGCTGGTTCCTGGAGCGTCCTCGCGATGAGGTTGGCCTATGGATGTGGCTGAGTCCAAGAGATTGCGCGCAGGTCGTCTGGCGCGCGATCGAAAGTCCGGTTCCGTTCGGCGTGTTTTACGCGATTTCCCGCAACAGCCGCCGACACTGGGATATCACCGAGACGATCGAGCGTCTCGGCTATCAGCCCGAGGACGACTCGGAGCCGTACGCGAAGGAGATCCTGGGTGGCTGAGGTCGTTCCCGACGTCAAGCTGCTCGATTATCCCCGCGACCCGCTCGCGGTGATGTACGTCGCCTACCGCACCTGTTACTCGAGCCTCGCTCCCCAGGAGATCCGCCGTCGGATCGACGAGGGGAAGATTACCCGAGAAAAGATCCTCGAGTTTCTGGAGCGATGGCTGCCGACCGGTCATGGCTCGCCAAAACAGCAGGTGAACTTTACCTTCGGCTTGAGCGGCATGTCCCGAATCACCTCTCACCAGTTCGTTCGGCACCACGTCGGCATCGTCTTCGATCAGCAGAGCCAGCGCTACGTGGAATTCAAAGGAGCGGACTTCCCGTACGTCGTACCCCCGACATGGATAAAGCACGACATGGTCGACAAATACGTATCGCTGATGTCGCGCGCGGCGCAGCTGTACCACGAGGCGATCGAGGTGGGAATTCCGGCGGAAGATGCCCGTTACGTCCTGCCGCACAGCGCCGCAACCAACATCCAGTTCACCGTCGACTTCGAGGAGTTACTCCACATCGCCGATCAACGGCTGTGCACGCGCGCTCAGTGGGAGATCCGGCATTTCTGGGCGAAGACGCGCGCTGAAGTCGGGCGGGCATGTCCGGAGCTGAAGAAGTTCATTCAACCGAAATGCGGTGAGTATCGTCTTGGCTACTGCGACGAAACGCTCGCCGATTATCAGCGGTGTCCCTTGAGCCGCGTTCGGCCGCACAAGTCGATGATCCCCACCCGTCCGCCGACCCGCGCCACGCCGGATCCGGAGGATGGGTCACCGAGATAATCTTCGATCGTCCACGAAGCGTTCCGAACCGCCGGACCGGAGAGCGGCTCACCACCGAGACACGGAGAACTCCGAGGAGCAGCGGACGAAATTCCCTTCCGCTCGGTGTCGCCCTGGTGTCTCGGTGGTGAGCTTGTCCCGGGATCCCCTCGCAAAGTCTGGGGTGCTTCAAGCGCGGTGGCCGTGAATCACGGATTGCCGCGCTGCGTCCCGCGGGGCGACGTGGGAGCGGGTAGCCGCTCGCCGATATAGCTGGTCAGGTCGCAGACGCGCAGGGCGAAGCTCCATTCGTTGTCGTACCAGCTGAACACCCGGACCAAATCCCCGGCCGCCATCGTGAGCGTCGTGTCGACGATCGAGGATTGGTCGACGCCGACGATGTCGGTGGAGACCACCGGCGAATCGATCACCGCCATGATCGCGGAGAGCTCCTCGGACTGGGCGGCGTTCCGAAACGCCTGCTCGACTTCTTCGGTGGTCACTTCCCGATCGAGCACGCAGGTGAGGTCGAGAAGCGAGCCGTCGGGCACCGGCACCCGAACCGCGACTCCCTCGATCTTGCCGGCCAGCTCGGGAATCACCTTCCCGACCGCGCGCACCGCGCCGGTCGTGGTCGGAACGATGTTGATCGCCGCGGCGCGGCTCCGCCGCAAATCGCTATCGACCGGGCGATCGAGCAGTGCCTGGGTGTTGGTGTAGGCGTGGGTGGTGTTGACGAATCCACGCTTGATTCCGAAGCGGTCGTTCAAAACCTTGACGACCGGCGCAAGGGCGTGGGTGGTACAGGATCCCATCGCGACCACGTCGTCGGTTTGCGGGTTGTATACGTCCTGGTTCACGCCCATCACGAGGACCGTCGGAACGTCCTTGGCGGGCGTTGTGATGATGACCTTACGGGCGCCTGCTTGCAGGTGCTTCGATGCCGCTTGCATCGATTCGAAAACGCCGGTCGACTCGACGACGACGTCGACCCCGAGGTCACCCCAGGGCAGCTTCGCGGGATCCTTCTCGTGCAGAACCTGAATCTTCTCTCCGTCGATGATCAGCGAGTCATTCTCGACTTCGACCGTTCCGTCGAAGGCCCCATGGACGGAGTTGAACTCGAAGAGATAAGCGAGCGACGTCGGACTGGCGAGATCGTTGACCGCGACGAACTGCAGGTCCGGATAGTCGAGGCCGGCCCGAAGCACCAGCGATCCGATCCGGCCCAATCCATTGATTCCAACTTTGATGGCCACGGAACCCTCCGGCAAGAAGTGGTCGGCGTCCTGCGCCGGGCTTGCCTCGGGCATTTTGTGTGCCGAAACTTCACGATGCGAACAGCTTGAGGGCCTGGATAGAACCGGCGGGGCTTATGGCGAAGCCGGCCCCGAGGGGTCCGCCGAACCTGCATCGCGCTGCTGAAGGACCGAGAGGATCCGATCCAGGAGCCGGTCGGCGACCTCACGCTTCGACATCAGGGGAAGCACCTCGCTTCCCGCCTGATCGAGAAAGGTGACCTGATTGGTGTCGGAGCCAAATCCCGAGCCGGGTGCGCTGACGTCGTTGGCCACGATCAGGTCCAGTCCCTTCGCTTCGAGCTTGCGTCGCGCGTTGATCAATAGATCATCGGTTTCCGCCGCGAAGCCGACTTTGACCAGCGTCTCGGACTTGACGCCGGCGATAACGTCAGGATTCGGAATCAGCCGTAAGATCAAGTCTTCGCCGTCTCTCTTGATTTTGTGGTCAACCGGCGACGCGACGCGATAGTCGGATACGGCGGCGGCCATGATCAACACGTCGGCGCCAGCCAGACTGGCGTGAATCGCCCGCTGCATGTCGAGGGCAGTTGTCACCGTGCGGACATCCACGCCGCGGGGAATCGGAATCGACGTTGGCGCGGTGATCAACGTGACGCTCGCGCCGCGGTCCCGCGCCGCGTTCGCGATCGCGTATCCCATCTTTCCGGATGACCGGTTGCTGATGAGCCGCACTGGATCGATCGGTTCCTGGGTTCCCCCGGCGGTCACGATTACCCGTCGGCCGGCGAGGTCGCCTTCGCGACCGAGAGCGATCCGAAGCGCCTCGATGAGTTCTGCCGGCTCGGCCATCCGGCCGCGTCCGACTCGCCCCGATGCCAGGCGGCCGGATTCTGGCTCGACGACGGTGGCACCGCGCGACCGCAGAGTGGCGAGATTGGCCTGGGTCGCGGGATGTTCCAACATCAGCGTCTCCATCGCCGGCGCGACGAACAGCGGCGCCCGCGTGCTGAGCGCGGTCGCCAGCAGCGCGTCGTGGGCAAGCCCCAGTGCGAGCCCGGCGATGCAGTCCGCGGTTGCCGGCGCGATGACGTAGGCATCGGCCTCGGTTCCCAGGGAAACGTGGGCGATGGAGCGCGCCTGCGGATCAAACAAGTCGGTGAGAACCGGGCGGTGGACGATCGCCTCGAAGCTCAGGGGTGCAACAAAGCGGGTGGCGTTCGGCGTCATGATCACGTCGACGATCGCGCTGGTCTTGACCAGCTCCGACGCGAGGGCCACCGCCTTGAACGCCGCGATGCTCGCGGAGACGCCAAGCAGCACGCGCTTGCCGGCTACCGGATCACTCATGCGACCCTCTCAGCCGACCGGGACGGTCTGGCTCATTTCGTAGATCAATCGCAGCCCATCGAGTGTGAGGAGCGGATCGATGATCTCGATAGCCGACGTCTCGTTTGCAATAATCCCGGAAAGGCCGCCGGTCGCGATGACCCGGGCCGGCCCCATTTCTTGCTGGAAGCGCGCGATCAGGCCCTCGATCAGACCGACGTACCCGAAAATCAAGCCTGCCTGAACGCTGGATCCGGTGTTTCGACCGATGGCGCTCTTCGGGCGCTTCAGCTCGACCCGGTAGAGACGCGCGGCGCGCTGAAAGAGGGCATCCGCCGAGATAGTGAGTCCGGGGGCGATCGCGCCGCCCAGGTACTCACCTTGTTTGGAGATCGCGTCGAACGTGGTAGCGGTGCCGAAGTCGATGACGATGGCGGGACCGCCGTACCGACGAAACGCCGCGACGGCGTTGGCGATCCGGTCGGCGCCAACCTCGCGCGGATTCTCGTAAAGGATCTTAACGCCGGTTCGGGTGCCCGGCCCGACGACGAGCGGCTCGCAGGAGCAGTACTGGCGGGTCATCTCCTCGAACGTCGTGGTGAGCGCCGGCACGACGCTCGCAAGGACGACGGCGTCTACGTCGGCGAGCGATCGCTTGGCGTAACGCAGCAAGCCGTCGAAAAGCACGGCGTACTCGTCCGGCATCCGCGATGCATCAGTGTTGACGCGCCAGCTGGCGACGAGCTGCTCGCCGTCGTAGCCCCCGAGGACGATGTTGGTATTTCCGACGTCGATTGCAAGTAACACTCTGGCATTATACCCGCTGGGCGAGCCGCGCTCAACGCTCAGCTTGACAAAGCAAGAGACGCGTTCCTATACTGATAACGCAGCTCGCCGCGAAGCTTCTGCTCACGAGGTGTTCCTTTCGACGAGGTGAACCGGTCGGACGAGGCATGCATGAACGGACGGTGTGGGGCGGGCCGATTCCGGGTGCTGATGGCATATGAAGTGCCCTAGGCGGCAACAAGGTCGACGTCACGTCGACGATCCGTTGGGAGGAGAACCGCCATGCTGGTCGAGATGGTCGTCGAAAGCGTCCGGGTAAACCTGCAGACGTACCAGCGCGTCGTCGTCCTCAAGGAAAAGGGCTCGGAGCGCTACCTTCCAATCTGGATCGGCAACAACGAAGCGGATGCCATCGTCATTCAACTTCAGAACGTGCCAGTCCCGCGTCCGCAAACACACGACTTGCTCAAATCGGTGATCAGCGAGCTTGGCGCCAAGGTAACTCGGGTGGTCGTGAGTGACCTGGCCGAGGATGTGTTTTACGCGCGGGTCCACATCGACGTCGACGGGAAACAGGTCGAGATCGACTCAAGGCCAAGCGACGCGATCGCCCTCGCCGTTCGCGTGCAGGCGCCGATCTTCGCCGACGAGACCGTTCTGGACAAGGCAGCGGTTGCCCTGGACAACGAGCAGACGGTTGCGGAGACCGATCGCCCCCAGGAACAATCCGAGCCGGTGCGCGAGGAAGAGCTCAAGAAGCTCTCCGTCTTTCGCGAGTTCATCAACACGCTGGACCTGGACGACCTCGAGAAGCGGGATAAGTAGCCGTCACGCCGCTCATCCGGCGTTCTCAAAGGTTCGACGTCGGTTGACGTAACGTTGATGCCCCCGGTCCGACACGGGCCAGGGGCGTTCTTTTTTTCGTACGCCATTCCAATATTGGTAAGCTAGTTCCCACGTAAGACAGCGTGCCGCCCGAAGGAGTGGGTTCATGAAGCACGGCTATTTCACTTTCGTCCTCCACAGTCATCTTCCGTACGTGCGAAGCGCCGGACGTTGGCCGCACGGGGAAGAAATGATTCACGAAGCCCTGGCCGAAACGTACGTTCCGCTGCTCAACGCGCTGTTTGACCTGAAGCACGAGGGAGTCGAGCCCCGTCTCACGATTGGCCTGACGCCGATCCTGCTCGAACAGATTTCCGATCGGGACGTCCGAGAGCACTTCGAGCTTTACCTCGAAGAAGAGATCGAAGTCGCCCGGGCGGACTCGGCGCGCTTTGCCTCACTGGGAGAACAGCGCTTGGCGGAGTTGGCGGACTACCACACGCGGTGGTATCAGGCGATCAAGGATGCCTACGAGCACCGCTACGGACGGGACGTTGTGGGGGCTTTTCGCCGGCTGCGCGAGGATGGAAACCTCGACGTCATCACCAGCGCTGCCACCCACGGATACCTCCCGCTGTTCGATCGAGACTCGTCGATTCATGGTCAACTAACCACCGGCCTGGAGGCGACCCGACGTCATTTCGGTCGCGCCCCGCACGGGATCTGGCTGCCAGAATGCGGCTATCGGCCAGCCCATTACCGGGTGGACGACGCGCGGCGCTCGTATCGGCCGGGTCTCGAAGAGTTCCTTGCCGATCTGAATCTGCTGTACTTCTTCACCGACACTCACGTCATCGAAGGCGGTCAGGTGCTCGGAAAGGCGGCGGGAGACGCGCACGGCCCATACGGCGGGCTTCCGGAGCGGGATCTGATCGTCAAGGGCAACGACCGGGCCGAACCGAGTGAGCGAACCACGTTGCGTCCGTACTACGTTCAATCGACTAGAGTGGCGGTCTACGGACGCGATGCGCGCACCGGCACCCAGGTATGGTCGGCCAAGTGCGGCTACCCCGGAGACTTTCGTTACCGGGAGTTTCACCGAAAGGATCCGACGTCCGGTCTACAATACTGGCGGGTGACCGGAACGGACGTTGATCTCGGACGCAAAGACCTTTACGATCCCACCGCGGCGCTCGACGCTGCCCAGGCTCATGCCGATCACTTCGTCGGACTGGTCGAGGCTATCCTGCGGAACTACTACCACGCGCACGGGCGTCCCGGGGTGGTGGTTTCAGCCTACGATACCGAGCTGTTTGGCCACTGGTGGTTCGAGGGGGTCGAGTGGCTTAAGGGAGTACTGCGGCGAATGGCCCTGAGCGAGCGGATTGCACTGACAACCGCTGACGAATACCTCGAGGCGTGCCCGCCGGAAGAGGTGATGACGCTGGCGGAAAGCTCGTGGGGCACCGGTGGAAACCATTGGACGTGGCTGAATCCAGACACGGAGTGGATCTGGACGCTGATCCACGGCGCTGAGCGCCGGATGGAGCAGTTGGCCGCGGCCAACCTCGCCGCGGATGGCTGGCGCGTGAAAGTAATGAATCAGCTCGCTCGCGAGCTTCTGCTGCTTCAGTCGAGCGACTGGCCGTTCCTGATCAGCACCGGCCAGGCCCGCGAGTACGCCACCGGTCGGTTCCAGCAGCACATGGCGCGTTTCAATCACCTGGCGATGCTCATGGAGTCCGACCGCTTTGGCCCGGAGGACGAACGCTTTCTGGACGCGACGGCGTCCCTCGACAATCCATTCCCGACGATCGACTTTCGCGCTTTCGCGTCCCGAGACGGCGATCCGTCGCGGAATCGTTGAGGGAAACGCACCGCGGACCGACGTCGGACCTTAACGACTGGCCGCGTCGGCGACCGTGAGGCTTTGTCGGAAAGAGAAAGGGAAAAGGTGGAAAGAGAACAGGCGCTTGGCTTACTCAAAGACTACGTGAAGAGCGACGGCTTGATCAAACACTGCCTGGCGGCCGAAGCGGCGATGCGCGCCTACGCCGTTCGTTTTGGCGGAGACCCGGACCTCTGGGGATTGGCGGGGCTGCTCCACGACTTCGATTGGGAGATCCACCCGAATGCCGAGCAGCATCCGGTCGAGGGTGCGCCGATTCTTCGCGCGGCCGGCGTTCCCGAGGAAGTGATCTATACCATTCAAGCGCACGCCGAATACCTGAACCTCGAGCGGCGCACCTTGATGGACAAGGCGCTTCCCGCCGTGGACGAGTTGAGCGGATTCATTATCGCCGTGGCACTTGTCCGTCCCAGCCGAAGCCTTCGCGACGTCGACGTGGCGTCGGTCAAGAAGAAGATGAAGGACAAGGCCTTCGCCAGGGCGGTCAAGCGCGAAGACATCGTCCAGGGTGCCGAGCTGCTGAACGTGTCCCTCGACGAACACATCCAGTGTGTGATCGACGCCATGCGAGGCATCGCCGCGGACTTGGGATTGAGCTAATTCAAAGGATATGTTTTGAATGACCAGACGCGGATTGATCCTCTCGGTGTACTTCCCCTCGCTCCTTCTCTCCTTCGCAAGCGGACTTTTGATCCCCACCTTGCCGCTCTACGTTCGGTCGATGGGCGCCTCGTTCGAGGTCGTGAGCGTCGTCGTGGCGATGGCTGGCCTGGGAACGCTCCTGGCCGACGTTCCCTCGGGCTTGCTCATGGGAATGCTGGGTCGTCGGCCGTCGATGATCCTGGGGGCGGCGACGCTGGTGGTCACGGCGCTTGGCCTGGGGCTGACCAGCGTTATTCCTGGCTTGATCTTTTTTCGTTTGCTGTCTGGCATGGGTAGCGCTCTCTGGAGTATCTCGCGCCATACTTTCCTTGCCGAGGAGGTGACGCCGCGAGAGCGAGGGCGCGCGATCGCGATGTTCGGCGGCGTCAACCGGATCGGAACGTTCGCTGGTCCGGCCGTCGGTGGACTGGTCGCGGCGAGGTACGGTCTCGTCGCGCCGTTCTTCGTCTACGCGGGTGTCGCGTTCGTCGCGACGATCGTCGCGGTATTGTTCGTTCCGGAGTCGCGCGCTCATCTTTCCAGGAAGGGTCAGGCTCGAGCGATGGAATGGCGGGCCATCCCGCGGCTGGTCCGCGAAACCTGGCGCTCGCTGGCTACCGCGGGCTCGGCGCAGGTGTTCGCGCAGGTCATTCGCTCTGGACGACAGATCATCATCCCGCTGTACGGCGCCTACGTGGTCGGTCTGGACGTAGGTGCGGTCGGAACGATCATGAGCGCATCGTCGGCGGTGGACATGTCGTTGTTCTATCCCGCCGGCCTGGTGATGGATCGCTTCGGACGACGCTTCTCGACCATTCCCTCGTTCCTGATCCTCGCGAGCGGAATGGCGATCGTGCCTTTGACCCATAGCTTCGCTACGCTGCTTGGCGCGACCTTGATCCTCGGCTTGGGAAACGGAATCGGCTCCGGCTCGATGATGACGCTCGGCGCGGACCTGGCGCCGAAGGGCGAAACGGGACAATTCCTTGGCATCTGGCGCCTGATCGGCGACTCGGGGGCAACCGGCGGTCCGATGATCGTCGGGGCGATTGCCGACGCGTTCGGGCTGGGCGCCGCGGCAGTGGTGCTGAGCGGGTTCGGGCTGCTCTCGGCCCTGGTCTTCGTGACCGCCGTCCAGGAGACGCTGCGTCCCCGGGAAGCGGTGGAGCACCGCGTCACCTGATGGGACTCGCCGACTCGCACGTCCACCTCCATGCCTTCGCTGACCCGAGAGCGCTCCTCGCCCGGGCGCGACGGGCCGGCGTCCAGTTGTTTGTCGGGTTCGGAGTGGATCTGGCGACGTCACGCGAGACGATCGATGTCGCGCGGCAGGAGCACGGCGTCGTCGCCGCGGTCGGTCTGCATCCGGTGCATCTGGTCGAGGCGCTCGATCTGGACCGAGCTATCGCCGAGATCAAAACGCTGACCACGGATCCGCGGGTGGGTTTCATCGGCGAGATTGGACTGGACGTCGTCGACGGGAACGTTGGACTCGATCGGCAGCTCGCCGCGTTCGAGGCCCAGCTGCGGCTCGCGGCTCGGCTGGATCGTCCGGTGAGCTTGCACGTTCAGGGCGCCTTCGACGAGGCGTTCGCGGCCATCCGTCGGGTTGGCTTACCCGCGGCGGGCGGAGTGGTTCATTACTTCGTCGGCGATGATGCGCTTGCCCGGCGCGCGCTCGACCTTGGCCTCCACCTCTCGGTGGGAAAGCCGGTCACCCGTGAAGCCAACCGTGGTCTTCGAAGGGTTGTCTCCGGGTTGTCCATGGATCGACTGCTGCTCGAGACCGATGCCTATCCGCTGCCAGGCCGCTCCACCGAGCCGCGAGACGTTGTGGCCGTGGCCGAGGCGGTGGCCGGTCTCTCCGGGCTTTCGCCCATGGCGGTTGCCGACGCGACGACGGCAAATCTCCTGCGTCTCCTTGGCGATCGAGCCCCGGCCACACTTCGCGAATAACGGCAGGCCACGCGGCATCGCTTGGATCACCCGTGCCACGTCAGGCGCCGGCCATCGTCCGAATTACGTCCAGTGTCGCCAGGCAATCCACGATCGCCTGATGCTTCGCGAATCGATACTCCGCACGGCGCGGCAAGGGCTGCCAGGAATAGGATCCGCCCCTGGCGGACCGCCGACCGATGAATCGCGAATACTGCTCCATCGCGCAGTCCCAAGCGACCGGCAGCTCCGGGGCGTGACTCCGGACGGCCGTCTGGCGGAGCAGGCGCCGATCGAACGCGGCGTTGTAGCAGACGACTAGCTTGCCCCGGAGGACCTCGAGCAGCGCGGGATAGACGTCGAGGTACGGCGGTGCTCGTTCGACCATCACGTCGGTGATCCCGTGAATAGCGGTGGCGTCCGCGGGAATCGGAGCGTTGGGCCGCACCAGGGTATCAAGCAGGGTGCCGCCATCAGGCGCGACCACCGCGATCTGAATTACCTCCGCGGTGTTGCCAAGGCCGGTGGTCTCGGTATCCAACACGGCCCAGTCGGCGCGATTCAAAAGATCGCGTGCCCAGACGCGGGCGAGCTGCCGATCGTCGAGAAACGACCCTCTCATCTTTCACCCCCATTCGATGCTCGCGCCCGCGCTTCTCACGGAAGCAGCTCGTCGATGCGCTGATTCTCGGTGTCGGCGACGTAGATCGTGCCGTCTTTGCTCAGCGCTACTCCTGTCGGACGCTGAAATTGTCCGGGACCGGTACCGAAGTCTCCCCACGCGGCGACGGGCTCGCCGGCCGACGATAACTCCTGGATCCGGTGATTATTCTGATCCGCGACGAAGATGTTGCCCTTACCATCAACCACGATGCCCTCGGGGTCGTTGAAATTTCCCGGTTGTGGGCCATTTATCCCCCACGCGGCGAGCGGTTGACCGTCGGGCGACAGCTTCTGGATCCGATCGTTGTTCGAGTCGGCCACGTAAATGTTGCCGTGACGGTCGACCGCGACACCGTCCGGATTCTTGAACTGGCCCGGTCCATCGCCCATGCTGCCCCATTGAGCGATCGGCTGCCCGTCCGGAGAGAGCTTCTGGATCCGGTCGTTCGTCCGATCAGCGACGTAGATGTTGCCCTGTTGGTCGATGGCGATGCCGTGCGGATCTCGGAACTGGCCGGGGCCGGAGCCCTTTGAGCCCCACTGAGCGAGCGGCTTACCCGAGGGTGAAAACTTGAGGATTCGGTCGTTGCCGGTGTCGACGACGTAGACGTTGCCCTGCGCATCGAACGCCATCGCGTGAGGGCCCTGGAATTGGGACGGGCCGACGCCGGCGATGCCCCAGTGCGCCAAGACCTGGCCAGCAGGCGATAGCTCCTGAACCCGCTGGTTTTCCGTGTCCGCCACGTAGACGTTTCCATTCGGCGCGACGCCGACTTCCTCGGGTGCGCGGAACTGGCCCGGCGCATCGCTCGGCGGGCCCCACTGGTCGATTGGCTGGCCACTCGACGACAACTTTTGAACTTGCTCGATCGTCCCGTCCGCGACGTACAGGTTGCCCTGGGCGTCCACGGCCAGGCCGCTGGGTTCGTCGAATTGGCCGGGCCGCGTGCCCAGTGATCCCACGCTTCGGATCGGCTGACCAGTCGGCGAAAGAGCTTGAATTCGATGGTTACCGGCATCGGCCACCCACACGTTTCCACGATTGTCGACCGCCACGGCGGTCGGACCGTCAAACTGGCCGTGCCCCTTACCGGCCGTGCCCCAGGCGGCCACGAAAGTTCCGTCGGTGGAAAACTTCTCGACGCGGTCGTTACCGGTGTCTAGGACGTACAGGTTTCCGTCCCCGTCCACTGCGATGCCGGTCGGCCGATCGAATTGCCCGGGCGCCGCCCCCTTCGTGCCCCAGTGGGCGATCGGCTCACCGGACGAGTTGAACTTCTGAACGCGGTCGTTGGCAGAATCCGTGACGTAGACGTCGCCCTGCGCGTCGACCGCGATCCCGCGCGGATCGTCGAACTGGCCGACCGCGTTTCCCTGGGTACCCCACTGATCGAGTGGCTGGCCGGTGGGAGATAGCTTGTCGACACGATCGTTTCCGGTATCCGCCACGTAGACGTTGCCGGAACGATCGACCGCGACCGCGCGCGGATCGAGGAACTCGCCGGTGCCAGAGCCGGCCTTTCCCCATTGATCGAGAAACTCGCCCGATGACGAAAGCTTCTGGATCCGATGGTTCAGCGAATCTGCGATATAGATGTTGCCCTGCGGGTCGAGGGCGATGCCGGCCGGGTCGTTGTAGGCGCCGGGGCCGTCGCGGTCGCCCGCGAAGGCCTTCCAGACACGGTTAGCCGTTTCGTCGGAGGAGAGAGGCGTAGCGGTTGGAGGCGTGGACGCAGGCGACGATCTAGGCTGCCTGGTCGCGGATGTCGAGATGTTGGCAGTTGCGGTGGTCGTGCGTTGGACGCTGGATGATTGGAGGGGGCCAGCGATCGTGGGCGAGGCGGCACCGGTTCGGCGCGATGCCTGGCCAGGATCTCGCCCGTTTCCGTAGAACAGGAGAACGCCGGCGAGGACGACGATGACGAGCCCCCCAAACGCGAGGCCCAGAGTGGCGAGGCGGCCAGACCGCCTCAGTGGCGGGTTCCCGCCGACCGGCGTCTTCTGATCGCGAGCGACGCGCGCCGAGACGCCATCTCGGGCGCGTGATCCGGTCGGAAGATACGGATCTAGCGCCCTTAGCATATCGGTAGCAGACTGAAATCGCTTGTCCGGGTTGCGGCTCAGGCCTCTGGTCACCGCCGACTGTAGTCCCTCGGGAACGTCTGGCCGGAGTTGGGAGATTGGCGGGGGATCGGTGGTCAGCTGCAGGTTCAGCACTCTCCAGGGCGTCTCCCCGCCGTAAGGAGGGCGCCCGGTGAGAAGCTCGTAGAGGGTGACCGCGACGGAATAGAGGTCCGACCGCGCGTCCGCCTTCATTCCCTGGCTCTGCTCCGGCGCCATGTAGCGTGGCGTGCCGGCGTACACGCCGGACCGGGTTTGAGTGGCAGCGGTGAGGTCCTTCGCGATTCCAAAGTCCATGACCTTGACCGTGCCATCGGGAAGCACCATGACGTTGTGAGGCTTGATGTCGCGATGAACGACGCCCCGTGCGTGAGCGTCGACGAGCGCTTGGAGGACCTGGACGACGTAAGCGACCGCTTCGTCGACCGGCAACGCCCCGCGCGACTGAATCAGCTGGGCGAGGGTGTGGCCCTGGACATACTCCATGACGAGAAAGCGGATCGGCCCATCCTGTCCCGAATCGATCACCCGAACAACGTGGAGATTGGTCAGGGATGTGGCAATCTTTGCCTCGCGGGTGAATCGCTCGACGAGCGACGGGTCGCGCGCTACTTGCTCGTGAAGGATCTTCACCGCGACCACGGCGTTTGAGCGAAGGTCTCGTCCCAGATACACGTCGGCGAAGCCGCCGGTCCCGACGAGCTCGAGCACCCGATAATAACCCGAAAGCGTCGTGCCAATCATCCGAGTCCCCTTTCCACCGCTGCCATTTTACACAATGGTGCCGCGAAATTGCCGGGGCGATCCGATGCGTTTATTCCGGACGCTTCAGGCAGACGTGAGCGGGTGAAACCTGTACAATAAACAGTGTCGGCGCTCGTTCGCGCTCCCCATTACACCCGTTCCGTGATCGATCTTAGTTAGAACGCGCCCTGCCCAGGAGCAGAAGGACATGATTATCGTCGGTCGGGATACCTGTCGACAACTCGATGCGGCGCTCGATCGTGAATGGCTGGTAACGAACGGCCTCGGCGGATACGCGTCCGGAACGGTGGCCGGAGCCCACACCCGCCGATACCACGGCCTACTGGTCGCGGCCTTGGAACCGCCTCGCGGACGCACGGTCATGCTTTCGCGGATCGACGAGGAGATCGTCGTCGACGATCGCACGTTCTACCTGGGAACGAACGAATACCACGACGGCACGATCAATCCAAACGGATACATTCACCTCGAAGAGTGCCGGGTGGAAGATGCGATTCCCACCTTCACCTTCAACGTGCCGGACGCGCGGCTCACCAAGACAATCTGGATGGAAAACGGACAGAACACGACCTACCTCCGTTACACCCTCGCCGAAGATTCCCGCCCCGCGACGCTGCGGGCCGCTCTTTTTGTGACCTACCGCAGCTTTCACCACGAAACGATCGGGACGCCAGACTGGGTCTTCGGCGTGGCCGAGACCGAACGGGGCCTCGAGATAAACGCATTCCAGGGCGCTCGGACGCTTCGGGTACGCGCTTCGTCTGGAGCAAGGTTTATCCAAACCGGCGTCTGGTACTGGCGCTATCTGCACCGGCGGGAGCGCGACCGCGGGCTCGACTGCCTGGAGGATCTCTACTCGCCGGGCCTTCTCACCTGCGCCCTGCAGCCCGGAGACAGCGTGACGATCCAGGCGAGCGCCGAAGATTGGGGCGCGATGCCTAACGACTTTGCCGATGCGCTCGATCGCCGCCGCGCCCGGCAGCGTAAGCTCTGGGCCGCCATCCCGTTGTCGACTCAGATTTCGGAGATGCGTGACCTCGTGGTCGCGGCCGACCAGTTCGTGGTCTCAGCGCCCACCGGGCGTCACCACGACGAAGGCCGCGCCACCGGGATCATCGCCGGTTATCACTGGTTCGACGAATGGGGACGTGACGCCTTGATCGCGCTACCGGGGATCCTACTCGAGACCGGACGCCCCAGCGATGCCAGGAGTCTGCTTCGTCGATACGCCGGGCTCGTCGACCACGGAATGCTCCCCAATCGCATTCCGGACGAGATTCAGACTCCCGCCTTTAACACCATTGACGCGACTCTCTGGTTTTTCCAGGCGCTTGACCGATATCTCCGGGCAACGCGTGACGATAGTCTTCTGGCAGAAGTGTTCCCGGTCTTGGAAGACGTGTACAGGTGGCACCAGGATCAGACGCGCTTCGGCATCCAGGTAGATACCGACGGATTGCTTGAAGGTGGAGCGCCAGGCGTTCAGCTGACCTGGATGGACGCGAAGGTTGGGGACTGGGTCGTGACGCCCCGCCGGGGGAAGCCGGTTGAAGTCAACGCCCTTTGGTACAACGCGCTGCGCATGCTCGACGATTGGTCTCGCCACCTTGGGGGGTCGACGAGCCGTTACCGCGAGGCCGCCGCTCAGGCCTACGAAAGCTTCAACGAGCGATTCTGGTACGCGGAGGGAGGCTATCTGTACGACGTCGTCGACGGCGAAAATGGCGACGACCCCTCCTTGCGGCCCAACCAGGTGCTCGCCATCGGACTGGTATACCCTACGTTGGACCCACGTCGCTGGGAATCGGTGCTCCATCACGTCGATCGGCACCTGCTGACGCCCTACGGCCTCCGCACTCTTGCCCCGGAGTCGCCTGAGTATCGCGGGCAATACCTTGGTGATCAGCGCGATCGCGACGCGGCCTACCACCAGGGGACGGTCTGGCCCTGGCTGCTCGGCCCGTACGCGGACGCGTGTAAGCGCGCGGGGCGTGACGTGTCAACGCTTAAGTCGGCCCTGGGAGACCTGCTTCGGACCTCCGGGGACGTTGGGCTGGGTACGATTAGCGAGATCTTCGACGGGAATGCTCCGTACAAGCCCGCCGGCACGATCGCCCAGGCCTGGAGCGTTGGCGAAGTATTACGCGCATGGAGACGGATCGTCCAGGAGTGACAAATGGCACGTGACTTACCGATCGGTAACGGATCGCTGCTGATCAACTTCGACCGACTCTACCAGTTGCGCGATCTGTATTTCCCCCACGTCGGGAAGGAAAACCATTCCGCCGGACACCCTTTTCGCTTCGGAGTCTGGGTGAATGGCACGTTCCGCTGGATCGACGACGATC
>JAJPKB010000370.1 GCA_021323915.1 Chloroflexota bacterium | reverse complement strand
TTTCGGCGTTCAGGAGCAGCCTCACCTGCCCGGCACGCTGCTTCCCGACGTGTTCCCGGTCCAGATCGAATGGCGGGATGGCTTCCTGCTGCCCCCGACCCGGCCGGGACTTGGCATTGAGTTCGACCGCGACGCGGCGCGTCGCCACCCGTTCAGCATGGCCGAGGTTCCGCGGCTGTGGCGGCCCGATGGGTCAACCACCAACTATTGAGCGGGAGTCAGCGCGTAAGTCGCCGGTCGACGCCGCGCCGACGATAGTCAGGATCTCCGGCTTGAGCGCCCACTTGTCCGGTGTGCCGACGAGCCGCGCGGCGACGACGTTGGGATCGTGGTCGAAGATGACCAGGCGGTCGTGGGCGAGGATGTCGGCCACGAGCCGACGCTTCGTCTCCATCGAGACCAGTGGCTCGACGTCCACCGCCGGAACCCAGGCGATCCGCTCGAGCTGAGCGACGAAAGGGCAAACGTCGACGGTGAAGATTGCCGACTGCTCGCCCGACTCGATCACCACGCAGGTGTGTGACCGGGTGTGGCCCGGAGCCAGCCGCCAGGTCACACCCGGCACGATCTCGGTCGAGCCGTCGAAGAGCCGAAGCTGTCCGGTCTGACTGATCGGGTCCAGGTTCTCGGCGAGGTAACTGGTTCGCGTGCGCTCGTTCGGGTGGGTCGCGTCTTCCCACTCCAGGCGCTGGATCCAGTACTCGGCATTCGGAAACGTCGGGGCGAGCGTTCCCAGGCGGCGCGTGGTGTTGCCACCGGCGTGATCGAAGTGCAGGTGGGTGTTGACGACCACGTCGACCGCCTCGGGAGCCACGCCGTAGCCGGCCAGCTGGCCGATCAGTCCCTCCGCGCGCTCGACGGCGTAGATCTCGGCTTCTTTCGGGCCGAACTTGTCTCCGACGCCGGTGTCGACGACGATCGTCTTGCCGCCCACGCGGATCAGCAGGCAGCGCAGGGCCATCGGCACCCGGTTTCGATCGTCCGGCGGCAGCCGCTTCTCCCAGAGCACTCGGGGAACGACGCCGAACATTGCCCCGCCGTCCAGTCGCCAGTGACCGTCGTTGAGGATCTGGAGGTCGATCTCGCCAATCTTCAACTGATGTACCCCTTTGTAAGTCACCGACACCCCGGGTGGTCCCCAGCGTGCCGTTTATCTCGGCGGTCGCGCGATGCGTTGTTTGCTTATCCGCGGCACTGGGCGAAGGCCAGGCGGGCGGCCTGGATCGTCCGTTGGATGTCGTCGTCGGTGTGGGCAAGCGACAGGAACCCGGCCTCGAACTGAGACGGTGCAAGGTACACGCCCTGGCGAAGCATCGCGTTGAAATAGCGCGCGTACCGACGGGTGTCCGCGCGCTTCGCACTGACGTAGTCCACGACCGGCTGGTCGGTGAAGAACGTGGTGAACATCGAGCCAACGCGCGTCGCGAACGTTGGGACACCGGCACCGCGCGCCACCGCGGCGACGCCCTCGGCCAGCGTGGCCGAGGCCCGTTCGAGGGCGTCATACGTGCCCGGCGCGGCGAGGATCGATAGGGTTTCGACGCCGGCGGTCATCGCGAGCGGGTTGCCGGCCAGGGTACCGGCCTGGTACACCGGTCCGTCGGGCGCCAGCATCGCCATCACGTCCGCGCGACCGCCGTACGCGCCAACCGGTAACCCGCCGCCGATGATCTTCCCCAGACAGGTCAGGTCGGCGCGGATGCCGGTGCGTTCCTGCATGCCGCCGAGGGCGACGCGAAAGCCGGTGATCACTTCGTCGAAGATTAGCAGCGCGCCGTCATTTCGGGTCAGCTCCCGCATGCCCTCCAGGAACCCGACCGCGGGCGGCACGACGCCCATGTTACCGGCGACCGGCTCCACGATCACCGCGGCGATCTCTCCCTTGTTCTCGGCGAAGATGCGCTCGAGCGTCGCTAGGTCGTTGTAGGGCGCGCTGATCGTGCTGGCGGCGGCGCCGGTCGGCACGCCCGGACTATCCGGCGCGCCGAGGGTGAGCGCGCCGGAACCGGCTTTGACCAGCAGGCCGTCGGCGTGACCGTGGTAGCAGCCGTCGAACTTGACGATCTTGTCGCGCCCGGTGAAGCCACGGGCGAGACGCAGCGCGCTCATCGTCGCCTCGGTTCCCGAGTTGACAAACCGCACCCGCTCGATCGACGGAAACGCCCGAATGACCAGGCGGGCAAGCATCGTTTCGAGCTCAGTCGGCGCGCCGTAGCTGGTGCCTCGTTCCACCGCCGCTTGAAGGGCCGCGACCACCCGCGGGTGAGCGTGACCGAGAATCAACGGTCCCCAGGAGGCGACGTAATCGACGAGCTCGTTGCCGTCGACGTCGAAAACGCGCGAGCCGGCTGCTCGACTGATGAAGAGCGGGTGCTCGCCGACCGCGCGAAAAGCGCGCACGGGGCTGTCGACCCCCCCGGCCAGGTACTGCCGCGCCTCGGCAAAAAGCTCGCGGGAACGGTCGGTCCGCACGTCTAACCCTCTCTCAGCCAGCGAGCCACGTCGCGGGCAAAATAGCTGATGATGATGTCCGCGCCGGCCCGCTTGATCGCGGTGAGCGCTTCGAGCGCGGCCTGGCGCTCGTTCAGCCAGCCGTTCTGGGCGGCGGCCTTGATCATGCTGTACTCGCCGCTGACGTTGTAGGCGGCGATCGGCTGATTGAACCGGTTGCGCGCCTGGCGAATGACGTCCAGATAGAGCAGGGCCGGCTTGACCATGACGATGTCGGCACCCTCGGCCAGGTCCAGGGCGATCTCTTCGATCGCCTCGCGGGCGTTGGCCGGGTCCATCTGGTATCCACGGCGGTCGCCGAACTGCGGCGCGGAGTCCGCCGCCTCGCGAAATGGCCCGTAGAAGGCCGAGGCGTACTTGGCCGAATACGCCATGATCGGCGTCTCGACGAAGCCCTGTTCGTCGAGCGCCTGGCGGATCGCTCCCACTCGGCCATCCATCATGTCCGATGGCGCGATCACGTCGGCCCCGGCCCGGGCCTGGCTGATCGCGGTGCGAGCGAGCAACGGCAGTGTCGCGTCGTTGTCCACGCCGCCGTTCCGGATCACCCCGCAGTGCCCGTGGCTGGTGTATTCGCAGAGGCAGAGGTCGGTGATCACGATCAGGTCGGGCGCGGCGTCTTTGATCGCGCGCACCGCCTCCTGAACGATGCCCTCGTCGTCGTAGGCTTCCGAGCCCAACTCGTCTTTGGCCTCGGGAAGCCCGAAAACCAGCATCGCCGGAATCCCGTCGCCCGCGACCGCCGCGGCCTCCTCGGCCAGACGATCCACCGACAGGTGGTAGACGCCGGGCATCGCCTCGATCTCCGCGCGGACGCCGCGTCCGTGGCAGACGAAGGCGGGATAGACGAAGTCGGAGATCTCGAGCGTCGTCTCGCGCACCATCCGACGCAGCGCTTCGCGGCCGCGCACCCTTCGTGGGCGCCGGATCGGAAAGACGCCGGTCCGATTCGCCGCATCCAATTTGATCGCCATGGGAGCTATTCCTTCCTCTCCGAGCCGACGGCCGCGAGGTGTTCCTCCAGGGCCGCGACCAGGCCCGGTATGCTGTGCTCGGTCGCCTCGACGTCCACCGCGAGGCCCAGATCTCGAGCGGTCTGGCAGGTAATCGGACCGATTCCCGCCACCGTGACGCTCCGGAGCAGGTCGCGGGCTCGATCGCCGAGCAATCTCACCAAATTCCGCACCGTCGACGAGCTGGTGAAGGTCACGACGTCGACCTGATGCTCGTCGAACAGCCGCTGGGCAAAGACCGCGTCGCCGGCCGGTCGGGTCTGGTAGACCGCCACGTCGTCGACCAGGGCCCCCTGGCTCGCCAGGCCGTCGGCGAGCACCTCCCGAACGTCCTGGGCGCGCGGCAGGAGCACGCGCTGGCCGGCCAGGACGAACCGCTTCATCCCTTCGACGACCGCTTCCGCCACGTACTCGCCGGGCGAAAAATCGACCCGCAGGTATCGTTCGCCGAGCGCGCCGGCCGTCGCCGGTCCGATCGCTCCCAGGCGCACGCCTTTGAGCGCCCGCGCGTCCAGGCCGTGGAAATCGATCCGCTCGAAGAAGTATCGCACGCCGTTAACGCTGGTGAAGATCGCCCAGGCGTACTGATCCAGGCTTTGAATCGCTCGGTCGACGGCAGTCCAGTCGGCGGGAGGCTCGGTCCGGATCGTCGGCAGCTCGATCGGGATGGCGCCGCGCTCGGCCAGCAGCTTTGCCAGCGTGCCGGCCTGCTCGCGCGTTCGGGTGATCAGCACGCGCCTGCCGAACAGCGGACGATTGTCGAACCACGCGAGCCGCTCGCGCAGCCCGGCGACCTCGCCGACCACGACGACTGACGGCGAGGTCAGGCGCGCGTCGCGCGTCCGGTCGGCCACGTCCGCCAGAGTTGCGAGCACCGTCCGCTGAGCCGGCCGGGTTCCGTGCGAGATGACCGCGACCGGCGTATCCGGTCGGCGGCCGTTTTCGATCAGCCGAGCGGCGATCCTGGAGAGATTCGCCATGCCCATCAGCACGACCAGCGTGCTGGTCCCCCGCGCGAGCTGCTCCCAGTCGACCCGAGGTTCAGACTTGTCGGGATCCTCGTGGCCGGTGACGACGATGAAGCACGACGACAACTGACGGTGAGTCAGCGGAATCCCGGCGTAGGCGGGAACCGCGACCGGCGAAGTGACGCCGGGCACGACCTCGAAGGCGAGACCGGCCTCGACCAGCGCCTCGGCCTCCTCGCCCCCTCGGCCGAAGACGAACGGATCGCCGCCCTTGAGCCGAACGACGGCTTTGCCGGCCCTTGCCCGGTCGATCAATATCCGATTGATCTCCTCCTGGTCGAGGAGCTGGTGCTCGGACTCCTTCCCCACGAAGATGCACTCGGCCCGGGCCGGCGCGTAGGCAAGCAGCGACGGGTCGATCAACCGGTCGTAAACCACCACCTCGGCGCGCTCCAGGCACTCGCGCCCGCGCAGGGTCAGCAGGCCCGGATCGCCAGGCCCGGCGCCAACCAGGTAGACTTTTCCCTCCCGCGACTCAGCCATTGGACACCTCGCTCAACAACGAGCTCGCGCCGGCGTCGACGAGCTCTTCCCAGAGCCGCCTCCCCAGGTCCTCCGCCCGGTCCGACGGCCCGTCCACGCTGGCTCGAACGATCCGCGAGCCGTCGACGGCGGCTACCAGCCCTTCGAGATGCAGGCCCGACTGGTCGAGACGCGCGTGAGCGGCGACCGGAACCTTGCAGCCGCCGCCAAACGCGCGCAAGACTGCGCGCTCGGCCAGCGCCTGCGATCGGACCCCCGGATCGTCGATCCGCGAGACGAGGTCGACGGCTTCTCGGTCGTCCGCGCGCGCCTGGACCCCGATGATTCCCTGTCCGGCGTCCGGCAGGCAGACCTCAGTCGATAGGCGCTCGCTGATCGCGTCGGCCCGGCCCAACCGCTCCAGGCCAGCGGCGGCCAGCACGATCGCGTCGTAGTCGCCCGCATCGAGCTTGCGAAGGCGGGTGTCGACGTTGCCGCGCAGGTTGTCCAGGTACCGCAAGTCAGGCCGCAGCGCCCGCAGCTGAGCGCGGCGGCGCACGCTGCTCGTGCCAACCCGCGCGCCGCTCGGGAGGTCGGCAAACGCCAGTCCCTTCCGCGACACCAGCGCGTCACGCGGGTCGGCGCGCTCGGGAAAGGCGGCCAGGACCAGGCCGGGCGTCTCCTCGGGCGGCACGTCTTTGAGACTGTGGATCGCGACATCGATCGCGCCGTCGAGCAGAAGGCGCTCGATTTCCTTGGCGAACACGCCGGTCGTCCCAAACTGGCTCAGCGGCACGTCCACCACCCGATCTCCGAGTGTCTTGACGGTTTGGACGACGAGCTCGCGGTCCGGAAACCGGCGACGCAGCGCGGCAATCACCCGCTCGGTCTGGACGAGGGCGAGCGCGCTTCCCCGCGTTCCGACGATCAGTGGACGAATGATAGCCTCCCGGCGAACCACCGAACGAGCGCTTTCTCAGGCATAACTCGGGACCACTGGTCCTCGGTCTGGAGCGCGGGCGTCTCGCCCGCTCGTAAGCTCGGGGCGGGCGAGACGCCCGCGCTCCCGGATTGCCTGCATTCCCGGTTTTTGGGTTATGACCCGCGTTCTCCGACCTGATCAATTATAGCCAGGTCCATGCTATCATGAAGAAGCGTTTGCCCCCCTCGGGCCCATAGCTCAATGGTAGAGCGGCCGCCTCATAAGCGGTTGGTCGGAGGTTCGATCCCTCCTGGGCCCACCCTTCGCGCCATCCCCGGGGGGCCAACCGCGACCCCCGCGGGCAATGAGCCGGCCTGACGATCTAGCGCCTTGTGGCGCGGCGAAGGATAGGCCCCTCACGCGACCGATCTATCGAGCGCTTGCTGCTCATCCTCGCAGCACGACCAGCTCGTTACGGCCACTGTTGGTGGCGTAGACGCGGCCGGTCTTTGGATTCACCGCCACGCCGTACGCGCCGACGATGCCGGGCACCACCAGCGCCGGCCGAAGGCTCGCCCCGTCGGCCACCGTCACGCTGTTACCCGAGTAGTTCGCCACGTAAATCCGGCCATTCGTCGGGTCGGCGCCGACGCTGAACGGACCGTCCAGTCCGTTCAGCGTATCGACGACTTTATTAGTCGCCCCGTCGATCGCCGATACGCTGTTCCCCAGGTAATTGGCCACGTAGATTCGGTCGCGCGCCGGATCGACGGCGAGCGCGTCCGGCTGGCTCCCGACCTGGACCGTCGCGATCATCTGACCGCTTGCCCCGTCGACTGCCGATACGTTGTCGCCGTCGACGTTCGCGACGTAGACCCGATCGCCGGACGGATTCACCGCGACCGCCTCGGGATGGTCGCCAACCGGAAACGTCCCGACGACCCCACCGGTCATTCCGTCGACGACCGATAGGGTGTTCGCATCGACGTTCGCGACGTAGACGCGGTGTTTCGTCGGGTTGATCGCGATGCCCACCGGGTGCGCGCCCACCCGAATCGAGGCGATGACCCGGTCGGTTCGACCGTCGATCATCGACACGGTGTCGCTCCTGCTGTTGGCGACGTAGATCCGATTCAGCGTCGGATCAACGGCGATCCCGACCGGGGTGGTGCCAACCCGAACGGTCGCGACCAGACGGTCGGTCGCCGCGTCGACGACCGAGACAGCGTCGCTGGCGCTGTCGGCGACGTAGACTCGACCGGTGGTCGGATTCACCGCGACGCCCGACGGCGTGGTGCCAACGCGGACCGTCGCGACGATCCGATCGGGACCGGCCGTGGGCGGCGCGTAGACGACCGCTGGCGTATCGGTTGGTGTAGCCGGCCGTGGCGTGGGGCTCGGCGGCACCGACGTGGCGGTGGGAGCCGGCGTCTCGGTCGGAGCGGGCGTGGCGCTTGGCGACGGGACAACCGTAGCCGTCGGCGTGGCAGAGGCCCTCGGCACGGTTGGGCTTGCCAAAACCAGTGCGCCGCCGCGGCTTCCCGGAGCTGCGCAGCCGGAAATCACCAGAATCGCGCACAGGAACAGCCAGCCAGGCCGTCCAAGCAAGCCGGTCCTGCCTCCGCTCGCCGTCCGCACGCTTACGGCCCTTCCGGCGGAGCGCCGACGGCCGCCCGAACCGCTACCGAGACATTGGAGGGCAGGGCACCGACCTTCATCCGGACGACGGCGCCAGCTTCAAGGTGTACAGGCTGTGCTGCCCGAAGAAGTGCTCGAGGGGATCAAGCCGGTAGCCCTCCACGCGCGGCTTGATCAGCATGGCCGCGGCGTTGTGGTACAGAAAGATCACCGGCGCCTCGGTATTGAGGATTGAAGCCGCCTGGCGGTAGAGGTCGTCGCGCTTCCGCGGATCGGTCTCGACGTCCGCCGATCGGGTGAGCGAATCGAACCTATCGTTCTTCCAGCCGGTGTGACTGACCGTCGCGCTCGATTGGAACACCGTGCTGTACCAGTCCTGGGGGTCAGGGTAGTCCTGACACCAGCCGAGGATGAACATCTGGGGCGTCGTCGACAGCTGCTTGGTCAACGCCGAGAAGGCCTTCGGCTCGATCGAGTCCAGGCGAACGGTTACGCCCAGGTTTTCCTGGAACATCACCCGGGCCGCGGTCGCGATCAGATCGCTCGTCGGCAGGCTCGCGTAGGTCACGGTAATCGCCGGCAGGCCCTTCCCGCCGGGAAACCCGGCGTCGGCCAGGCTTCGCCGTGCGCCCGCGGGATCGAACGTCTGCACCGGAATCCCCTCGTAGTGGCCCGGAACGCCCGGCGGGAGGAACTGGCTGGCGGGCACCCCGAGGCCTTTGAGCACCACGTTGGCGAACGTCGCACGATCGAAAGCCGCGGCAAACGCGCGACGCACCCGAACGTCGTCGAACGGCGGAATCGTCGTGTTCAATCCAAGGTAAACCGTGCACACGCCCGGGGCGGATTGAAACTCTTGCTTCAAGATAGGATCCGCGTCGATCGCCGATTTGATCTCCGCGTTCACGCCCGCGATCTTCGGCCCGATCACGTCCAGGTTTCCCGCTTTGTAGCTGGCGAAGGCCACGGCCACGTCCTTGACCATGACGTAGTCGACGGCGGTAACCGGCGGCGCACCGCGGGCGTAACGGGGGTTGGCGACGAATGCGAGGCGTGAGCCGGGCTCGTGGATGGTCAGCCGATACGGCCCGTTCCCCACGTAGCGCGCCGGGTCGCGCGTCCAGTCGCTGTTGTCCTCGGGGGCGTCGCCGGCGGTGATCAAATCCTCGCGCGCGGGGAGGCCATTCCAGGTCGCGAGAACGCTCAGGAACCAGGGTGAGGGCCGGCCGAGCCGGTACACTACCGTCCAGGGGTCCGGAGCGGCGACGCCCACCGCATCGCGCAGCCGACGGAGCTCGGTCGGGCTGACCGTGCGCGCGTCGGCGTCGTTATACGCGGCGGCACCTTCCAGCGCTCGAAGCGTGAAGGCATAGCCGCTGGCCACCGCCGGATTGAGCTGCCGCTTCACCCCGTCGACGAAGTCCTGCGCGGTGAGCGGCCTCCCATCGGACCACACCAATCCCTTCTTCAATCGAACGACGATCGTCTTGCCGTCCGGCGATACGCTGGGCATTCCGTCCGCCTGATCGGGAACCAGCCGCGCCTGGCGATCGGTCGTGTAGAGATTGCTGAACACCCGCATGACGACTTCGATCTCACCGGTGAAAGACGCTCGCGCGGGATCGATCGTGTCAGGCTCGGCGCCGAGGTTAAGGTGAAGCGTTGCCGCGGCCGACCGATCGGTGGGCGACGACAGGGGAGGAAAGCTCTGGCCGCAGGCAGAAACTCCGCCAGCGGCCAGGATGGCGAGCGCGCCGCTCCGGAGCAGCGCCCGGCGCGAAATCCCGCGTGAATCGATTCGATCGACGGGATGCGAGTCTCGGTCTACCTTGATCATCTCTCGTGCTCAGCCCGGTCAAGCAGCAGGATTGTATCACGGCCGGGCCGGAGCCCGGATCCCTTGACCGTGGCTGGCTCGGCCACGTATGATGTGGGCGGCGACCTCACCCCAAGCCATGACGCGGCTTCCGTGCCTGCTCTTGAACGGGCCAGCGGGTGCCACCTGGTACTCTTCACCCCAGGGGCGCGCGAGGGTTGGGTTGAGGACTGACCTGAGGAGAGCGTGAGCATGATCGATCGGGCCGAAGCGCTCGAGGAAGTGATCGGCGAGTATCGCGAGGAACGGAACGTCGCGGCTTCGCGCCTCAACGAGATGCGATTGCGGCGCGCCAAGCTCGAGCTCGCCCGCGAGGTCCTGGTCGAGCACGGCGAAAAGGACGAGGCCGACCACCTCGGCGTCGAGATCAACGACCTCGACAACAAGATTCGCGTCGGGGAAGAAGTTCTGGCGCGCATCGATCGCCTCACCGCGCTGTTCCAGAAGAGTCTCGACAAGGTTCGGGAGGGCTCGAAGACGCCGTGATGACCGAGAACTCGACCCTGATCACCCTCATCGTATCCCGTGACGAGATCATTCAGCGCATCGTCGAACACAGCCGGCTGGCGGAATGGAACGGGAACTGGGCCATCCAGTACGATCCGGCGACCGGTCAGCACGATTGGTGCTGGATCGGACGGTTTCCGCCGATCGGCAGCAACGCCGAGCAGGAGCCACGACGCGGCTGGCGCACGGTGATCCTGCCCCGGATCAATGCCACCAAGCTGATGGTGGACGCGCGCAAAGACCGGATCGAAGACTGGGTCTGGCAGGCATCCGCCGAGGGCACCTTCGACGGCTGGCTCGACGCCGGAGAGGCGACCGCGGCGGGTGTGAAGTTCAAGTTCCTGTAATCACCGCGGCACCGGCGCTTCCCGCGCCGGTCCAGAGCCCTCGATCACACCTGACCGGCGATCGCCTTCCCGATCATCAATAGGATGACCGATCCGGCGATCGCCACCAGGATGTGGGTGAGGCTGAACACCCCCACGACCCGGTGATGGGTGAGCGCGACATACAGGACTCCCCCGATGATCGAGCCGGCCCAGCCGATCAGAATGTCCCCGATGACGCCGTGCTTGCTCGCGGTGATCGCGCTGGCAGCCCAGCCGGCGATCAATCCGACGATCAGCCAGGGCAAGAGCGCAAGCACCGTCCCCAGGGTGGCGAGAAAGAACCCGGCGAAGATCAGACCGATAACCACGAGGGCGATGACCAGACACATCTTGAAGTGCTCCCGAAGAGATTCGCTTTACAAACAGCCCTTATTGGCCACGATCGGCAAATACACGTGAAAGCTTCCCGTCTGGTTTGACGCGACCGACCCTTCATTTGTTGCACTCGCCAACGTCGAGCCCGCGCAGCCCCCGGTGATGCTGATTCCGGTGTAGTAGCTGTTCAAAATGTCCCGATACGATGCCCCGACGTTGCCCTGTCCGTACGCCCCCCACTGGCAGAGGCCAACCCCATGGCCGTGGTATTCAAGGCACCCGGATGGATAGGGCTGGTTCCGGGCGCAGGGCCTGGCCCGGCAGTAGCTTGTGTAACTGAAGCCCTGACCCGGACAGCCGCCAATCAGGGTGATCGCGTTCTCGCTGTTTCGGGTCGTCACGCCGTTGCATTGCGCGAAGAAGAACGCGTAGATCACCGAGCCGTTCGCGGTCATGACCTGGCCCGCGGTCGCGTCGACCGCCGCGTCGGTCGTCGCGGAGCGGTTGCTGGGATCGTAGACCTGCGAGCGGGTATCCGGGTAGACGTAGCCGTTGGCGAGAAACGACGCGACGCCGTAGGTGCGAGAGGCGACTGCTTGGGCCTGGAGCGTCGAAGCCGGCCACGACGGGAACACCTCGTTCGGCAGCACCCCTTTCACGTAATCCTCCAGCGGCACCGACACCTGATACGGCGGGTTGGCCTGGTCGTAGTAGACGACGATGTATTGCGGCAGCCCCGAGCTCGCCAGGCGCAGCGCCGGTGAGGTCAAGCTCTGTGGGGCGGGCAAGGGCGCCTGGTGCTGCTTGATCAGACGCGGGTAGAGGGCCGCTTGTTCCGTGGCGGTCGGACGCGCTGGCACGAGGTCAAGCTCCAGGGGCAGGAAACCGGTCGCCGGTACGACCTGGCCGAGCCGCGACGCGCCGACGTAGCCGTCGCGGGAGACTCGAACGGTGTATGTCCCCGGCGGAAGCGAGAGGCGGAACGAGCCAGCCTGATCGGACGTGCTGGTGACACCGGCAGGATCGACCTGGACCAGAGCGCCGGCCACCGGCTGAATTGTCGCCAGATCGATCACCCGACCGACGATGCCGGTGCCTGCTGACGGATTCGGGTAGTTGGTTGCCGCGCCTGGTAGCATGACCAGGCCGGAGACGCTGGCGAGGCCAGCCGTGCGCAGCAGCGCCCGGCGCGTGACGCTGATCGGCCTTCTTGACGTCCTGGTCATCGTGCCCCAGCCTACCATCGTGTAGAATGGTCGTCAACGCGAATCCGGCGTTGGAAGCCCAAGAATCGGTTAAGGATTGATTAGAGAGCGAGACAAGGATGGAGCTTGCCTTCGACGCAGCCTCGGAGGGAAGTGCTCCGGAGCCGCCTCGCTCACCTGTCCGGAAAAAACTTGACATAAGCTTCCACGCTTGATAGACTACACGGCAGATAGGCGAACGTCGGCCTTTTGGCGCAGTTGGCGCCCGGGCGGGATTGCCTATTGGCGCGCTGGAGCGCTATCCTCAACGGGAAGGGGGTGGATGACATGGAAGAGCGTCGTGAGATGACCGTGCGCGAAGCCGGCAAGAAAGGCGGCGAGACGGTCAAGCGCAAGTATGGTCCCGGCTACTATGCCGAGATCGGCAAGAAGGGCGGCGAGGCCGTCGCTGAAGAGCGAGGCCGCGACTTCTACGCCGAGATCGGCAAGAAAGGCGGCGAGGCCGTGATGCGCCGTCACGGTCCCGAGTTCTACTCGGAGATCGGCAAGAAGGGCGGGCAGTCGGTCAAGGCCAAGCACGGCCCCGACTACTACGCGCGCATCGGTCGCAAGGGCGGATCGTCCAAGAAGCGGCAAGGCTGAGCCGCTATCGGGCGAAGGCCGGGCGACGCGGGGCCACGGCGATCGGTGAGATCACCCGGTGAGCTCTTCGATACGCGGTGCGCCCATCGGGTGTCGCTGGCTCGTGCCGTCCTGATCGCGATTCCGTGAATCCAGGGGGTGGATCCCGAACGGTTCACCCCCAACCTCATCCGTCGTCTTCCAGCTCGGCGGACTCCTCACCGAACGAGCCACTTTTATGTCTCCTGATGGCACACCGCTTGCTTTGACGGGTCGTGTCAGCACGTCGGCGTCCCCTGCGCTGACGAGCGGTCCGGCCAGGATTGATCCATGCTTCGACGGATCGTGTTCTTCGGTGTGGCTGCCTTTTTTGTCTTCGCGATCGCCCGCGTCTCGCAATTTGGTCGTCTGAGTCCGGTTGCCGCGCTGTCGCTGCTACCCAGCCAGATGATAGCAAGCACCAGTCCCACGCCGTCTTCCTCCGACGAGCCATCACCCCCCGGAGGACTCGGCAACCGCCGCGGCGACCTGGAGAATGTCTACGGCGGGCCGACCGGTCTCCAGGGAACGATGATCGCCTACCACGCTGGACAGTACGCGGCGACGTACGTCGACAACCGGGCCACGGCGATCCTGGTCAGCTACGCCACGAGTCCGGTGGCGCTGGCGACGGCCCGGAAGCGAACGCGGTCGCTGATGCCCAGAGATGCCGTGTTCGTGGGCACGCTGGGCGACGGACCATCGCGTGTCGCCGACGTGTACCAGAGCGCGCGGCTGGGAGCGAAGGTCGCCTCGTCGTCCCCTGGCGTGCCGACTGGACAATTCGTCGTGGTCTACGAGAGCGACTCCTCGGGAGCGGTGAAGGACGTCCTGCTCACCGTTGGCCAGGTTCCTCCGCCTGGTTGAGTGAACGTCCGGGGGTACATCGGGCCGGCGGGCCTCCAGCGTCATTGGAGCCGGGCGCCTGCCGGGCCGCGTTGGGGCAGTGGCGAGCCTTGACTCCGCACCCGGGGTTGGGTAGAATAGTGCTGTGACGTTCCCCGATAGCTCAACGGTAGAGCGGGCGGCTGTTAACCGCTAGGTTCGAGGTTCGAATCCTCGTCGGGGAGCCCAGATAGAACGTATGTTCTTCACAACAAGGCCAAGGGGTGAAGACGTCTTCGCCCCTTGGCCTTGTTGCTTGCCCTTATCTTCCTTGGACCGACCGCGTCCTGGCGGAATCGCCGGTTCGCAATTCGCCCACGTGTCACCGATACCTCAAGGTCTACTTGAGGTTTGAGTGACGTCCCTGGCGACCGGCTAGCTTGTCGGTGTGGTGGAAAGGACGAGAACCATCAGGCGATGGCCATTGTTGCTCTGGCAGATCCTCACGCCTCGCCTGACGTGACAAGATCGCCCTCCTCACAGGGAGTTGCAAGTCACCCGAACCTCGGATAGAATTTGAGCTATGAGCGACACAGTTGCTCCCGATTCCGTCCACCCTCGTGTCCGGCCGGATCGCCAGTGCCTGTTCGACTCCGCCTCGGAACAAGGCGGCTACTTCACGGCCGAACAGGCGCGGGCGTGCGGGTACGGCTTCGCTCTACTCTCCCACCATGCCAAGACCGGCCGGTTCATCCGCGTCCGGCGGGGTCTCTACCGCCTCCGCGAATATCCGTCGTCGCCGCGCGAAGACGTCCTCGCCGCCTGGCTTGCGCTCGGCAGGGATGTAGTAGTCGTGTCGCACGACAGCGCACTCGACCTGCTCGATCTGAGCGACGTGATCCCCGACGCGGCGCATCTCACCGTCCCCCGCTCCCGGCGAAATCTCCCCAAGCTCCCCGGAGTGAAGATTCATACCACCGTCCGGCCGCTCCAACCGGGTGACCTGACCTCCCGCGATGGAATCGTCGTCACCTCGGCGAGCCGGACCATCCTCGACGCGGCGGAGGCCGGCACGGCGCCGGATCAGATCGAGCTGGCGGTCGTGCAGGCAATTCGGCGGGGCCTAGCCCTGCCGGACCAGCTTCGACGAGACGCCAGGACACGGAGCCGACGGGTGGCCGCGCTGATCGACAGCGCGCTGGGTCTGGTCGCCGCGTGAAGTACGCCACCGCCAGTGCCTTTCGCACCGCTCTCGAACAGCGATTACTTACCACATCGCACGGAAGCAGCGCCTCCCTGGTGCAACTGCGCAAGCTGGTTGTTTACGATCGGTTATTGGCCCGCCTGATGGTCGTCGCGGCGGACCGCTGGATCCTCAGGGGAGCACTGGCGCTCTACTTCCGGCTGGGAGCGCGCTTCCGTGCGACGAGGGATCTTGACCTGGGCCGTTGGGACGGCGAAGCGGCGGCAACCGCCGATCTGCTGGCAGCCCAACTGCTCGATCTAGGCGACTATTTCCAGTTCGCTATCGAAAAGACGGACAAGCTC
>JAJPKB010000199.1 GCA_021323915.1 Chloroflexota bacterium | reverse complement strand
CCCCCCTTTTTTCTTCCCGGGACTCAGCGGGAATGGGCGCCCGCGATCACTTCGTGGATGCGGTCGGCGCCCAGACGGGTCGGACAGATCGTTTGTATTCCGAGCGTCTGATAGGTATCCTGACGGATCGGATCCTTGATCTGACTGATAACGACCGGAACGTGCAGAATGTGCTTGGCCACCTGGGACGCGACGACGTTAGTATTGTCTCCGTCGCTGAGCGCGATGAACGCGTCGGCGCCTTCAACGCCGTTGCTCCGAAGACTCTCCACGTCGATTCCGTGACCCACCGCCACTTTCCCGTGAAAGGCGCTGGGTAGTCGAAGGAAGGCCTCGTTATCAGGCGCGATGACGGTGACGTCGTGACCTCGTCGGTCGAGCACTTCAGCGACCTTCGCTCCAAAACGACCGCAGCCGAAAACGATAACTCGCATGCCGCAGCGATCCTTGATGCCGGTTTCTTCTCACATGCTAGTACGCGACGCTTGAAACGTAAAGCGCCGGGTCAGAACGGGTGAACCACGAGGTTTCGCCAGGGGAATCGTGCCGGGAGCGCGGGCGTCTCGCCCGCGCTCCCGGGGTGGCTCACGCGTCCACGTTTCAAGGCTGTACCGGTCACGGAGCGCGCGCTCGCCTGCAGGCACCCGGTTGAATGAATCAGCTCACCGGAACCGGGTTCGCGATCTGATTGACCACGCCGTCGCTGATCTCGAAGGTCCGATGCGCGATCTGCATGATCGTCGGATCGTGGGTCACGATGATGACCGCGACGTTCTCGCTCGTCGCGATGTAGCGGAAAAGTGACATGATCTGAAGACCGGTCGTGCTGTCCAGCTCGCCGGTGGGCTCATCGGCGAGAATCAAGGACGGGCGGTTCGAGAGAGCGCGGGCGATCGCGACACGTTGCTGCTCGCCGCCGCTCAGCTCGAAAGGACGGTGGTGCATGCGTTTGCCGAGGCCGACAAGCTGAAGCAGCTCGACCGCACGTCGGTGGCGCTCAGCCCGCGGAACACCGGCGATGTGCATGGGCAGCTCGACGTTTTCCACCGCCGAAAGGACCGGAATCAGGGCAAACGACTGAAACACGTAGCCGATCAACCTGCGCCGAAGCTCGGTGAGGGTCGCGTCGGACAACTGAGTAACGTCGGTGCCCTTGATGAACACCTTTCCGCTGGTGGCCTGATCGAGGCCGACGATGATGTTGAGCAGCGTCGTCTTACCGGAGCCAGACCGACCCATCAAGCCGACCAGCTCGCCGAGGTGCACGCTCAAATTGATCCCTTTGAGCGCGGTCACCTTGTCGTGGCCCAGCGGATAAATTCGCTGCACGTCCACCACGCGGACGATCTCTTCGCCAGCGGGTTTCGGCTCCGCGGCGATCGGTGCCGACACCTGGTTTTCACTCATCAACGGAACCCCCAACGGCGAGGACGACCATCTTTATCCTTGTTTGGCTCTTCGGCTTCGTCGCCCGGGATCGCCCGAATGATGATCTGATCGCCTTCCAGGTCGAGACGCACCTTCTTCTTGATGGATAGCTTTTCCAGGTACTCGCGCGGGATCTGAAGGCGGCCCGCGCCGTCCAGGACGACGAACTCTTCGTGGGTCTCTCCCAGAACGATGTTGCCCGCGGCAAAGTCAGCCATGTCGATCGCGACTTTCCGGATCGTCTCGGTCGACGTCTTGCCGTCGCGAATCGCTACCACTCGGTCGACCTTGGACATGACTTTCGGGTCGTGGGTGACGATGACGATCGTGGTTCCATACTGGTCGCGGATCTGGCGAAACATCTCGAAGATCGTCGCGGCGGTTCTCGTATCCACCGAGCCGGTCGGCTCGTCGGCAAGGAGGAGGGGAGGTCGGTTGGCCAGACCGATCGCGATCGCGATGCGCTGCTGCTCGCCGCCGGAGAGCTCCGACAGCTTGTGCTTCATTCGCCCCGACATGCCGACCACGTCGAGAAGCTCGCGCGCCCACTGCCGTTCCCTGGGACCGTAACGCCCGGCGATCACCATCGGCAGCTCGACGTTCTCGATGGCGGTGAGATAGGGAAGCATGTTGCGCGCGGTATTTTGCCAGACGAATCCCACGACGTCACGCTTGTACCGCACGAACTGCGACTCGCTCATTTTGAGGAGATCGCGCCCGCCCACGGCCACTCGGCCGGCCGAGGGGCGGTCCAAACCGCCAAGAATATTGAGTAGCGTAGACTTTCCGCTCCCGCTGTTCCCGATGATGGCCATCAGCTCCCCGCGCTGTATCTGCAGGTCGAGCCCTTGAAGCGCTACCGCTTCCAGGTCCGCGACTTTGTAGATCTTGACGAGATTCTCGCAGAAGATGAATGCTTCTTCGCTTATCGCGGGGTTCTCGGACGTTTGTGAGCTAGCTGATCCGGTCTGAATCGCCAACGCCGTTCCTCCGCACCCGGATTGCGGAACGGAACCCGGGTCTCTTAATCCGCCGGCCATTCTACGTCCGGCGCACGCATGCGTCAATTATGCTAGATGCAACAGTCGATTGTCCAGACGACGATCGGGCCTTTTCTTTGACCTCGGATGCCGGGAATGTTACTCTCTCCGCGTGAATCTCAAGTCGTTCGTTGTCGAGGCACTATGCAAGCGAGCAGGCGCGTTTTCATCGGAGCGCTAGCGTTGGCGGGCTTGAGCGCAGGATGCTTTTCGCGGGCGCCGGCTGAATTGAGTCCGAGCGACATCATCGGGAAAGGAAGCGATGCCCTCAAAGCGGTCACGAGCGCGCACTTCAAGCTGACGTCGACCGGTGGAATGATGGCGATCGGGACCGGGCTGGCTGCCAGGACGATCGAAGGCGACGTGGAGCGCCCAGACCGCCTGAAGGGAACGGCCGTCAGTACGTTCGGTAAGCTGACTGTCGACTTGGGATTCATGATCATCGGATCCCACGAGTACGTCACGAACCCGATCACGAAGAAGTGGGAGGAGCTCCCGTCGTCTACCACCTCGCCGAACCTCCTGGATCCGGATCACGGCGCGCCAGCCCTGCTGAAACAGGTCACCAACCTCAAGAAGCTGGCCGATGCTTCGATCGACGGTGTGGATTGCTACCATCTGACCGGAAAGATCGCGGCGTCGCTAATCGCGGGCCTGGTCGGGGCGCCGGGAACGGCCAACACCCTGGACGGCGATCTCTGGATCGGAGCGAAAGACTTCCTGGTCCGACAGATCGTGCTGACCGGACCGATCGCGACGAACGAGCCGCCCGGGATACAGCGGACGCTCACCCTTTCGAACTTCAATGAATCAATCTCGATTGAACCGCCGTCGTGACGTCAGCTCCAGCCCACTGGCGTTCCCGGGGCGAGCAGCGTTCGATTCGAAGACCGGGGACAATCGGCGTGTCGTCGACTAAGTGGGCGTCGCTTCCCTCGGTCTTCACGTCCCCGAGGCTCGCGATGGGCGCGGTAATCGCCGCGGTCTTTCTCGGAGCGCTCGACCAGACGGTGATCGTCGCGGCGCTGCCGGCGGTGGTGGTCGACCTCCAGATTCCCTTCGATAGCCTCGACCAGGCTGCCTGGGTAGTGTCTGGATACCTTTTGGGCTACACGGTGGCATTGCCGGTGATGGGACGCTTCGCCGACGTGCGTGGCCGGCGACCAACGCTGGCGATCTCCCTCTTGGCCTTCGCGGCGGGCTCGATGGGCTGCGCCCTATCCTGGTCGCTCGCGACCCTGGTTGCCGCTCGAGTCGTCCAGTCGGTCGGCGGAGGAGCGCTGCTACCGGTCGCGATCGCCATTGTCAGCGATCGCTACCCGGCGGACCGTCGTGCCCTCGGGATCGGGCTGGTCGGCGCGGTGGCCGAGGCGGGCGGTGTGCTCGGCCCGCTTTACGGGGCGGGAATCATCTCGTGGCTGGCGTGGCGCTGGATCTTCTGGATCAACGTGCCAGTCGCCCTGTTGCTCCTGGTTGTCTCGTTCGCGGGTCTGCCGTCGCGCCGCGCGGTCGGCGGACGGCTCGACCTCGGCGGCGCGGGCCTGATCGCCCTGGCGCTTGGGTTGCAGATCGTGGGGCTCTCCCACGAAGCGGTGATCATCGCCGGATCGGACGTTCGAAACGCGCTACTCGCGCTGGCGGTAGTCGGACTCGTTGCCTTCGTCTGGTGGGAATCTCGGGTGAAAGAGCCGCTGTTGGAGCTTCGCCTTTTTCGCCAGGTTGCGTTCTCGGCGGCGATCGCTGGCGGGGCCGTCCTGGGCGGCGCGCTGATCGTCGCGATGGTCGACGTTCCGTTGTACGCCGCGACGATTCTGAGCCTCTCTGCCGCGGCGGGCGGGCTGTTGCTGACGCGGCTGACCGCGTTCATACCGGTCGGGGCAATTCTGGGCGGGGTTGTTGCCCAGCGGGTAGGACTCGGGCCCCCGGCGGCACTCGGTTACGCCATCGCGGCGCTCGGTCTCGGTATCATGGCAACCTGGGGAACCATGCCCGGCGATTCGTTGCTCTGGGGAAGCATGGCCGTGGCCGGGCTCGGGTTCGGTATGCTGATCGCGCCGCTCGCGACGGCGGCCGTCAACGTCGGCGGCGCCAGCCGTGAGGCATCGGCGGCGGCGCTGTTCTCGGTCGCCCGGCTGGTCGGCATGACGGTTGGCCTGTCGATTCTGACCGCCTGGGGGCTCGATCGTTTCGATCGCCTCGCCGGATCGATTCCGCTCCCCTTGCCACGGGCAGGAGAGTCGGCAGCTGATTCTCAGGCCCGCCTGGCTGCCTATAACCAGGCGATACTCCAGGTCGGCGCCGAGGTATACCGCGAGATCTTCCTCGCCGCGGCGGCCATCTGCGTGGTTGGACTGGTGGCGGCGGCTTTTCTGCGGACTAGTCGCTCAGCTTCAGAACCGCCATGAACGCTTCCTGGGGGATCTCGACGTTGCCCACCCGCTTCATGCGCTTCTTCCCCTCGGCTTGCTTCTCCAGCAGCTTCCGTTTGCGGGTCACGTCTCCACCGTAGCACTTGGCCAGGACGTTCTTGCGGATCGCTGGAATCGTTTCGCGGGCGATGATCTTGCTGCCGATCGCCGCCTGAATCGGCACTTCGAAAAGCTGGCGGGGGATCAGCTTGCGCAGCTTCTCGGTCAGCTCCTTGCCGCGCGGGTAGGCGCGGTCGACGTGCGTGATCATCGAAAGCGCGTCGACTGGCTGGCCGTTCACCAGAACTTCGAGCTTGACGAGCTTCTCCGCCCGGTAGCCCTCCAGGGTGTAGTCAAGCGAGGCGTAGCCCTGGGTCCGCGACTTCAACTGATCGTAGAACTCGACCAGGATCTCGCTGAAGGGCAGGTCGTAGGTCAACAGGACGCGAGTCTCGTCCAGGTATTCCATCTTGTCGAAATTACCGCGCCGTTGACTTACCAGCTCCATAATCGCGCCAATGTACCGCGTTGGCGTCACGACGCTGATCTTGACCCAGGGCTCAGCGATCTCCGCGATCTCGTTGGGAGGCGGAAGGTCGGATGGATTGTCGAGCGTGAGGATCGTTCCGTTGGTCGTCGTGACCCGATACTCGACACTGGGCGAGGTGGTCAGGATGTCGAGATTGTACTCGCGCTCGATCCGCTCCTGGACGATCTCCATGTGCAGCAGGCCCAGGAACCCGCACCGGAACCCGAAGCCGAGGGCAGCCGAGCTTTCCGGCTCGAATGAGAGCGACGCGTCGTTGAGCTTGAGCTTTTCCAGCGCTTCACGCAGATATTGATAATCGCTGCTCTCCACCGGATAAAGGCCGGCGAAGACCATTGGCTTCGCCGGGCGATAACCCGGAAGAGGCTCGGCAGCACGGTTATCCGCCAGCATGATCGTGTCGCCAACCGCGACGTCGGCGACGTTCTTCAGGCCAGTGGCGACGTAGCCCACTTCGCCGGTCTGAAGCGCCTCGGTCGCGACCATCTCCGGCGTGAAGTGGCCGACCTCGAGCGCCTCGGTCTCTTTGTCCGTTCCGTACATCAAAAGCCGCGTTTGGCTCGGGATCGTGCCATCCACCACGCGCACGTAGGCGATCACGCCCTTGTAAACGTCGTAGTGCGAGTCGAAGATCAGCGCGCGCGTCGGGGCCGACGGATGCCCCTTGGGCGTGGGAACCCGGTGAATGATCGCCTCGAGCACGTCGTCAATGCCGATTCCCTCCTTAGCGGAGACGCGCAGCACCTGATCGGCCGGGATGCCGATCACGTCCTCGATCTCCTTGGCGACGGTATCCGGAGCGGCGTTCGGCAGGTCGATCTTGTTGACGATCGGAACGATCTCCAGGTCGTGCTCCAGCGCCAGGTACGCGTTGGCGAGCGTTTGAGCCTCGATGCCCTGGACGGCGTCGACGACGAGCAGAGCGCCCTCGCACGCGGTTAGACTGCGGCTTACTTCGTAGTTGAAATCGACGTGGCCCGGGGTATCGATCAAGTTGAGCTCGTAGGTTTGGCCATCTCTTGCCCGGTAGGCCATCCGAACCGCCCGCGCCTTGATCGTAATACCCTTCTCACGTTCGAGATCCATCGAGTCGAGCAGCTGCTCGGTCATTTCACGGGAGCTGACCGTTTCAGTTCGTTCGAGGAGGCGATCGCTCAGGGTCGTCTTGCCGTGGTCGATGTGGGCGATGATCGAGAAATTGCGAATGTTGGTTTGGTTCATAAGTATCCTGTAAAGTATACGTGCCGCCAAGCTAAACGTCAATCGCTCAACCCGATTCGCGATGCGCCAATCACCCCGACCCCAGCGCTCATGCGCGATCTCGGTTCGTGTTACAATTGACCAATTGTACGTCAGGAGACACGCTGTGCGCACCACCTCGGGCCGCGACGATACCACGCTTTTACTTGCCCGGGAACTGTTTGATCTGGGCGCGATCAGCTTCGGCGACTTTACGCTCGGGCGGACTGCCGTCCACTCTCCGGTCTACGTCAATCCGCGACGGGTGCTCAGCGAGCCCGCGCTGCTTAGCCGAATCGCCCGGATCCTCGACGCCGAGATCAAGGCCGGCCAGGGGCGGCGTCGGCCACGGCTCTCGCCCTTCAGTCTCGTCGCCGGGGTTCCGTTTGGCGGCTTGCACCTGGCGCTCGCGTACAGCCTTCTGAGCGAGGTCCCGATGTGCTACGCCCGACCGGCTGCTGCGGGCGGCAAGGATCACGTGATCGAGGGGCATTACGAGGCTGGTCAAACCGCCCTGATCGTCGACGACCTGATGACGGGCGGTGGCAGCATCTTACAGAACGCTCACATTCTCGAGGAATTTGGCCTGACAGTTCGAGACGCGGTCGTGCTGATCGACCGCGAACAGGGCGGCACCGAAAACCTTCGCCAGCACGGATACAACGTGATCTCGATCCTCCGTCTGAAGACGATGCTGACCTACTATTACGAGTCGGGCTTGATCACACCGACCTGGTACGAGCGGAGCATGAATTACCTGGAGCAGAAGCCTCGGGATTCCCACAGCGGCTCCGGCGGCTTTTGACCGTTCTACCGACCAGTCGTCTCGTAGCGCGGGGGCTTGTCCCCCGCTCGTCCGGTTGCCCGGTCACCTACTTCTCCAAGGCCGGAACTGACTCGCCGATGTTCTGGCCTTCGGGGTCAAAGCCACCGCGAAGGCCGGACCGTCGTGGCGAGCGTCGCGGGATCGGTCGCCGGTCCCGGGAGTGCGTCCGCCGACCTACGCGCTTCGTCGGAGAACCCGGCGAAGTTGGCTGATCTCGTCCGAGCCCAGCGCAACCGTCGCACCCAGGTACGTCGCTCCGCCGATCAGCATGGAGCCCACCACCAGCAGCACCCCGTCGAGCGTTCGCCCCAGCGGTGACGCCTCGAGCATAAAAATCTCGACGAAGGCACCCATGAGCAGCGCGGCCGCGGCGCATTTCAGCGCCGATCCGACGAGACCGGACATTTCGATGCCCGGGATACGCCGTCGGGCCACCGTAAACAGCGTCGCGCCTTCGACGGTGCCCGCCACCGCGGTCGCCAGGGCAAGCCCGTTTTCGCCGAGCGGGTGGACGAGTGCCAGTGCCAGCGCGAGATTGACGATCATCCCGAGCGAGGCCACTTTCACCGGCGTTATCGTATCGTGGAGTGCGTAAAACGCGCGGGTTACGATCTCGGTCGTCGCCATGCCGAATAGCCCGAGGGCGTAAACCTGGAGGGCGCCGGCGGTCTGGGCGGTCGATTGGGCGGTGAACTCGCCGCGCTCGTAGAGCAGGCGAACGATCGGGTGACTCAGGACGATCAGGCCGATGCTCGCCGGGATCGTCAGGTAGAGAATAAAGCGCATCGCGCTCACCATCGTCCGGCATAGCTGGGCGTGATTCGCGGACGCGCTTTGCTCGGCGAGCGACGGAAACACGGCGGTTGAGATCGCCATCGCGAAGATGCCGAGGGGAAGCATCGTGAGCATCCAGGCGATGTTGAGCGACGAGATGCCTCCTTCAATGCCCGACGCCAGGTAGAGTGCGATCAGGAAGTTCACCTGGGTCACCGCGAGCCCGATTGCTCTCGGCCCCATCAGACGCCCGACTGCCCGAACGCCGGTATGCTTCAGGTTGAGCACCGGCCGAAACTTCAACCCGATCTGGCGGAGGCCAGGTATTTGGACCAGGCAAAAGAGCGCTGACCCCAACAGCGCCCCGAGCGCCAGACCGTGGATGCCCAGGGAACGGCTGAACAGGAGCGCGCCGAGGATGATGCCGATGTTGTAGCAAGTTGGTGCCAGGGCGGCGAGAAAGAATTTGCCGTGGGCGTTGAGGGCGCTGGTCGAGAAGCAGCCGATCGTGAAGAAGACCGGGGCGAATAGGACGATCCGTGTCAGATCCGCGGCAAGGGCCTGGTATTGAGGCTCGAAGCGCGGAACGATCACCGGCATCAACCACGGCGCGGCCACCATCGCGATCAAGATGATTGGCACCAGGACCACCACGGTCAGCGTGAAGAAGGTGCTCACCATCTCCCAGGCCTCGTCGCGAGCGTCCTTCGCGAGGTAGGTCGAGTACACCGGGATGAAGGCGCTTGCCACCGCGGCGCCGGCGACGACCTGGAAAATCGTGTCCGGAACCCTCACCGCGGCGTAATACGCGTCCAATTGGGGGCCGGTGCCGAAGTGGTAGGTGATCGCCACGTCGCGGAGGAGACCGGTGACCCTACTTGCCACGTACGCGGTCATCACGATCGCTGCCGCGCCGGCCAGCCTCCGGCTCCGCTCGGTTGTTACCATCAGATAGCTCCGGACTTGACGCGTCCGCGTCGCCGGATGCGCTCGATCATCGCGGCCCGGGCGCTGTCTTCGACGTGATCGTCGAGTGGCGCGAGCGACACGCCTTCGCCGTGGCGATGGCGAAGGCCGAGGCGGATTAAGTAGTCGGCAAAGTCGGGATTCTTGGGCAACAAAGGGCCGTGCAGGTAGCAGCCAAAGGCGTTGCGGTATCGTGCGCCCTCGTATCCGTCCTCACCGTTATTCCCCGCGCCGACGATCGTCCGTCCCATCGGTCTCCCTTCCGGGCCCAGGAACGTGCGGCCGCTGTGATTCTCGAACCCGACCAGATCGACCTCCCGATCGTCGATCGGCACCCGGACGATGACGTCCCCGATGAAGCGTCGCGGGCCCGCCTCGGTCCAGGCATCGAACATCGCGATGCCGGGCAGGCGCTCGCCGTTCGCGGGCTGGAAATAGCGCCCCAGCAGTTGGTACGTGCCGCAGATGGCGAGGAGCACCGCGTCGTTCTCCACGGCCTTCCGGAGCCAGTTACCGGTCTCGCCCTGCAAGTCTCGACTTACGGCGACCTGATCGCGGTCCTGACCTCCGCCTGCCACGAACAGATCGAACGCGTCCAGTGGTGTGCGTTCGCCGATTCCTCGCTCGGTCACCTCGACGTCGATTCCGCGCCAACGGCAGCGTTGAACCAGTGTTAACACGTTGCCGCGGTCACCGTAGACGTTCATTCCCGATGCATAGAGGTAGCAGATCGAGAGCCGCATTCAGCTCTCCCAGAACCGTTCGGCGTAGCCCCGCCGGCTCGCCAGCTTACGCAATTCGAGCATCGCCGTATAGGTCGGCAGGACGTACAGGGTGCCTGAATCGGGGCTCGTCGCCATTCCCAGGTCGAGCGCCTGCTCGACGGAGGGCGCCTGGTGGATTCGGTCCACCGGCACGCCGGCGTACTTCAGACGAACCGCCATGTCTCCGCCCCGCGTGCCGGTGACGACAACGCTCCGAGTCCGCCCGGCCAGAGCTTCGACGTCCGCGTCCCACAGCCAGGACACGTCGGTGCCGTCGGCGAGGTTATCGTTGATCGCGATGACGAGGTGCTTATCGCCGGGTTCGCTCAGGATCGTCCGCACGACCTCGGTGAATCCCACCGGGTT
>JAJPKB010000536.1 GCA_021323915.1 Chloroflexota bacterium | reverse complement strand
GGCGGATGACGTCGCGCCCCACGGATTCGACGTCGACCTCGGCGGGGCCGAGGCCCGCCTTCTCGCCGGGCAGGATGCCTCCGGGGGAATTCAGACCGCGCGCGGCTTCGCGTCCCTGGACGGCGGGTGCGCTCCCTCCCTGCCCGACGCGCGCGACGTCTTGCACGTCGTCGGCTGGTGCGACAAGGCGTTTCGCTACCTGGCGACGCGAGTAAAAGCGCCGCTGCCGACCGTGCCGAGCGCCGGCTTCGACCGGGGGTGCACCTTCCAGGGGCACATCGTACGACTTCGGGAGATGCCCGACCGCCTGGAGGTTTGGCGCGGGGCGGACCTGCGGTATCGCTGGCGCAAGGGCGAGACGTGGGCCGGGGTCGCCGCGCCGGAGTTCTGGCTGAAATGATCGGCACGATTCGACAGATCGCACGGATTGCCAACCGATACGCGGGTGAGATACTGCTCGCCGGGCTTACGCTCGTCGTCTGGCGCAACTGGCGGCTCTGGCGACGCGATCAAGCCTCGTTCGCCGGGGGAACCAGGACGGAGCCACGCCTGCCTCTAGAAGAGTGGCGCGGCCTTCCCTCGGTGAGCGTGTTAGTCGCGGCCTGGAACGAGGCCGAGACCATCCGGCCTCACCTCGAGTCGTTCCTCGGCCTGCGGTACCCCCGCAAAGAGCTGGTGCTGTGCGCCGGTGGCGGCGACGGCACCTACGCCGTCGCGCGCTCGTACACCGGGCCTGCGGTAACGGTCATCGAACAGGAGCCGGGGGAAGGAAAGCAACGGGCGCTCCGCCGCTGTCTCGAGCGATCAAGAGGCGACGTCGTCTTCCTCACCGACGCCGATTGCCTGCTCGACGACGACTCTTTCGAGCGAACCCTGGCCCCGATCGCCAACGAGGACGAGGACGCTTCCACCGGAACGAACGCGCCCCTCGACGAGCAACTGGCCGCGAGCAGCTTCGTGCGCAGCCAGTGGGCAGTCTGGCTGTACCGGGGGAACGTGGAGCGGACGCACGTCTCTGGCCTGCTGGGGCGAAACGCCGCGGTTACCCGTCGGGCCTTGCTCGACTCGGGCGGGTTCTCGCAGCCCATCGCGAGCGGGACGGATCGGTTTCTCGCCGGCGCCCTCAACCGGGCGGGTTACCGAATTCGCTACGTCGGCGACAGCTGGATTCGGACGCGCTACGAGACCGATGCCAGGAAATACGCACGGCAGCAGGCGCGGTGGCTGCGAAACCTCGTCGTGCACGGCATCTCGTTCGACGACTTCCCCGGTACGTTCCACGGCGCGGCCACCATGCTTTTCGGCCTGGGCGCCGTCACGACGGCCCTCCTGGTCCCGCTGCTCGGGCGCGCCGCGGCGACGGCACTGATCCTGGCGCTCGCGCACGCGACCATTTCCCGGGCTCGGTACTTCGACGCCGCGCGACGGGCCCGGGGAGAGAACTGGCCGATTCCCTGGGCCGGGCTCCTCGGCCACGTCCTCCTCGACGTACTCGCGTGGGCGACCGCTTCGGTGCAGCTTGTAACGAAAGCGAGTCGAGCGACGTGGTAGAGGATAGCCTGGTGATGAAGCGCGCCCGATTGGCGATGATCAGCACCGGATTACGGCGAGACCTTCAGGATCCGCTTCGGTACTTCCGAGAGATCGACGTCGTTCACCTCTACCGGTTCGCGTGGGGTGACATCGCCCGCGACGAATTGGCCAACACCGTTCGCTACGGCACTCCGCTCGATCTCTACCGGAAGCTTCAGGCCGCCCGGCCCGACGTCGTCCAGGGCGTGGAGCCTCAGGCCCTTATGCCGCTGCCTTACCTGCTGGCCGGCTGGCGCTACGCGCGGCGGCACGATTGTCCTCTCGTGGTCGTCTCGCTCGAGAACCGTCCTCTGTCCACCAAATACGGGCGTCCCATCTCACTCGTGCTGAAAGTCATTCTGCGCGCCTACCTGCAGAGCGCTCGCATGATCGTCTATCTCAACGAGGGCTCGAGACGGAACCTCGAAGCGTGTGGCGCACCGACGGACCGCATGGTCCACCTGATGTACGGTACCTGGGGAGTGGACGTCGACGAGTTCTCTCCTTCCGGCGTGCGCCACAATGAGGAGGGCTTCGGGCGCACGATCCTCTTCGTGGGACGCCTGCAGCGCGCCAAGGGCGTGTTCGACCTGATCAGCGCCTTCGCCATCGTGGCGCGCCAGTTTCCGGACGTGGGGCTGCTCCTGGTAGGGGAGGGCGCTGAGAAAGCCGCCCTGGCGCGCCAGGTCTCGGCGCTTCGGCTCGACGCTCGGGTTCGCTTCGCGGGAACGGTCCTCAACCGGGACTTACCGGCGTATTTTCGCGGAGCGTCGGTCTTCACCTGCCCGTCGATCACGACCAGAGACTGGGAAGAGCAGATCGGCATGGCGAACCTGCAGGCGATGGCGTGCGGGGTACCGGTTGTCTCGTCTCTCTCCGGCGCGATTCCCGAATACGTCGCGAACGGGACGACCGGCATCCTCGTCCCGGAAGCCCGGCCGGAAGAGCTGGCGCGCGCCTTCATTCGCCTGCTGGCCGATCGAGACCTCGCCACGCGCCTGCCGGCGGCCGGCCGCGCCGCCGCGGTCGAGAGGTACAGCGCATCGACGAACGTCGCGCGGGTCGAGCGGGAAATCCTGGCGCGATGTATCGACGCGGGCGTCGCCCGGTGAAACTCCACGATCCTACCCCGGCGAGATCGAGCGGACCGATTCAACCCGCCCGAGCGTTACCAATCTTCGCGCACCCCATCGCGCTCCGACCGAGGCTACCGATAGGCGGGTCGGGATGAGGCGAGCGCCTTCCGAGAGCCGAAGCGCGCCGGGTGCCCCCGGCGGATGCGACCTGCGGGTCGCGCTCGTCGCCAAGCCGGGAAACCTGCACACCGGCGTCGGGCGCTACGCGGAAGCGCTTCGATCCGCGCTCCAGCGCGCCGGGGTGAGGGCGGTGGAGGTCACCCCGGCGGTTCCCCTGGTCCCGAGCCCCGGGCAATCGGCGCTTCGCCGGCTCGGACTCGACCCGCGCGCCTTCCTGACGACCTACCCGGTTTGGGCCCACTACCCCCGCGCGGACGTCTACCATCTCACCAGCCAGAACCTGGCGTCGCTGCTGGTGTTCCACCCTCCGACCGGACGCGTCGTCGTCACGGTTCACGACGTCATTCCCTACATGCTGCGCGACCAACCCCGGCTGACGTCGTATCGAACCGTCGTCGATCGAGTCTTCGACCGCCTGGCGATGGCCGGTCTGAAGCGCGCCCACCTGCTGATCGCCGATTCGCACGATACCAAGCGCTGTATCGTCGAATATCTCGGCATCGCGCCGGAGAAAATCGAGGTCGTCTGGCTCGGAATCGACCACGCGCGCTTTCGTCCGGACTCACCGCCCGCCGCCGTCCGCGAGCGCTACCGCTTGCCCGACGGACGGCGCTACCTCATCTACGTCGGCTCGGAAGATCCGCGGAAGGACCTGGCGACTCTCCTGCGCGCCCTAGCCCGGGTGCGGGACGAGCTGTCGAACGTCGAGCTGATCAAGGTTGGGCGAGCCCACTTCACCCGCGAGCGAAGCCAGCTTATCGAGCTGGCCGATCGACTCGGAATCCGCGCCGCCGTCCACTTCGTCGACGACGTGGCCGAAGACGACCTGCCGTTGTTCTACAACCTGGCCGACGTCGCCGTGATGCCGTCGCTCTACGAAGGGTTCGGATTACCGGCGCTCGAAGCGCTGGCCTGCGGTCGCCCACTCGTCTACGCGCGGGCCGGTTCGCTGCCGGAGGTGGTGGGCAACGCCGGATCGCCATACCCGCCCGGCGATCTCGATGCGCTGACCCGCGCGCTCGTCGACCTGCTCAGCCATCCCGAGCGGGGCCGCGCGCTGGGACAGGCGGGTCGGGGTCGCGCCGGCTCGTTCTCCTGGGAACGAACCGCGGGTGAGACCATCTCCGCGTACGCCCGAGTCGTCCCGGTGTCCCGTTGGGGCGGGGATTCGGGGGTGTGCCCGGTCAAGTACGAGTGGTCGAACGAGTGAAGCGTGCCAGGCGCCGCGGCTTGCTCGCGGCCACCGGAAAAGGCGCCATCGCAACCGGCCTGGCGTGGCTGCTGAGTATGCCGGGCTCGAGCCCGGCCGCGCCGATCGACCCGCCGACCACCCCGCGGACGTTCCCGGTCGGGGTGTTCCAGGATGGAAACCTGCTGGGCGGGAGCGCGGCGGCCTTCCAGGCGATGCTCGAAGATCTGCGACGGCATCATCTCGACAGCGTCTTCTTCACGAACAACGTCGTGACGCGCGACGCACCATTGCTGGACGTCTCGGATCAACTTGGCGTCGACGTCTACTTCGCGCCGGTCGGCGAGCTGAGCCACACCTGGTGGCCTTCCCGGGTGGCGCCGAGCCTGGATTCGGCCCGTCGAGCGATCGCGCCGATCGTCGATCGGGTCAAGACCCACCGAAGTCTGAAGGGCTACGCCGCGGTTGACGAGCCGAGTCTTGCCGATCTGCGCAAAGTGGCCCTGATGACGCGGATGCTTCACGACCTGGATCCCGCCCGCCCGGTGATCCCGACACTCGTCGGAATCGACCGCGTCGGGCCGATCTTTCTCGCCGCTCGTCCCGACGTGATGCTGATCGACGTGTACCCGGTCGCTCGCGACAACCCGATCGGCGACTTCTCGATGAAGGGTTTCGGATACCCCGAGCTCGACTTCGTGAGCTACATCCGCGCCGTCACGCTGGCGAAGCCGGCCGACGTTCCGCTCTGGGTCATCCTCCAGACCCATGGGCTCGACGCTGGACGGTTCGGGCTCCGCGAGCCGATACCGGCCGAGGTACGGGCTCAGCACTGGCTGGCGATCGGCGAGGGCGCGACCGGCATCTTCTGGTTCATCTACGGAACCGAGCAAGGGTGGACCGGCCTGAAGGACAACCCGACGCTCTTCGACGTGGTCGCCGAGCTCGCCGCGAGAGTCCGGCCGATCCGAGATACGCTGGTCCAGCTTCGCCCCGCCGCTCAGCGGTTCACCGTCAACGGCGGAAGCGTAGGCTACGTCAGCACGCTGGTGAGACCGGACGGCGAGTCGACGTTCGCGGTCGTCGTGAACCGCGACTGCGCTCGGCGCCAATCGCTGGCGATCGACGCCCCGGGGCTAGCCGGCGCGCTGCGGGACCTGGAAAGCGGGCGATCCTACCCGCTTCGGGCACCGCTGTCTCTCGCCGCCGGCGACGGCCGCGTCTTCGAGCTGATCCGTTCAGATCGATGATCGGCCGCCGCGCGCTGCCGACCGAGAAGGCGACGTGGCCCGTTTCAACAAAACGCGAACTGAGCCACGCGGAACGCCGGACGCGGGTGTGACGGTGACACCAGGACAAAATCGTCCAATTTGAGTAGCGGCAGGTCGCCCCTCGGTGTTGACTGCCACCGTTGCCACTCATACACTCGGGCCTGGTCATGCCCGAAGGCGTGGTCGAGCCGCTCCTACCCCGAGGAAGGAGGACGAAAGGAGTGCGCCGATTCTCGGAGGACTCGGGTCGGCTGAGACCGCGGCCAAACCACGACGTCGTCGGGCGGCGGATGGGCAAGGAATTCGTCCTGATTCAGCTCCGGACGAACCGGGTGTACACGCTCAACCGAACCGGAGCGCGCCTCTGGGAGCTACTGGAGGCAGGATGCGACCGCGCGACGATTCAGGATCGCCTGGCTCAGGAGTTCGAGGTTGGCGAGACGGCGCTGGCCAACGAGATCGATCGACTACTCGGGAAGCTGGCCGACGAGAAGCTGTTGGACAGCGACGATGAGAGCAGCGGCGCGGTCGAGGAGCGTCCGTCCGCGAGTCGCCGGAGTTGAACCCCATTCGGATCGACGCGGCCGGTGCTTTCCGCACCGGGGAGGTTACCGATGGCATCAGACGAGACCGGGCCGAGCGACGACGTCAGAGCGATAGCCAGGGAGCCGTGGGAGCCGATGGAGCTCAGGTACCTGGGCAACGTCGGCGAGATCGTGCAGGTCGGCGGCGATCGGTCCGATCGGCATCACCACCACCGCCGCTCCGGTGCCCCGGGTCACTAGGTCGCTCTGCCGTGCTTCACCAACCAATCTTCGCGGCGCGGACGCCGGCTGCGTGCTGACGCTCGAGATCGCCGGCCCGCAGCCGGCGCCGCCCTGGCTCGCCCGGGGGGACGTTCCGTGCCAGCCCTGGCGCGATCCGGCGGGCAATCCCACCGCGCGAGCGTACCGCTACCGCGGCGAATGCTGGGTCGAGGTTCCGGGCCAGGCGCGCTTCTGGCTTGGCGCGGGAAACGTCGTGTTCGCCTATTCCGAGCCAGGCGCGAACCCGGCGTCCGTTCGGGAGATCTACCTGCGAAGCATCCTACCGGTGGCGCTGCAGGCGCGGGGAACCGAGGTTCTCCACGCGAGCGCAGTCCGCTTTCCCCGCGGCGTGGTTTTGTTCTGTGCCGAGTCGGGGACCGGTAAGTCCACGATCGCCTTCGGCCTGAGTCAACGTGGCTTTCCGCCGTGGGGTGACGACGCGGTGGCCGTTGGTTGGTCGCGCCACGTCGTGCAAGCAGTCCGCCTGCCGTTCACGATCCACCTCCGCCCCGATGCCGCGGCCTTTTACGGCCCGGGGCACGACGATTTCTCCGATCCGGGGCCGCCCGCGCCGGATTCGGCGGAGCGCTTCCACGCCCGGTTGGCCGCGGTGTGCGTGCTCTCGCGCCGCGCCCTCTCGAAAGCGGATGGCTCGATCCAGATCGCCCGCCTCTCTCCCGGGCGGGCCTTTCTCGCCCTCCTTCCTCACGCGTACTGCGCCGGTCTGGACGATCTGAAGCGAACGCGACGCATGATGGAACGCTACCTCGAGCTGAGCGCGCGGGTTCCGGTCTTCGACGTTCGTCTGCGAACCGGGCTGGATTATTTAACGGCGGCGCTCGACGGCATCGTCCGGCTGGTGGGAGACCTGCCGTAGGAGGCGCCCGACGATTCCTTTCTCGATCACTCGTCGATATTCCTCGGCCGCTCGCCTCCTCGGCACGATCCGCGGCTACGTCCGATCGCCCGCCGACGGAGTCGCCGTCGCCAGCATCCTGGCCCTGGCCGCGGCCTTGCCCGCGCTGAAGTTTCTGCTTCCGCTGCCGGCCCTCGTTCGTCTCGTCTGCCGCGGCGCACCTTCCGAGATGGCCTTTCGGTCGAGCGTAGACCACGTCGTCGTCCTGGTCCAGGCGTTGTATCGAGCGACTTCCCGGGGCAGAGGAGGGAACTGCCTGGAGCGCAGCTTGGTCGTCTATCGTTTCCTCGCCAGATCTCACCCGGATGCGCGCGTCGTGATCGGCGCCCGTCGGATCGACGGCCGACTGCTCGGCCACGCCTGGGTAACGGTTGGCGGGCGGGCGATCGACGAGCCCAGCGTCTCGTCCGATGGGCTCGTTCCCATCGTCGCCTTCGACTCGGCCGGCACGGCGTACCCAGCGGTGAGGGAATCGTGTCCGAATTCCTGAGCGATGCCGCGGATCCCGCGCTGCTGGCCCTCGCTACCCTGGTCACCCGGCAACGGTCTCCGCGCGGCATCGCCGAAGCTCGCTGGCCGCGTCTGATCAGCCTGGCCATCGAGCATGGTCTTGGTCCGATGCTCTGGTGGGCCATATCGGAATCGGGCATCGACCTTGAGCGCGATCCACGCTGGGCGTCGCTGATTCGCTCGGCCCGCGATGCGACGGTTCGCTCGCTCATCCTCGACAACGCCCAGCTGCCGCTGGGCGATGCGCTGGCGCGGGCGGGCATTCCCGGACTGTGGCTGAAAGGCTCGGCCCTCGCCCACGCCGTTTACCCCCGGCCAAGCTTGCGCCCGATGATCGACCTGGACGTGATGGTTCCCTTCGAGCAGCGACTCGCCGCCCTGAAGGTGGCGGGCTCGCTGGGCCTCCGCGCCTGGGGAGTGAGTCCCTTCGACGCGAATCCCCGATTGCTCCACCATTTCTCCTACCACTACAGCTTGAAGAGGAGCGCGAGCGACCCCGTCGCCGTCGAGCTACACTTTCACCTGCTCGACCGAGTGAGGGCAAGATCGCTCCTGTCTCCCGAACAGCTGCGCTGGTTCTGGGCTCGGGTCCAACCCATCTCCGACGAATGCCCGACGCTCCTGACTCTGCAGCCGGAGGCCCACCTGCTCTACCTGTGCGCTCACGCCATTCTTCAGCACGGCGAGGACGATTTTCGATTACTCCGCTTTCTCGACCTCCACCAGTTGATCGTCCACGTCAACGCGGGAACCGGCGTCGAGGCGGCTCCGGATAATGCCTCGAATCGCCCGACGCCCCGGCCCCACGAAGCCGCGAGGTCAACCCTGAACTGGCATCTGGTGGTCGACCAGGCCGTGAATTTGGGCTGGACCTACGCCGTCAGGCGAGCCCTGTCGCTGACCGCCGAGCTATTTGGCACCCCGGTCCCAGCGTGGGTCACCCGAGAGTTGCGCGAGCGTCGTCCGCCATCCGAGGACGTTTACTGCGTCGTCGAGCGTCAGGCGACACTGAATCGCTGGGAGGAGCTCCGCGCGCCGCTGGCCTGTCTGGGCTGGAGCGAGCGGCTGCGGCTGCTCGGCGCGATCGCGTTCCCGTCGGCGGCTCACCTTCGCTATCGTTACGACCTTCGCCCGGGTCAACCGGTCTGGTCGCGCTACGTTCAGCTCTGGCTCGATCAAGGGCGAGAGACGACGCGCTGGCTGCTCCGCCGGCCGGTCGGCCGACGGACAGACGCCGAGAGTCTTTCGGTTGGACGCCGCGGCCGTGGCGACACTGCCACCGATCGCTAACCGGCCGACCGGCCGCCAAGCGTCCGTCACTCCCCTGGACGCGCCTCCTCACAGACCAATAATACCCTCGGGGGCGTGCCATGCAGCTCGGTGAAGTGATATCCTCACCCTGTCAAAATCGCGCTCAACAGGCATGGAGGATGAACGACGTGAAGAAGATCAGGGTTGCCCTCGTCGGCTGCGGAACGATCGCTCGAGTGATGCACATGCCCGGCCTGAAAACGATGAGCGATCTCGGCAAGGTCGAGATCGTCTCCATTTGCGACGCGGTCAAAGACGCGGTCGAGGCCGTCGGCGGCGCCTTCGACGTCGCGGCACGTTACGTCGATCTAGAGACCATGCTAGCGCGCGAGGACTTCGACCTGCTGGTAAACACGACGCCCATTCCCAATCACTTTCCGATCAGCCTGACCGGCCTGCGGGCGGGCCGCCACGTTTACACCCAGAAGCCGATGGCAAGAACCGTCGACGAGGCATCAACCCTGATCGCGGAAGCGAAACAGCAGGGCGTCAAGCTAGGATGCGCGCCGGAGCATCCGGTGCGCCCGATCACTCGGACGATCCAGAAGCTGATCGCCGAAGGTACGATCGGGAAAGTCGCCTTCGCCCGGGTGATCAGCTCCCACGACGGCCCGGAGACCCACAACGTGCCGCGCGATTCCACCTGGTTCTACAAGCCGGGCTCCGGCCCGATCTTCGACATGGGCGTCCACGGCTTGAGCGTGATCACCAGCATTCTCGGACCGGTCAAGCGCTTGACCTGCGCGTCCGGCCGTACCCGGCCGGTCCGGTACCACACCGCCGGCCTGTTCGAGGGGAAACCGATCGACGTCGAGGTCGACGACAACTCGCTCATGCTCCTCGACTTCGGGGAGGCAACGTTCGCATTTCTTGACTCGACCTACTGCGTTCCCGCGACCCTGAGCCCGCGATTGGAGATCCACGGAAGCGACGGAACGATCGCGGTGACCGGATCGGGAGCCCAGAACGAGATCCTGCACCTCTACCGCTCGAAAGCCAAGGAGTGGACGACGGTCGACTTTCCCAAGGCGCCAGCCGTTCGCGACCTCGGCGTTCTCCACATGGTCGATTGTCTGCTCGAAGATCGGGATCTCATCCTGACCGGCGAGCGCGGCCGGCACCTGGTCGAGATTATGACCGAGGCTCCTCGGGCGGCGGCGGAGGGCCGCACCCTGGACCTGACGACGACGATCTGACCGGGCGCCTAACCGAGTCTGTCCGTTCAGGGCGCCCTCAAACCAGAGGGCGCCACGGTCGTGGGGGCTGCCGCGGTGGCAACGTTCGCGAGCCCGGGTGTATCGACGGCATCTCGTGATCTGGTTTCGGTCGTAGCGCGGTTCGGCCAGTTTGGCGTCTCAGCGCCGACGTTTGCGGTGGTGCGACGTCGACCGGCTCGGTTGCCACTCTGCCTCCTCTTCGCGCTTCGCCTTTGCCTCGGCGGCACGTTGGGCCAGGATCTGGGCGATCACCCGGACGGATGCGCCACTCTTCGGCATC
>JAJPKB010000181.1 GCA_021323915.1 Chloroflexota bacterium | reverse complement strand
TGCTGCGCCAGCCCCAGGCGCCGCTCGACGGCGTCGTCACCCTGTCCGGCCTGAAAAGGGACGTCGAGATCATCCGTGACCGCGCGGGCGTGCCCCACGTCTACGCCGCCGACCGACGCGACCTCTATTTCGCATTCGGCTATGTCCACGCCCAGGACCGCCTCTGGCACATGGAGCTGAACCGTCGGGTCGGCCTGGGCCGCCTCTCCGAGATCTTCGGCGAGGCGACGATCGTCTTCGACCGCTACATGCGGCGGCTCGGCTTCGCGCACGTCGCCACGGCGGAGGTGATCCAGATGGAGCCGGCGGAGCGCGCGCTGCTCGACGCCTACGCCGCCGGTATCAACGCGTTCATCGCGGCGCACCGCCACCGGCTTCCGCTCGAGTTCCGCATCCTGCGCTTTCGCCCGCGCCCCTGGGAGCCGGTCGACTCGCTTGCCGCGGGCAAGCTGTTCTCCTGGATGCTCTCGGCGAACTGGGACACCGAGTGGTTCCGCGCCCGGGTGGTCGAGGCGCTCGGCGCCGAGGCGATGGCGGCGCTGGAGCCGGGCTATCCCGCCGGGCACCCGGTCACCGTCGAGCCGGGCGTCAGCTACGCCGGCCTCGGCGAGTCGCTGCTCGACGATTTCCAGGTAGCCCAGCGCGACCTTGGCCTGCTCACCGGCGCGATGTCCAACGCCTGGGCGGTGCGGCCGGAGCGCTCGGCGACCGGCGCGGCCCTTCTCGCCAGCGACCCGCACCTGCGTCCCCAGATGCCTTCGATCTGGTACGAAGCCCACCTTTCCGGCGACGGCTTCGACGTGGCCGGCGCGACGGTGCCCGGCCTGCCCGCTGTGCTGATCGGCCACAACCAGCGAATCGCCTGGGGAATCACCGCCTCGATGGTCGATACCCAGGATCTTTTCGTCGAGCGGCTCGACCCCGAGGACCTCCGTCGCTACGATTCGCCGGTCGGCTGGCAGTCGCTTTCGACCCGCCGCGAGGACATCGTCGTGCGCGGGCGGGCCGAACCGATCGCCGAGTGGATTCAGGAAACCCGCCACGGCCCGGGGCTCAGCCCGCTGCTCCCCGGCGAGTCCCGCCTGCTGACGATCGAGTCGCCGGTCCTGCGGCCACAGAAGACGTTTCGCGGCACGGTCCGCCTTGCGAGGGCGCAGAACTGGGAAGATTTTCGGGCCGCGCTGGCCGACTTCGACGTGGCGCTCAACGTCGTCTACGCCGACCGGGATGGCAACGTCGGATACCAGCTTTCGGGACAGGTGCCCCGACGGAAGAAGGGGACCGGCCTCCTGCCGGCGCCGGGCTGGGACGCTGACTACGACTGGGCCGGCACCATTCCGTTCGAGGAGCTGCCGAGCCTTTTCAATCCGCCGTCGGGTTACGTCGTCTCGGCAAACAACTGCATCGTCGGCGATGGATTCCCCGACGTGCTCTCCCGGGACTGGTGCGACGGCTTCCGGGCGGCGCGGATCGAGAGTCAGCTCAACGCGCGCGAGCGCCACGCCGTCGACGACTTCGCCGCGATGCACCTGGACCAGTACTCCGAGGCGGCCCGTCAGATCATCGCGCTGCTCGCCGACGTCGAAGGAGATACTCCGCTGGCGGTTCGAGCGCTGGCCCACCTGCGGCGCTGGGATTACCGGCTGACCGCCAAAAGCGTCGCCGCGACGATCTACATCGTGCTGCGTCAACGACTGCTCGTCAACGTCTTCGGGGCGCGCCTGGGCTCGTTCGTCGGCAGCTACGTCGGCAGCGAGTCGTCGGGAAGCATCGCCGGGAACCTCTATCCCGCGCGGGTCGGCGGCTTCCTGATCGAGCTGCTGCGACGGGCGGATCCCGCCTGGCTCACGCCCGCTCCGAGAGCCGCGTCCGGACCGGCTGACGTCGACCCCGCCGCCGATGCGGCGAAACCGGATGGTCAGGTCGAGTCCCCTCGTCCCGGATCGACGCCGGCCGGACCGTCGTTCGGGTCCTGGGCCGAGCTGAAGCAGGCGAGCCTGGCGCAGGCGGTCCAGGAGCTGCGCGACCGGTTGGGTGACGACATGGACGCCTGGCAGTGGGGAAAGCTGCACCAGCTGCGCTTCGATCATCCGCTGGGAAGAGTCAAGCCGTTGGACCGGATCTTTTGCCGCGGGCCCTACCCGATGGGCGGCGACGGCGACACGCCCTGCCAGGCGGCGCTCCCGGCCGGTGGCTACGGCGCCAGCGAGTGGATCCCGTCTTACCGTCAGATCGTCGACCTGGGAGATTTCTCGAACAGCCGCTCCGTTCACACGACCGGTCAGTCCGGTCTACCCGGCAGCCCCCACTACGACGACTTCATCCCGCTCTGGCGGGCGGGCCGCTATCATCCGATGCTCTTCGACCGCCAATCGGTTCTCGACGACCTGGACCACCTGCTGGTGCTCCGGCCGGAGTAATCTGGCCGCACCCTCATCCCCTACCCCTTCCCCCATCCGAGGGGGAAGGGGCTTAAGAAGATCTTCCTGCTGAGTCCCCTCTCCCGCGCACTGAAGGCTCCCCCTGGAGAAGGGGGCGAGGAGGGTAGACAAGAGGGGTTGGGGGTGAGGGAATCCGGCCGCTAACCCTCGGCCGCGATCAGACGGCGCAGCAGGTCGTCCGCCCGGGGCGAGCCCCAGCCGGTCGTCGCGTCCCAACCGGTGGTGGCGTTGTAGCCGGTGATCCCGTCCTGGCTGTTGTTGCCGGTCGTGACGTCGTGGAAGGACGTGGACTCGTCGCGATTAGCGATGCGGTAGAGCGCGGGGTTGAGGAAGCCCAGCGGGTGATGGGCAAGCTGGTTGCCGTCGGCGATGATCCCCGCCCACTGGGGTGAGCCTTCGCTGGTGCCGCCGATGGCGTAGTAGCCGGCCTGGCCCGGGATGAAGCTGAGGAAGACCAGGATCGGCGTGGCCGGGTCGGCGTTGTAGGCAACGTCGGGCAGGCCACGGTGGCCGCCGAGCAACGACTGGTCGGACGATGGCAGGTTGCTTTTCTGGTAGCCCGGCTCGTCGTACAGCGCGCTGACCCCGCCGCCAGTCGCGCCGTTCGTCGGACCGTCGTTCCAGACGACCTCGGACTGATACTGGCCCTGGGTGCTGGCGGTGAGACTGGTTCCACCCACGCTGGTGACCCAGGGCGACGAGGCCGGATAGATGACCGTGGGGAACGGGTAGACGTTGCCGTTGACGTCCACGTTGGCGACGCCGCTGTCGCCGGCCGAGGCGAGCACGGTCACGTTTTCTCGCGCGGCCTCCTGATAGAGATTCTCGAAGCCCTGGCGCACGGCCTGGCCGTCCGGCGATTGCAGCGTCTCTTCGGTCGCGCCCCAGCTTTGCGAGATGATCTTTCCCAGGTGACGATCGAGGGCGTACTGCTCGAGCGCCAGGAACTGTGGCATGCCCTGGACTCCCTCGGTCTCGGAGACCGGACTGGTCAGCAGGACGATACGCGCGCCCGGCGCCATCGCGTGGGCCCACTCGACGTCCAGCGTCGTCTCGACGGCCCAGCCGATCATGTCGCGGTTGGTTGGATCAAATGTCGGCGACGGGCCGAGCGGCGCCCGGATCTCGAGCGACGGGGGATCCGGCAGACCGTAGCCGGCGTCGAAGGTCCGGAGGTCAGCCTTGATCGTCGGGCTGCCGAACGAGTCGACGATGACAATCGTCTGGCCGCGCCCGACGTAGCCGGCGTCCAGCACCGGAGTCACGCCGTAGGCGGCACCTATCTCCTGTGGGCTGTAACAGGGAAAGTTGAACACGGCCCGACACTCGGCATCGGTCGGGGGCTTCGGACCGCTCTTCGCGAATCGCCGCGTCGGGCGGCGCCGGTCGGAGACGAGCGCGCCCGATTGGGACTGATTGGTAGTGGTCGGGAGCGCGGTTCCCGGCATGGGCAGGAGGGTAGCCAGCAGGAACAAACCGACGACGAGGGACGTGACTCGTCCGTGCAGGGAGAATCGCATATCCAGCCTCACACTCGATTTCCTTTGACCCGAGCAACGCCAACCGCTCGCTTGTCGCCCATCTTACACGCGCTGTCAAGCGGCCGATCAGGTATGGCGGCCGATCAGATCCGGACGAACTTCTTGATCGCGGGAAAGTCGGGGCGATAGCGACCGGTGCGGTTCAGCACCGTTTCGGCGACTTCGCCGACGTAGAGATCGCCCCGCGAATCGACGCACACGCTGTGCGCCGACGAGAAGCTGTCCGGCGCGAACACGTCGGGGCCACCCCAGGTCGCCAGCACGTTGCCGCTCAGGTCGCGCACGCTCACCTTCGACGGCCGCGTCTCGGCCATGATTCGACCGGCCATGTTCGGCTGACCGGCGGTCAGCTCGAGCTCGCCCAGGTAGACGTTGTTCTCGCGATCGATCCAGAGATCCGCCGCGCGGGGAATGCCGTTCCAGGCGTCGAGAAACTCGCCCGACGGGCTGAAGATCTGGACCCGGTCGTTTTCCCGGTCGCAGACGAAGACCCTCCCGTCGGCGTGGACCCAGACGCTGTGGGGAAGGTTGAACTGGCCGGGCGCGTCGCCCGGTTCTCCCCAGGATTGAATGAACCGGCCTTCGCCGGTGAAGCGGTGAACCCGCGCGTTGCCGTAGCCGTCCGAGACGTAAAGGTCGCCGCTCGGCGCCATCGCCAGCCGGGTGGGCCGGTTGAACGGTCCGGCCCCACGCTTGATCGTCAGTAAACTGTTCGCGCCGGCCGCCGGCAGGTAGCCGGTGTCCGATGGCTGGCCGGACCTTCCGAGCGTCTGGAGAAGCTTACCGTCCGCGCTGAACTTGCGAATGGTGTGGTCCTGGTCGTCGGTACACCAGACGACGTCGCCCGCGGTGATCGTGATCCCGTGGGCCCGGCTGAAGATCCCTTCGCCCCAGGAGCCGAGAAAGTGGCCGTCGCGGTCGAAGACGATCACCGGGTGCGCCGAGCGGGTGAACACGAACAGGTTGTCCCGGGAATCGACCGCGATCGCGGTGACGTCTCCGTAGCTCCAGCCGGCGGGTAGCTGACCCCAGCCCCGTGCGACCTCGTACCGAAACTTTCCTTCGCCGACGATCATCGCTTCGGATCCTCCCTGCGCAGTTTCAGCCGATTATACGACGGCCAGCGTGGAAGGCGTCGGCGTACTTACGTGTCAGATCGATGTAAGCTCGACCGAGCTCGACGGTGTCGGCGATGCCGCTGCCCTCGTCGAGCTCGTTCCAGGTCTCGATCGCGATGATCCTCCGCCCGGACCGAAGCGCCGCGGCCAGCTGACGCGCGTAGTAGGCGCCGTTCTCCCGACTGACGTCGAAGCAGCCTTGCGCCGCGCTACCTTTGCAGTAGTTCGTGTTGTTGAAGCCGGGGCCGACCTCGGCGACGCCCAGGCGAGGATCCTCGTTGAAGCCAAACGGAGCGGCGCCCCAGGCGTACAGATTATCCGTCCCGAGCACGGCCGCAGTCTGGACGCCTTTGGCTTGATACCACTGCAGCTCTCGGACGACGTAGGGCCGCAGCCCACCGAAATCCCGCGCGAAACGCTCGGCGAGGTCGTCGAAGGTCGACTGGTCGAACCGGGAGACCCACTGGGTGTCGTAGAGCCAGACGATCGGCTTGCCGCCGATCGCTGCCCAGAACTTCGGGGGAATCCGAGAGTAGAAGTCGCGCACGTTGACGTAGAAATATGCCTTCCCGCTCGCGGTCGTCAGATCGGCATTGGCCAGGATCGTCGTGTCGTAGAACATCCCGATCTTGAACGGGTGTCCGGACGACGCCAGCTGATCGAGCGCCTCGACCATCGGCGGAATGCCCTCGGTGCTCCAGAAGTGGCCGGGCGTCGGGTTGAAGGCGCGCCCCGGGTGCCCCGGCTCGCCCCAGTAGACCGGCAGCGCGAAGTCGATGCCCGCGGCCTGCATATCCTTGAACTGCTGGCGGTGAGTCGCGGGACTCAGAAAGCTGTAGTGGTCGGGATCGGCCAGGTGGATGCTCCAGTCGGTCTCGCGATTGGCCGGATTCGTGAGATCGAACCAGCAGAAGTAATAGGTCGTGAGGAGCGGCTGGGTCGCGCCAAAGCTGGACAGCTCGGAACGGCGAAAGCCGTCGTCAAGGTACGGTCCGGGGTGGGCCCAGTCGAGCGGACCGGGATCGTGAGGAGGCCCGTCTGGCCGCAATCGCTCGGAGTTCCCGCCGATCGCCTGGCGGGTCGGGGCAGGAAGAGCCGGGCGCGTGGGGATGGTGGCGGGCGCGTCGGTCGGAACTGACGTTGGGGTGGCGATCGGAGCGGCCGGGGAAGCCAGGGTCAGGGGTGATGGAATGGCTGGAGCGGCCGTCGCCCCCGGCGATGGCGTCGGCGCCGCGATGGTGGGGGACGGCGAGGTACTCGTCGACCGGCACGCCATGAGGACGGGAATCGCCGTCAACCATGATCCCAGGGCAGCGGTCAGTTGGCGCCGCGTCAGACGGCGTGCTCCCTGGCCCGGCGATCGTCGCCGATTCATCTCGAAACCCGCCCTCGATCGATCAAGCGATGGCTCGCTCTGGCCGCGCCGTCGTTGGAGCGTCTACCCGGAGGCCGGCCACTCCGTCTCGACGGCTGGCGGCTTGACCAGGGTTTGCATGACCACGCAGTAGCGCTCGGTCTTCTCGCGGAGCGCGGCCAGCTGCTCCGCGGTTGCCTCCGGCGCGTCGATCTCGAAGGCGAGACGAATCCGCTCGAAGCCAACCGTCGCGTCGCGCGCGATGCCGAGGGTTCCCCGGAGGTCGAGGTCGCCTTCGACGCTCACCGCGACGTGCCGGGTGGGAATGCCCAGCGCGGTCGCGACCATCTGGCAGGTGATCTGGGCGCACGCCGCCAGGGCGCCAAGCAGGAGGTCACCCGAGCAGGCGGCAGACCCGGATCCGCCGACGCCCTGGTGCGCCTCGGCGGCATAGATCGCGCGGCCGAGGTCCACCGAGCAGGCGATCGGCATCTCGGTCTGGTCGGCCCGCGCGCGGATGGTGACGCGGGCGGCATCGGCGTCCGCGCGGTACCGGTCCTTCAGCGGCTTCTGCACCGATCGGAGATCCATCGTGCTCCTTTTCAACTCGAACGGCATCCGCGGCGGGCGAGACGTCTCCACTGGCAGCAAACTGTGTATCGATCATATTAATCGGGGAATTGGCGGGTGTAAATGTTCCGACGCATACGCGCGGCAGAATGGACGGGCCTTGACTGGCGAGCAGCGAGTAGCTCTGGCTTGCGCCCCGGAGCTTCGTCCGCGTACCTGACTCCAGAAACTGGAGAAAGGAGTCGAGGCATGGTTCCGGCGATCACCTACCCGATGGTCACCGACGATCTGCTCGCGACGGTCGTGCGGCGCATTCTCGCCGTCGGCGCGCCGTTGAAGATCGTTTTGTTCGGCTCCTGGGCACGAGGCGCTTTCCGTCCCGACAGCGACCTCGACTTGCTGATCGTGGAAGAGTCCAGTCTGCCCCGTTATAAGCGGGCCCAGCGCTAACTTTGCGCATTGATTGGCGTCTACCCGGAGAAGGACATCGTCGTCTGGACTCCGGAGGAAATCGACGCATGGGCCCGGGTACCCAACGCGTTCATCACGACGGCGTTGCGCGAGGGACGGGTGCTCTATGCTCGACAAGCATGACCACGCTCGCGGCTGGCTCCTCAAGGGAGATAGCGATCTGCAGACGGTGCGGACGCTGCTGGGCTCGGGTGGTCCGTTCGACACCGCCTGCTTCCATGCCCACCAGGCGGTCGAGAAGTATCTTAAAGCGGTCCTCGCCTTTGCTGAGCGGCCGATTCCCGGTACCCACAAGCGGCGGCGAAGGCATTATCAGATTCGGCCATCATCTCTCGTTGCTTCAAAATCGCTTGAATTCAGAACGTGGCACGCCCATACGAGGGCCATATTGCGATGGGCGGCAATAGCGAGGCTCAAACCCAATGCATATTGCAGAAATAGCCGGCATATTGCAATATGGAGTTACTTCCGTGACTATTGTCGCAGTCGGCTGCAATAAGGAGTCCCCCAAGGTGCCCGCTATTTCACGGGCCGGCCGTTTTGTGTAACAACCGCAAGGATATCGTGCGTTCGTCCCCGCGCCCCTCCCTCCGGATCCTCCGATCGTGATGGACAGCGCGCTCGTCGGACTGCTGTCCCGTGCTGATCAGGCGGTCGGTCGTCTCGACGGTGTCGCCCAAATTCTCCCCAACCCCGATCTGTTCGTCGCGATGTATGTTCGACGCGAGGCCGTGCTCAGCTCGCAGATCGAGGGAACTCAGAGTAGCCTCGACGACGTTCTGGCGTTCGAGCTCGATCCAAACGTGCGTGGACTCCCGAACGATGTCGGCGAGGTCGTCAACTACGTGCGAGCGATGAACGCCGGGCTCGATCGCTTAACCGACCTACCCCTCTCACTCCGTCTGATCCGAGAGATCCACGCCGAACTGCTCCGGGACGGGCGTGGGTCCGAAAAACAGCCAGGCGAGTTCCGCACGCGCCAGAACTGGATCGGGGCGGGCAGCGCGCGAATCTCCGACGCGGCGTTCGTCCCTCCACCACCGGATACTATGTGGGACGCGCTGGACAATCTCGAGCGCTTCCTCCACACCGACCTCGAGATGCCAGCGCTCGTACACTGCGGGCTTACCCACGCTCAGTTCGAGACCATCCACCCGTTTCTGGACGGCAATGGACGCGTTGGCCGTCTGCTTATCACGTTTCTCCTCTGCCACCGCCGCGTCCTGCACCGCCCGCTTCTGTATCTCAGCCACTATCTGAAGCGTCGTCGCTCTGAGTACTACGACCGGCTCATGGCGATACGAATAGACGGCGACTGGGAAGGATGGCTGCAGTTTTTCGTCCGCGGCGTTTCGGAGACGGCGGAGGAAGCGACGACGACGGCCCGAGCCATCGTCAACCTGCGGGAGTCCCACCGCGCACTGATTCAGGAGCGCGACCTCGGATCCAACGGACTGCGCCTGCTCGACCTTCTGTTCCGCCAGCCACTCCTTCACGTCAACCTGGCCAAGGATCAGCTGGGGATCTCCTATGGGACCGCTAACTCTCTGGTCGAGCGGTTCGAGACGTTGGGATTGCTGGAGGAGACCACCGGAAGCCACCGCAACCGGCGGTACCGTTACACGCCGTATCTCGCGCTTTTCACGGAGGATGAGCCCAGACCAGGTCAGGCCACCCCGGCCCAGGCGACCGAGACCGAGGCAGATCGGTGACGGCAACCTTCTTCTGCCTGATCGCCTCACGCGATTGACTGGTCGCGTGTGAGGCGATCAGCCCCTTACTCCACCTTCCGAAACACCATCACGTATTCGTGCTTGAAGATGTAGAACCCCTGCTTGAGGGCGCGGTATTTCCAGAGGTTCTCGCGCTTACCCTTGGCGCGCTCGTTGCCCTGGATGTCTTTGACGTTGATCGCCTTGAGCTGAAAGCCGGCTTCGCGGCAGACCCGCATGCACTCGAATCCCAGGGGAACCCACTCGGCCTTGCTGTAGGTGTCGCCGATCACCAGGGCCATGAAGCGGCTCGGGCGCAGCAGGTGGTGGGCGTTCTCGGCGACGGCGCGGAACTTCGCGAGAAACGACGGGACGTCCGGCGCGGCCGAGAGGTCGCGCGGGTCATCCGAGAACTTGATGATGTCGTGGTAGGGCGGGTGCAGGAGAACGCAGTCGGCGTGATCCGCGCCCAGCCGGCCGAGCGCGGCTCGTACCCGCTCGATCGTCTCGGCCCGGGTCGAATCGCCGACCAGCACCTCGGTGGTGACGCCGTGAACGTTCTCCGCCTCGGCGATCCGGGCGCGGGACCGCTCGGCGACGCCATCGAGGAGCTCGACGCCGATGCCGTGACGGCCCAACCGGCAGCACTCGATCAAGGTCGTTCCCATGCCGCTGAAGAGGTCGACGACGATCTCGCCCCGCCGGGTGAAGCGGCGCATGATCTGGTTCGGGATCTGGGGGACGAAGTTTCCCCAGTAATCGCCGACGTGCGGCCCGGACTTATCCCGGGCGCCGAGCAGCCAGAGGCTGCCGGTCAGCAGGTCGTCGTACTCCTTCCAGCGCGAGAGGTCGAGGTCGGAGAAGGGGATGGATCCGTTGATCCGAACGGCCGTATCTTTCTTCGGAAAGGTCTGGTGTGACTGCTTGGGTTCACTCGACAAGGGTTGTCCTCGGCCTTGGGTGGCTCTCTTGCCCGCGGCCATTATCGCATACCCGGCGAGGTCTGCCGTAGGATCGTCCGGCTACACGGCAGAATCGCAGGAAGGCAAGGAGCCTGGGAGCGCGGGCGTCTCGCCCGCCTGCGTCCCGATGCCCCGGGCGGGCGAGACGCCCGCGCTCCGCGAAAGTAGCCGGCGCTTCCGGGTTATGCCC
>JAJPKB010000413.1 GCA_021323915.1 Chloroflexota bacterium | reverse complement strand
CGATGATGCGCGTGGCCGCGGGTCTCGCCGCGGTTGGCGCGCGAGCGGTCACCTCGCGGCGATCTGCTCGACGACGAAGCTCACGAAGCCGACCGCCTCGGCAAGCGTCGCCTCGTGATCCACGTCGTCCCGGTACCAGTCGGCGCGCCAGGACTCCAGCGCGCGCCGGATCACCGGGGCCCACTCGGGCACTTCCGCCTCGGCCCATAGCGCCGCCTTTCTTTTCGAGACGTAGTCGCCGATCCGAAAGGTGCGGAGCGCCCGACACATCGTCAAAACGGCATACACCTGGGCGTTGCGCTGACGAATCGACGGGATTCGCCCGCGCCACCAATCCGCGCTCTCTACGACGGCCCGGACGACCTCGGCGCGGGAGATCGGATCGATCAGCGATCGGGGCGACGGACCGACGAGCGTCGCGCCGTGCTCGCGAACGACCCACCAGTTGATCAGCCAGTCCCGGCCGGCCGGTTTGGTGTGGAACGGCTCGCCGGGGCTGGTGATGGCGATCAGGCTCGTCCGCGTCTTGAAGGTTCGGAGCGCCTCGGTCGTGAGGTAGGCCACCTCGATCCGGTTGTCCCAGCGCTTCTCCTCGACGGAGAGCGCGCGGTGCATCGCCGCCAGGGCGTCGAGCGCCGGCTGGTCGAGGCTCGTCGCGGTGACCGCCAGCAGGTCGAGGTCGCTCACGTCTTCGTCGAAATCGCCGGTCACCAGCGAGCCGGTCACGTACAGCCCCACGAGGTTGTCGCCCAGGATTCGCTGGATCCGGTCCTGAAGCAGCTTAAGCATACGCCGGACGTCGGCCGAATCGTTGGTGAACATGGGTCCTGTCAACTCCGAAAAGGCGTCAGAGGCGCCATAGGCGCCTGGGATCCCTCACCCCCTACCCTCGTCTACCCTCTGACCCCCTTTTCAGGGGGAACCTTCTCCCAGCCACGGGAGAGGGGTCTTGAGGATAGCATCTCCCTGTAGCCCCTTCCCCATCGCGATGGGGGAAGGGGTAGGGGATGAGGGATCCCCGCTAGCGCGCTTGGGAGAGTCGCCAGGCCTCGTATTCGGCGCGGGCCTCGTCGCTGAGCGGGTAATACTTTCGCAGGTCGCCCCCCTCGGACAGCTTCAGCCGGCTGAACTCCTCCCACTCGACGTGCTCGCCGGCCTTCTTGGCCAGCTCGGGCGCGAGCTTGATCGGCACGACGACCGCTCCGTCGTCGTCGGCGATGATGATGTCGCCGGGAACGACCAGCACCCCGCCGCAGGCGACCGGCACGTTCACCGCGTAGGGGAAGATGTTGGTCTGGGTGTGGAAGTTGGGCGTCACCCCGCGGAGCCAGAGGCCAAGTCCCAGCTTCTTGATCGATGCCGAGTCGCGCACGCAGCCGTCGATCACGACCCCCAGCCCGCCGCGGCCACGGAAGTAGGTCATCATCATCTCGCCGAAGACGCCGCTGGTCAGGTCGCCCCGCGCGTCGACCACCACCACGTCGCCTTTCTGGGCGTGGTAGAGCACGTGACGGTGGAGCTGACGCTCCGGGGCCACGTATTCGGCGTCCGGGTACAGGTCTTCGCGCTTCGGCATGAACTGCAGGGTGAGCGCCGGCCCGACGATCGACACGCCGGGCGTCATGCACACCGGCCCCTGGAGGAAGGCGCTGCGGATGCCGAGGCGCTTGAGCTCGCCCACCGCGGTCGCGCTCCCGACGTGCTTCAGGGCTTCGATCAGCGACGGCTCGGGCCGGCTGATGTCCGGCGTCTCGATCGGTTGATCGTTCGAATGAAGGCCGGTCATGGCGTTTTCTCCTCTCGGTTTCCAGATGGCTGGATCGATCCCCGGCACGGCAATCCGCGGTGAGGCGCGCCCTGCCGCGGGCGACGCGGGGCCGCCAAACGGTCTGGACCGTCCGCGGCGAGTTTAGCATGGGGCCATGAAGTCCGCCACTATCCCGACTGGCAGGAGAATAACGCCGGAACGTGGGGAGGACCAAATCCGGGAGCGCGGGCGTCTCGCCCGCTTGGACTAACCGAGCGGGCAAAATGCCCGCGCTCCACCCGGATATGCCGACAGTGACCGGTCGTGCCCAAACGCTCGCGTTTCGGTAGTCCGTCAAATACTCCGACCCAACGGAGAGGCGCAGAGATCACCCACCCGTTGAGCGAAGCCCGGGAGCAGCGGCGAAGTCAAGAGATCCTCCGCGAGCAGCGTCGCGACACGTCGGAGCGCCGCGTCTTCCCGCCGATAGACCTGAATGACCGATTCGCGCCAGTCGACGATCCAATCCCGGAGCCGACAGCGGGATTCCCTCACCGGTCGATCGCCCCCAATCACGCAGCGCATCGACAATCTGGTCGCAGGTAAACTGGTGACGCCAGTGGGGCGGCGTCGACACGTACAGGTGTCCGTCGATGACTTCGTAGCGGTTGGTGTCGTCGGGGAGCAGGTCGAGGTCGGAAATCGCGAAGCGAGCTCCGGTCGACATATCCAGAACCTCCCGCGGTCTCGGCTCGATCCTTCGAATAGTATACGCCTTCGTCGCGCCGACTACTGGTTTGCAGGGGTCGGAGTCGCGGTCGCGGACGAAGCGGGCCGGCGGTGCCGGCGATTCCGCCGCTCGAGCCATCGGACGTACCGGGTCAGCTTCAGGTTGACCAGCTTGTCGATCCGAGGGGCGGCCCTGGCGAGGCGCCGCGTCTCCTGGTCCGGCGTGATCTTCCCGGCCGCGACGCGCTTGTCGAGGCGCGCCTTGAGCGCGGACGTCAGCGCCGACTCGACGTCGGCGGCGGTCTTGCCGTATCGCGGAGCAAGCTGGGCGAGGCTCGTGTCCTGCTCGAGCTGCCCCACCAGGGTCGACGGATCGATCTGGAACAGCTGGGAGATCTCGCGGAGGACGCCCCGAAGCAGGCCGCGGGCGCGCCGCGGACGGACGGCCGGGGTGGTCGTGACGGTCGGGGTGACCGTCGCGGTGGAGTTGACCGTCGGAGTCGGGGCATCGCTGGCCGGCGCGGCGAAGGCGCTGCCGAGGCTTGCCACGGTCAGCGCGGTGCCGACGAAGCCCGCGCACGCCAGGAGCCGGATTCGGGTGGTGAACATCTGACTTTCTCCTGCCGGAATCGATCGCACCGGGATCAGCCGCATCGGGCGCTCCCAACCAGTAAGTCGTCGGCTCGGCCGAGAATGTACGGGCAACCCGTGTGATAATAAGGGCGTCCGCCACCCAGTGGCAGATTCGGAGGCGGTTTGATGGACGTTCTGATCACCGGTGGCCAGTTGATCGACGGCACCGGCAACCCGTGGACCCACGCCGACGTCGGCATCGACGGCGACCGGATCAGCCGGGTGGCGCCGGCCGGACGTATCGACCCATCGACGGCGCGGATCGTCGTCGACGCGACCGGTCACGTCGTCTGCCCCGGCTTCATCGACATTCAGAGCCATTCGATCCTCCCGCTCCTCTCCGACGGGCGCTCGCTCTCGAAAGTCACCCAGGGCGTCACGACCGAGATCATGGGCGAGCTCTGGACGCCGGCGCCGTTCGGCGGCAAGCGAGTAGCCCCGGTGCTCCCCGGCTTCGCGGAGATCAGCCCGGAGGACGACCGACGGGCCCGGAGCTGGACTCGG
>JAJPKB010000259.1 GCA_021323915.1 Chloroflexota bacterium | reverse complement strand
GGACGCGGCGAGCGGCTGATCGACCTGATCGCCGGCCGGCGCCCGGACGAGACGCGCCTGATCCTACCGACCCGTCTGGTGCTTCGTGACAGGGGCGGTCTGGCTGGTGCCGACAGTGGTTTGGAACGACCTTCTGGTCGCGCTGATCTACCTGGGCGGCCAGCCCGACGTCGCGCCGCTGACGGTGACGGTCAGCAATCTGGTGAACTCGCTCGGTCAGGACTGGCAGCTTTTGACGGCGGCGGCCTTCGTCTCGATGCTCCTGCCGCTGATCGTCTTCTTTACCCTGCAACGCTACTTCGTCGCCGGGATCATCGCCGGATCGGTCAAGGGATAGTCCCTTCCGTTCTGCTCAGGCCTCCAGGCTCATCTCCAGGAGCCAGCCGCTTCGGGTCTTGCCGTGCGGGTCGAGCGCGAGCGAGCGGGTCACCCCGCCGCCCAGCGCGCCGCGCATAACGAAGTTGAAGGCGTTCAGGCTCGGGATCTCGTAGCGCTCGACCGCGCCGGCGACCAGCGGTCCGAACCACGCCTTGACACGATCGGCGGTGATCTGCTCTCGGACCAGGGCGTAGTACCGGGCGTCGTCGAGGATCAAGCTGACGTTCGAGACGTCGCCCTTGTCGCCGGCCCGGGCGTGGGCCAGGTCGCGCAGCTTCATCAGGTCATGCCCCCAGGATCGTGACCTCGGGCCGGGCGAGCGCCCGGGGCACGAAGGTCGAGCCAACCGCGATTGCTTCACGGCTCGAGCGCGTCGCGCCGCCCCCGCCCGCCGGTCCGGCGGTCCAGAGCCCCTCGACCTCGCGTCCCACCGCCTCGGCGTCCTCCCGCGTCCAGGTTCGGGCGACGACCCGGAGGCGGACCTCGTTCGGCTCGACCATGCCCCGGGCCCTGTCGCCGAAGAGCGCGTCGTAGCCGATCAGGTCGGCCCGAATGTCCCGAACCGGCAGCTTCTGCCGCTCGATCCGCTTCAGGACGATCTCGGCCGCCAATCGCGCCCGGCCAACGCAGTTGGCGCCCCCGTAGCTGATCTGGCCCTCGCCGATGAAGCCGTCGCGGTAGCCAATCGCGACCTTCAGCAGCTCCGGACGCGGCCCGCCGCGCGCGCCGCTGACCTGAACGCGATCCGGACCGATCTGCTCGAATCGAACCCCGCTGAAGTCGGCGGTCACGTCGGGCGTCAGGTACGCCGCGGGGTCGCCGATCTCGTACAGGATCTGCTCGGAGCAGGTCGCGACGCTCACCGCGCCGCCGGTGTCCGGGAGCTTGGTGATCACCGCGGTGCCGTCCGGGCGGCACTCGGCGATCGGGTAGCCGATCTCGGCCAGATCGGGCACGTCGCGCCGGCCCGGATCGGCGAAGTAGCCGCCGGTCACCTGCGGACCGCACTCGGTCAGGTGGCCGACCGCCGTTCCCGCGCCGAGCAGATGCCAGTCGGTCGCGGTCCAGCCGAAGGCGTGGCGCAGCGCGGCGAGCGCCAGCGACGGATCGGCGACCCGACCGGCGATGACCAGCTCGGCCCCGGCCTCGAGGGCATCCACCAGCGGCTCGGCGCCCAGGTAGGCGTTCATGGAGATGATTCGGTCGCCCAGCTCGTCGAGGGGACGACCGCTTTCCTCGAGAATCGCCGCGGAGCGGTCGAGCCGGCCCATGAGGTCGTCGCCGGTGACGACCGCGATCCGCGGTCCGGTCAGGCCGAGCTCCCGGGCGATCGCCCGGGCGCGCTCCCCGGCCCCGATCGGATTCGCCGCGCCGGATGTCGTCAGGATGCGCGTCCCGGCCGCTCGGCAGGGCTCCAGCACCGCCCGCAGCCGCCGCTCGAGCAGCGGATCGTACCCCCCGTTCGGATCTTTCAGCCGCGCCAATTGCGCTAGCGCGATCGTTCGCTCGGCGAGGCACTCGAAGCTGAGGTAGTCGAGCCGCCCGCGCCGCGCCAGGTCAACCGCGGGATCGAGCCAGGCGCCGGAAAACCCGGCCCCTTCCCCGAATCGAACGACGTCTTTGCGTTTCATGATCGAGATGTGTAGTGAGTTGGATTCCTCCAACGTGATTGTTCGATTCCCCCATGGGAGGCCGGCGCGGGCGATTTTTTCCAATTATCAACCAGCAGTCAATACCCACAATCAAACGGCTGACTCGCCCGACCGGTACCCCACCGACCCTCGATTCAACACGCGGTATCGTACCGAGCGTTCCTTGGCGGGCAGGAGACGCGGCGATCGGTCGGCCCACCAACGAGGCGAATCCTCCACAAGCACGCTGCCGGCGGTTTCGAAAGCCGATGCGGCCAGCGTTGTAATATACTCGAGCGGGCAGCGGCGCGGTGGTTATGTGCAAACGGATGCGGGATTCAGCCGACGGCCAGGCGCACTCCTTCCTCTCCCTCTGCGAGAGGGAAGGTTCCCCCCTGGAGAAGGGGGTCAGAGGGTAGACAGGGTGAGGGTCCGGACGGTTCGCCTTCAACCGAGGGCGCCGGGAGCAAGGGGCACCGGAAGCGGTTTGCCCGGGAGTAGGTTGGCGCGGCCCTGAGCCGTTCGTGCCGCGTCCATCGACCTCCTACTGATTTCGAGGAGAGGAAACATGCCAACTCGCGCGGAGATTCTGGACCGACTCGCGGCGTCGCAGGCGCGGGTCATGGCGTTTTTTCGAGGGCTGAGCCCGCGCGACCTGGAGCGCCCGGCGACGGCGAGTGGCGTTCCCGGGGCAGCTCCCTGGCGCGCAAGGGATCATTTCGCTCACCTGGTGGAAAACGAGCGCGCCATCCAGCGCTTGCTGTGCCGTACCCTCGCCGGCGACGCGCGAGACGTGCTCTTGCGCCTGCAATACCCGGAGGGAATGCCGCTGCCGGGTACCCTGGGCGATTGGGACGCCCTGACCCCGGAGGAGCAGGAGCGGCTGGTGCTGGCCGTCGCCCACGTCAATCAAGCCTACGTGAACGCGCACCAGGACGACACACTGGAACTGCTGGCCGCGGATTACCTGGCGGCGCGGGCGGAACTCTTGGACCTGCTGCGCCAGTTCACCGATG
>JAJPKB010000214.1 GCA_021323915.1 Chloroflexota bacterium | reverse complement strand
CTTGACCGACGTGGACACCATCCAGAGAAACGGCAGGATCATCACGATAGATCCAGCGACCAGCGCGACGTAGGCCGCGCCGCGCAACCCGATGCGACCGAGGTGACTCTCGCGGGACGGCCGCGCCGCGACCCTGATCGCGCTCATCTCACGGCGCTCCGCACCGTCAGATTCAAGCCCACGCGCTCGCGGTTCATTGTCGGTTGCCGATCATTCATAGTGGACCCAGCGCTTCTGGCCGCGCCATTGAATCAATGTAAAGGCCATGATGATCAGGAAGAGAATCCAAGCGATTGCCGCCGCGTACCCCATCTGGAAGAACTGGAACGCCTGGTTATAGACGTCCATCACCACGGTATTCGTCGCGTTGCCCGGCCCACCGCGGGTGAGGATAAACGCCAGGTCGAACACCTGGAAAGAATTGATGATCGAGATGACGAGGATGAAGAAAGTCGTCGGCGTGAGCAGCGGAACGGTGATGAACCGGAAGGCGTTCCAGGGATTAGCGCCGTCGATCGCGGCCGCTTCGTAGAGCGTCGAAGGTATTCCCTGGAGGCCGGCAAGGTAAATGATCATGTTGTAACCGAGGTGTTTCCAGATCGCCATAATGATCACCGCTGGCATTGCCCAGACGGTGCTCGAGAGCCAGGGAATCGCCTTGACCCCAAGGAAGCTGAGCCCGTAGTCGATCAAGCCAAAGTCGGTGTTAAACAGCCACTGCCACATCACCGCGACCGCGACCGCCGACGAGATGACCGGAATAAAGAAGATCGCGCGAAAGACGCTGATCCCGCGAATCTGGGCGTTCAGGGCCAGCGCCAGGAGGAGGCTGAGGACGATGTCGGCCGGAACGGTGCCGACGACGTAATACACCGTGTTACCAAGAACCTGCCAGAACGTCGGGTCGTCGAAGAGCAGCTGCTGATAGTTGCCGAGCGCCACGAACGTCGGCGGTCGGATCATATCCCAGTGCAGCGTCGAGATCACGAGCGTGGCCAGGACCGGTAGGGACGAGAAGACGAGAAACCCGACGATGTTGGGCAGGAGAAAAAGGTATCCGGCGACGGCCTCGCCTCGCCTCAAGCCTCGGCGCGGCTTCCGAGCGGAAAGGGTCCTGGTCGTTCCAAGCGTTGCCATCCGATCGACCGTCCTCTAGAGGGGCTTCTTGAGGACCTGGTTGATTTGCTGGGCCATCGCCGTCGTCACTTCCTTCACCGTCTTTTCGTCCGAGTAGGCGAGGCTGAGCTGTTGATCGAAGATCGTGTTCACCTCGCCGGTCTGCGCGGGAGCACGGTACGCCTTGGTCCGATCGAGACCGTCGATGTAAGCGTCCAGATCTTCCCAGGGAAGCAGGTTCTGCTTCATCGCGTCACTTTTCGCGAAAGACCGGCGCGCCGTGAAGCTGCGCCGACTGGTCAGCACGATCTTCTGCCCGTCGTCCGATGACCACATCTTCGCGAAATTCCACGCGTTCACCCGGTTGGGAGCATCCTTCAAGATGCTCGACGCAAGGTCGTCGCCGCGCGTCGTGTTCGCCTTCGGCCCGTTTGGAGAGATCACCATGCCGACCTGGAATTTCGACTTGGCGAGATTCGGCAACTCGTACCGCCCCGCCATCATGATGCCGACGCGACCGGCGGCGAAAAGATCGCTTCCCGACTGGGTGTCCAAGTTGCTGGGCGAGATCTTTCGGGTGACAACGTTATCGGCGAGCCACTGAATCGCCTCGACGTCGGCGGGCTGATCAAGGTACGTCTGGGAGATGCCATCATCCCAGAGCCTTCCGCCGTTCTGCCAGATGTACATGTCGACAGCGTAGATGCTGGTGATCTGACCGAAGCCAAACTGCTTCGTCGGTCCTTCGCCCTTGGTCAGTTTCGTCGCCTGGTCGATCAGCGAATCCCAGTTCCAGCTGCCTTTCTTCACCGTTTCGGTCAGCGGTGGGAGGCCGGCCGCCTTGAACATGTCGATGTTGAAGTAATGAACGTTCGCGCTCGCCGAGTTGGGAAGACCGTACAGCTTACCCTCGCGACCGTAGGTCTGAATCGCGCTGGGCCAGAAGTCCTTGACGTCCAGCTTATCCGCGGCGATCAGCGGCGAAACATCGAGCAGCACCCCACGGTCGATGAACGGCGGAGCGGTTCGCTGCCGATTCCAGAAGAGGTCCGGCAGGTCGTGCGCCGCGAGCATCGCGAGCAGCTTGCGGACTATCTCGGCGTCGTTAGGAACGCGGATCTTCTCGACGGTCACGCTCGGGTAAAGCTGGTTGTAAAGCTTGATCAGATCGAGGTGGACCTGCTCGTCTACCCCGGGGGTCGCGTTGTAAAGATAGCGGAGCTTAGTGGTCGTCGCCTGGGAAGCAGGGCTGGCGGCGGCGGCAGGCACGGCGGTCGGCGCGGACGACGTCGAGGTAGTCCGGGACGATGACGGGGTGGCGGGCGAGGGCGTGGAGCCGGAGCACGCCACGACCAGCGACGTTAACACGAATGTTCCCGCGACGCTCAGGGCTGCTCGGCGACTGACGCGATCTTTCATCCTGCATAACCTCCGGATCCGTTTCGCGCTCGCGGAGCGCCGGCCTTGCCGCCTTCGTGAAAGGTCACCTCGAGGGGGAAGAGCCAACGAGCGCTCCCGCGGGTCGCCAATTCCAGGTGGACGCCTCTTCAAGCGGAAAGCCGGGCTTGACGCCGCACCATGGATTGGCATATCCTACTGTACACATACTGGATTGTCAACATTCAACATTCGTTACCCAATAGCGGTCTCAGGAGGTAGTCGTGCCGGTCGAGCGGCCTCCACTTCTCGACTCCCTCGAGCCAATCGATCGCCGAGGGTTGCACGAGGCCGTTTTGACCCAGCTTCTCCTGGCGATTCGCCGAGGGCAGCTTGGGCCTGGCGAGCGGCTGCGCGAAGTTGAGATCGCCGCGCGCCTGGGCTTGAGTCGGGGAACGGTGCGCGAGGCGATCCGGCGGCTCGAGCAGGAGGGACTGGTCGTCAGTCAGCCTCATCGCGGCACCTTCATCGCTCGGATCGGGTCCGACGAAGCGGCGGAGATCTATTCCCTTCGCCGGGTCCTGGAGGCGTTCGCCCTTCGCCTGGCGATCCCTCGCTTCGACGAGCCGGCGTTGGCGGATCTGGCCGAAACCGTTCGCGCCATGGTTCAGGCGGCCGGCTCCGGCGATCGAAACCAGCATCTCCGACTCGACCTGAAGTTCCACGAGCAGATCTGCCTGCGGAGCGGACACCGTTACGTCCACCGGGTGTGGTCCGCGCTCGCTCTCAAGCTCTGGCTGGTGCGTTTTCGGCTCGACGCGGGCGACGGCGACGATCGCTCCGAGCGCGCCCGCGCCCATTTCGAGCTCGTCGACCTGATTCGGACGCGTCAATCCGACCAGGCCGTCGAGTGGATCGAAGCGCACATCGACGCGCGGGCCCGTCACGTCGTCGAACAGCTCGAGGTTTTGAACAGGGCAAACTGACGGCGGGAGGATTCGAAGATGAAAGTCCTGGTAGACGTTCCGGTTACCGATGCCCAGCTCCAGAAGATCAAGTCGGCGGCCCGCGACGTCGAAGTCGTCGTAGCGACCGAGCGCGAGGAGATGTACCGTCAGGTGCGCGACGCCTCGGTGATCTTCGGGCGATTCAATCCCGAGCTTTTCGAGCGCGGCATCCAGATTCGCTGGGTCCAGACGCTTGGCGCGGGAGTCGACGGAGGTCTGTTTCCTGACTTCGTAGCCAGCGATATCGTGCTGACGAGCGAAAAAGGGCACGTCGGCCCTCACCTGGCCGAGCAGGCCTTCGCGCTTCTCCTGGCGATCACCCGCGGTGTCGCCCGCTCGGTTCGGGAGCGGACCTGGGACAACAAGTGGAGTATTCGCCAGGAGTGCTGGGAACTGACCGATCGAACACTTGGGATCGTCGGGCTCGGGGGAACCGGACAGGCGGTCGCTCAACGAGCCAGCGCCTTCGGAATGCGGATCTTAGCGGTGGATCCAGAGCCAGTAGCCCGTCCGCCCGACGTCGAAGCCGTCTGGCGAATGGATGGGTTCCATCGGATGCTGAATCAGTCGGATGCCGTCATCGTCTGCGCTCCGCTGACTCCCGACACCCGCGGTCTTTTCGACCTGGAAGCGTTCCGGCAGATGAAGCGCACCGCGATCCTGATCAACGTGACCCGCGGCGCGATCGTCGACGAGGCGTCGATCGTCCAAGCGCTGCGCGACGGCCTGATCGCCGGGGCGGGTCTGGACGTTACTCCGATCGAGCCGCTACCGCCAGATCACCCGCTCTGGACGATGGAGAACGTCGTGATCACCCCCCACGTCGCCGGTGCGTCCCCGCTCCGGATGGACCGCGCGGTCGACCTCTTCTGTCGCAATCTGGTCGCCTTCCGTGCCGGAAAATCGCTCGAAAGCGTCATCGACAAAGCGAAAGGCTACTGACGACGGAGCGTCCGACCCAGACGAGAAATCCGTTGGATCAGGTCCTGGCCCGCGAGACTCGTCCCGCCAATGGCGAGACCGGTTCCAAGCGCCAGCGCGCGAACGAACAGCAGGATCGGAGAGGCGATCGCCGCGTCGGTGCCAGCCTTCCGCGCTTTCCAGGCGAATGGCACCGTCGTGGAAGCAAACGCCGCCAAGAACACGCCGGCTAGAGGAAGCAGGCGTTGCCAACGGGAGCCGAGGACGACCGATGCCACGGTCAAACCGGCGAGGGGTATTTGCGTCTGAAGGTCGCTTGGCGCCGAGTCACCAAATCCGGTCTTGCCGGGGTGGCGGGCGTACACCAGGGAGCGCCAGAGCCCGTAGCGCAGCTTCCAGGCCGCGTAACGCTGAAACGACACGCCGTGATCCCGGTGCACCCTGGCCTTCGGCGCGAAGACGAAACGCTGCCCGGTCCGGGCTAATCGACACGAGAGGTCGACGTCCTCCGCCGCGGCGAGTGACGGATCGAACCCACCAACGTTCAAGAAGGCGGCACGTCGGTAGGCCGACGGGCACCCGTCGACGAAGTCGATCGTTGCCCCGGACTCGAGGCGACGATAGCGATCGTCGTACTCGGCCTGGATCAGACGGGAAAGCAGGCTTGTGTCGTGGCTCTGAAACGCGCCCTTAACGGCGACGACCGTCGGATCCTCGAACGGAGCAACCATTTGAGCGAGCCAGTCGAGCGCGGGAACACAGTCGGGATCGAGGAAAACGACTACGTCTCCGCGCGCCGCTCGGGCTCCGGTGTTGCGCGCCGCGGCCATCCCGAGGGGAGGCTGTGGAATCACCCGAACCCCGTGGGACCGGGCGATCGCTCCGGTCGCGTCAACCGAGCCGTCGTCGACGACGATGACCTCGTATCGCTCTTTGGGCGCCGATTGGCTGAGCGCGGCGAGAACGCATTCGCCAATGGTCTTTCGGGCGTTTCGCGCTGGAATCACAACGGAGTAGTACATCCCCACCTACTTCCACATCTAACGCAACTGCGAAGGCTACGCCCTCAATGCGACATTGTCAAATTCGTCTTCAATTCTCCAGTATACCGCAGGTTCGGACGTGATCCACCCCCGGCTTCGTGCCCCCCGACGATCCTGCGCTCGCTCCCGATCGCTCGATCCAGTCTCGACTGGAACGTCCGATCAGGCCACGATCTTCGAGATCGGCAGCTCGAGGATATCCTCGGCGCCGTACTTCTTGAGCTCGGGAATCAGCAGATTGATGCCGCTCTTAATAGCCACGGTCTCGACCGCGTAGTAGCTGGTCCCGAACAGATGCGAGACAGTCGGCGCCTTCATGGCCGGAAGGATTCGAATGATCTCCTGAAGACGCTCCTCGGGAACGTTCATCTTGATCAGCACTTTGCCCCGCGCCGCGAGCACGCCGGCCAGAAGGGTTCGGATCTCCTCGATCTCCTGGCGCTTGACCGGATCGTTCCACGAGTCGCAGTTCGCGATCAATCGCGCCGTCGTCTCGGTCAGCGTTCCGATGATCCGCAGGCCAGCGCGTCGCAGCGATGTTCCGGTCTCGGTGAAGTCGACGATCGCGTCCGCGAGCTCGGGGATCTTCGCTTCGGTCGCACCGTACGAAACAAGGATCTCGACCGGGATGCCCAGGCGATCGAAATAGCGCCGCGTCATTTTCGGGTATTCCGTGCTGATCCGCGATCCTGCCGGCACATCTTCCGGCCGCTCGACCGACGTGTCACCCGGAACCGCCAGCACCACCCGGGCCACCAGCGAGCTCGCGCGGTTGAACCCGAGATCCATCACCTCGTGAATCCGGCTGTCCGGCTCAACGACCCAGTCGTGACCGGTGATTCCGAGGTCGAAGTGGCCACCCTGGACCGCCTCGGCAATCTCCTGTGGTCGGAGGATCTTTACCTTTCCGATCCGCGGATCCGCGATCGACGCGTTGTACTCGCGATCGCTTGTCCGACGCACCGGCAGGTCGGCGTCCTCAAACAGCTTCAGCGTCACCGCTTCTAGGCTGCCCTTGGGCAGGACGAGGTCAAGCACGTGCCAGCTCCTGAAAGAAGCACGAGACGCTACCGGTGTGACACACCGGGCCGGCCGGGTCCGCCTCGATCAAGATCGTATCGTTGTCGCAGTCAGCCCAGATCCGCCTGACCCGAAGGACGTGGCCGGAGGTTTCGCCCTTGGTCCAGAGCGCCTTGCGCTCGCGGCTCCAAAACGTGACCAGCCCTTTCTGGTGGGTTAGCGACCAGGCATCTTCGTTCATGAAGCCGACCATCAGCACTTCGCGGGTCTGATGGTGCTGGACCACCGCCGGCAAAAGGCCGTTGAGCTTCGAGAAATTGAGTTGCACCTGTTCGGCACGGACCATCAGAAACCCCTTTCTCCCGCGTATGGTCGGCCGCCCGATCGGTCAAGCGGGGCTGCCCCATCCTCCCCGATGACACAACAAAGCCTTCCGGAACGGGAAGGCTTCACCACCGCGACATATTCAACGTCCTTATCGTACAAAGCGGGCAAACGAAATGTCAAGGTGACGGGTGACGTGACGGTATCACGGTGACTGATTCCGGGTTTGGGTGGTGCCGCCGGCCGTGGGACACGAGCCGGGATGATACAATGTCGAGCCGGGCGCCCGTGTGCCGTCCGGGCCGGGCGCCCGGAATCGTCGCTAAGGGGGTTGGCAAGACGTGGGAGTCCAGGATACCGTCAGAATCGGTTTTATCGGTGCGGGCGGCATCGCCCGACAGCGGCACCTTCCCGGATTGAAGAAGATCCCGGGTGTCGAGCTCGTCGCGGTCGCCAACCAGCACCGCGGATCGGCTGAAAAAGTCGCGGCCGAGTACGGATTCGCCCACGTCTGCGACGATTGGCGCGCGGTGATCGAGCGAGCGGACGTGGACGCGATCTTTATCGCCGGCCCACCCTATCTGCACCGCGACGCGACGCTCGCCGGTCTCGCGGCCGGAAAGCACGTATTCTGCCAGGCGCGAATGGCCCGCGACTACGCCGAGGCCCGCCAGATGTACGAGGCAGCCCGACGAAGCCCTCTCGTCACGATGCTCTGCCCTCCGCCGCACGCACTCGCCAGCGATTATTTGGTCAAGAAGCTGCTCAAGGATGGGTACCTCGGTCGGATCCGGGAAGTCCACGTACATAGCCTGGCCGGCTCGTTCGCCGATCCGACGACTCCCCTTCACTGGCGTCAGGATGCCTTCATTTCGGGCTTCAACACTCTCAATTTGGGCATGCTCGTCGAGGTGCTCCACCGCTGGGTCGGCTACTTCGATCGGGTATCGGCCCAGGTGGCCTATCACGCCGGACGGCGCCCAAAGGAGGGCTCGGTTCAGGAGGTACCGGTCGAGGTGGCCGACTGTGTCGGCGTCGTCGCGACCCTGCGAAGCGGCGGCTTGGCGGTCTTCCACTTCAGCGGCGGCGTCCACTTCGGCGGAGAAAACCGAATCGAGCTGTACGGCAGCGAAGGAACCCTGATCTATCCGATCTCGACCCACCGTATTCTGGGCGCCCGGAAGGGCGACGCCGCGCTTGCGCCGATCGAGATTCCCGTGGAGCTGGTCCGCGAATGGCGCGCCGAGGCGGATTTCATCGACGCGATCCGAGCTGGATCGCCGGTCTCGCCCGACTTCGAGGAAGGCTTGCGTTACATGGAGGTGACCGAGGCGGTTTACCGCTCGGCGCGGTCGGGACGGGCCATCGACCTTCCTCTGGACAACGTCTAAGCGCGTCGGGAGCTCGCGGCGCCAAACGGCATACGATGTGCATCGCCGTGATTGAACTCTCGGGGGTGATACCATGGCGATGCCCGCTGTCGAAGGCCTGGAAAACGTCGTCGTCTCGACGACGTCGATCTCGGAAGTTCGCGGACAGACCGGCGAGCTTCTTTATCGGGGGTACGACGTACGCGAGCTCGCTCGCGAGTCGACGTTCGAGGAAGTTGTCTGGTTGCTTTGGCACGGCGAGCTGCCGAGCCAGAACGAGCTGACGTCCTTCAAGAAAGAGCTGGCCCGAAATCGGACCCTTCCCTCGGGCACCGGGGACCTCATCGATCGCCTGGCCGCGATCCCGGCCTCGCCCATGGTGACGCTTCGGATGGCGACCTCCATGCTCGAGATCGAGGATCCCTGTTCCAGGAGCATCGAACGGGCGGACGAGCTCAAATCGTCGCTTCAACTCGTCGCTCGTTTCCCGACGATCGTCGCGCGCTACCAACGGCGGCGTCAGGGCATGCAGCCAGTCGAGCCGCCGCCCGACGCAGACACGGCGACCGCCTTCCTCACGATGCTGAACGGTCGGGCCCCGACAAACGCCGATAGTCACGCCCTAGACGTGCTCCTGATCCTCCACGCGGATCACGAGTTCAACGCGTCGACGTTCACCGCTCGGGTGATCGCCGCGACGCTCGCGAACGTCTATGCCGCCGTCGATGGCGCCATCGCCGCGCTCAGCGGTCCCCTCCACGGCGGAGCCAACGAGCGCGTGATGAACATGCTCGAGCAGATCGGCTCTCCAGACCGTGCGGCGCCCTACATCCAGCGTCTTCTCGCCTCCAGGCAGCGGGTCATGGGCTTTGGCCACCGCGTCTACAAGACCGAAGATCCTCGGGCAGTGATCCTGCGTCAGTTATGTCAGGATCTCGCGCAGCGCACCGGCGACACGAAGTGGTACGACATCGCCGCGAAGGTCGCCGAGAAGATGTGGAACGACAAGCACCTCTACCCCAACGTCGACTTCTTTTCCGCGCCGGTCCAGCACATGCTAGGCATCCCGACCGACCTGTTCACCCTGGTTTTCGCGATCAGCCGAGTAGCTGGCTGGACGGCCCACGTCATGGAGCAGCATGCGAACAACCGGCTGATTCGTCCGCGCGCCGCCTACGTCGGCCCGGCCCCGCGCCCGTACGTCTCGTTATCGGCTCGCTAACGCGCCCATCTCTAGCCAGTAGGGTTCACCGGCGCTAGACTAACAGCACCGCTGAGTCAACCGGCGGGACTATGCGGAGAGAGTACGAAGATGGGAGAATTCGCGGAGACCACCGCGGTGGTCACCGGTGGGGCCTCCGGCATCGGTTTCGCCACCGCCCGGGCCATGGCCAAAGAAGGCGCCTGGGTGATCGTCGTGGACCGCGACGGCGACCGGGCGCGTGCCGCGGCTCAGGAGATCGAATCCGCGACGGCGGTCGTCGGCGACATCGTTCAAGAATCGGCACGCCAGGCGGCCGTCGCCGCGGCGAGGGCGACCGGAAAGCCGGTCCGCTATCTGATCAACTGCGCCGCGAGCTTCCTATCGCGCGCGGAGGACGCGCGGGCCGAGGACTGGGATCTCAGCCTCGGAGTGAACGTCAAAGGGACGGCGCTGATGGCATCGGCGATCGTGCCCCTGATCCGGGTCGCCGGCGGCGGAGCGATCGTCAACGTCGCCTCGATCTCCGGGTACATCGCCCAGCCCAATCGCTGGACGTATAACGCGACGAAAGGCGCGATTCTCGCCCTGACCCGCTGCCAGGCGCTGGACCTGGCCGCCGACAAGATCCGGGTCAACAGCGTCAGCCCGGGCACGATCTGGACGGCCGAGCTCGATCGCATGGCCGGCGGCGACCGCGCCAAGTGGGAGCCGGTCTTCGCTCCCCATCACATGCTCGATCGGGTAGGCGAACCGGAGGAAGTGGCCTCGGCGATCGCCTTTCTCTGCGGCCCGGGCGCCAGCTTCATCACCGGCGCGGACCTCCGGGTAGACGGCGGCTACACGGCCATGGGGCACGACGGGCCGGCCGGAGGGATCAAATACTCCAAATAGCTACGAGATCGCCAAGCGCGGCGGGGTTCACTTCGTAGGACATCCGCTGTAGCTCGGCATGACCTCCGCCTCCCAGATCACACCCTGATCTGAGCGAAAATACAGTCGTACCCGGTAGGGCTCGGCGCGGCCAGTGGCCGCGTCCTGCCACCGGCCGACGGGCACGTAGCGATTGTCCAGAGCGACGTACCCGACGGCATCGCCGGCCGAGTCGCCGGACGTGACGCCACAGGGTCGGGCCCCGCTGGTGGATAAGGGGAACGTATCGAGCGCTCGGCCGCTGGCTGGATCCAGGACCGTCATCGCGATCGGCTGATCGTCTCGGCTGATCGACTCGGCGGCGACGTAGACCCGAGGGCGGGATCCGTCGGCGTGTTCGGCGATGCTGAAATAGACCCGCGGACCGGTCGCGGCGGTCGCGCAGCCAGCCAGCGCGAAGACGAGCGCGACGAAGATCGAAACCACCGCCACGGCGAAAACCAAAGAGTCTCCTGGATCGGCGCTGTGCTCTCGCCGGTCGCCGAAGCTACGGAAGGGCCCGCGGATCGTCTCGAGCCTTGCCCGATCCAGAGCGTTCAGCAGTTTCGGCCTTCCCTTCGATGAGTGAGTCGGCGCTTCTCGAAGCCTGCTCCGTGCTCAGTCACCGCGCCGATCCAGGACTGATCGGCCCTGCTTGATCTCGGACAGCGTGACTTTGGCGGGATAGCGCCGGAACCGCCGACCCGTGTGAGCGCGGAAAGGTCCGACTTCCGCGGAGCAGTTACAGTATAACCCGGTTGGACGCGCAAGATTGACCGTCGGCATCGAGGCGGCATGAATATACGATGGATTGTATTGACGTGTTCGGTCCGCCGTAATACAGTGAGCGCGTTTCCCAGTCCGGTCAGCGGCATGACAACGGGCACGCCCCGACCCGAGCAGCGCTTTCCATGCGAACTGATGTAGCCCATCGACGTGATGGTGGCGAAACCGAGATGATTCGCTCTCTCGTATTGACGGGCTGGGGCCAGTGCGTATAGAGTGTGCCTGCCGAGTTTGACCGACTAAATACAACGATGGAGGGCACGGCGTGGACAGGTTGACCAGGAGACAAGCGCTACGGCGCGTCGTTTTCGGAAGCTTCGGGGTCGCTTCTGCTTCCTTATTCGCCGCCTGCGGCGGCGCTCCGGCCTCGCCTACCGCGGGGACCTCCACTGGCGCGAGCGCCCAGCCGGCCACACCGGCACCGGCGACCGGCGCGCAACAGTCCGCGGCGGCGACCCCGATTCCGGCGTCGCAGGCGAGCGCGACGCAGGTTTTGCCGGCCTCTCAGCCGGTCGCGACCGCCGGGGCCACACCGGCCGAACAGGGCGTGCCCGGGCCGGGCGTAGTTGTGATGCCG
>JAJPKB010000088.1 GCA_021323915.1 Chloroflexota bacterium | reverse complement strand
GCCCGCATGCGCTCGACCCAGTGCTGCTCCTCGTCGGGCGTCAGGCCGGTCGGGAGATACACCAGCATCGTGTCGCCCTCCTGGCGCGCGCTGATCGTACGGGTCCGTCGGGCGCTCCGAATGATTCGAACGTTCAAGGATCGGTACTCCAGACGAGGAGGGTCGAGCATTGGCATGATGGCCAATGCTCGACCCTCATGGCAAATGATTTCAACGATCCAAGACCAGGCCGGCGGTCAGGTTGAGGATCGTGCCGGTCATGTAGCGGGCGGCGTCGCTGGCCAGGAAGACCACCACGTCGGCCACGTCCTCGGGCGTGCCGAGGCGACCAAGCGGAATCTGCAAATCAGCCATGACCTTCGCCGCGTCCTCGCCCATGTCGGTCGCGATCATACCCGGCGCCACCGCGTTCACCCGAATGCCAAATCGCGCCAGCTCTTTCGCGAACGAGCGGGTGAACGACGCCATGCCCGCCTTCGAGGCGCAGTAGTGAGCGCAGGGATTCATGCCGCCGGTCCAGGTCGCGTCGGAGGCCACGTTGACGATCGTGCCGAAGCCCTGGCGCGTCATTACCCGCGCGGCGGCCTGGGCGCAGAAGAACGCCCCGCGCAGGTTGGTCGCCATCAGCAGATCCCAGTCGTCCTCGTCGATCTCGAGGATCGGCCGCACCTGGTAGAGTCCGGCGTTGTTCACCAGCAGATCGAGGCGTCCCAGGTCGCTCGCGACCCGCTCGACCACGCGCCGGGTCCCGGCCACGTCGCTCACGTCCTGGACGATCGGCACCGTCCGGCGTCCGGTCTCGGCCACCAGCCGCGCGGTCTCCTCCAGCGCCCTCCGGTCGCGGCCGATCACCGCCACGTCGGCGCCCTCGCGGGCGCAGGCGATAGCAATCGCCCGCCCGATGCCCCGCGAGGCGCCGGTCACCAGCGCCACCCGATTCGCCAGCCGCACCACGTCACCTCGTCGTCATCGCGTGCTTGATTCTAACACGCTGGAAAGGGCGACGAAGACCCCGTCCGATCAAGGCTTGCGCCAGACATTGAGATCCTGTAGCTTTGGCCTAACATTTCGCGAGGAAAGGCCATCGCCGGATGCGAACGACCGTGGGTCGGCAGGGGCGGACCGTCATTCCGGCCGAGCTGCGCCGGCGCTTCGGCCTCGAAGAAGGGTCACAAATCGAGTGGGTCGACACCATCGCCGCCCTCCGAGGTATCGGGCGCGGGGAAAAGCTCGTCGAGCGCCTGTTAGCGGCGCGCCGCGTTGACCGAATGCGAGCGTAAGGCCCACCTCTTCGACACCTCGGCGACGCTCACGTTGTTGATGGAGGACGATGCGGGAGCTGACCGGGTCGAGCAGCTGCTTCGCGCCGATCGGATCATCATTCCGTTCGTGGTTGGCCTGGAAATCTATTACATTACCCGGCGAGAGCGCACCGAGGACGAAGCGGAACGTCGCCTGGCGCTCATCCGCCAACTGCCAGCGGTCTGGGTAGACCGTGTTTCCGAGGCCGTCCTGTTGACGACCGGCACCCGGAAGACGCGGCACTGAATATCCCTGGCCGACGCCCTCATCGCGGCCTTCGCTATCGACGCCGGAGCCATTCTCGTCCACAAGGATCCTGAGTACCAGGAGCTCAACTCCGTGGTAGAGCAGGAGCGGCCGCCTTAAAAGACCGATCGGTAATCGCTCCATCCCGATCAACCAAGATTCTTGACCGGTGGCGGTAGATCCTGCGCGCGAATACTATGAGCTTGGAATCAGGTCTTTCGGAAACGGGACCGTTCACAAAGCGCCGGTGACCGGCGCGTCGCTGGGCGCGAAAAGGGTCTTCGAGATCAAACGCGACGATCTGCTGCTCAACATCGTCTTTGCCTGGGAGGGCGCGGTGGCCGTCGCGCGGGCCGAGGACGATGGTCGAGTAGGCTCGCACCGCTTCCTCACCTGCGTTCCGGCGCCCGGCCTCGCGACGCCCGCTTACCTCTGCTTTCACTTCCTGACCGAAGCCGGGCTGCGACAGTTAGGAGAGGCATCGCCGGGCGGAGCGGGACGAAACCGGACCCTCGGGTTGAAGGCCCTCGAGCGAATCAAGGTGCCGGTTCCCGCCTTCTCTAAGCAGGTCTGGTTTGGGCAACTGCTCGAGCGACTTGACTCCGTGAGGAGGCTTCAGGTTCTGTCTGATACGCGGCTAGATGCCTTGCTGCCGTCGATCCTCGACAAAGCCTTTCGGGGGGAGCTGTGAACGGCGAGGAAGGAGTGAGGACGGCCACGAGCTGGCACCGGATTTGACACTGGGCTGCTCCCACGCTTAACTCCTTGAATGGTTGATCGACCGACCGCACTCCGGGGTAGTAAATTGGGAGAGCCGCCAGTCGTCAAATTGTGGAGCTTGCGAAGGCCCGTCTTCCCGGAGGGCGACGAGCCACGGGTCTGGTTGTCGTCGCGCGGCACCCAACGCGGACCAGGGGCTCGCGCACCTCGCGGGTCTACGGAGTCTGCGGCGGCTCGACCTTACCGAAACCGGGGTAACCGACGAAGGCTTGCGGCACGTTGCCCGGCTCCGCCAATTGCGGGAACTGGTTCTGACTTTCAGCGAGGTTCGGGGCCGGGCCTTGCTCGCCTCGAGAGCATGCGCCATCTCGATACCCTCTTCCTTACCAACACCGCGTTTGGCGATTCGACGGCGGTCTATCTGAGCCGCCTCACCAGGCTGAAGAACCTGTCCCTGGAGCTGACCAACATCACCGACGCGGGTCGGGGATCGCGGCGCTGAAACGAGCGCTGCCGAAGTGTCGGACGTGCTCGGACTTCGACTGGGGCCACCGTGACCCCGACGAGGAGCCGGATTGATCGGGGCACGGGATGGCCCGCTTGCCGTTCTCCCCGCGCGGTTCCCGTCCATCGTTCGTGGATCGTTGGAACCTTGGCGTCTGGTGGCAACCACCGCCGCGATCCATGCCCGACGGGAACAGGAGATCGTCGCCTTTACCAGGCTGTCGGCGCATCCGGTCGCGCGGTACCCGACACAGCGGTCGCCACATACGCCCGGGTGCCGCTCGCCGGCGACGTGACCTTTTCGATCGCCGCGCCCTGGTGGGACTCCGGCTCCCAGATGGGCTGTTGCTCGGCTGGCAAGATCTCCAACAAAAAGGAAATGCCCAGCTTTCCGGACAGCAAGATCAACGTATCCCACGTG